>CAMFBN010000010.1 GCA_945948535.1 uncultured Clostridia bacterium
TATGCCGCAAAAATGTAGCATAGGGGTAGCACTAAATTAACTTAATGATATTGTGCTTTCGGCAGCCTCCTTTTTATGGTTTCTTGTTACAGCAGGTCCTTCACCAGAGACAGGGCGGCTTCATCCGCAATCAGAGTGAAGTCGGGATGCAGCTGCAAAATAGAGCCGGGAGCCTGGGGCTTGATGGGGCCGAAGAAGCAGTTCTTCACGGCCTGAGCCTTATTTTCGCCGTTGCACACCAGCAGCACCCGCTTTGCCTTCATAATGGAGCCGATGCCCATGGTGTAGGCGTGGGTGGGAACGTCCTCCCGCTTGGCGAAGAAGCGCTGGTTGGCGTCGATGGTAGAGTCGGTCAATTTCACGTAGTTGGTGCCCTTGGCGAAAGCGTCCGCAGGCTCGTTGAAGCCGATGTGGCCGTTGGGGCCAAGGCCCAGCAGCTGCAGATCCGCGCCGCCGAAGGAATCGATGACGGCATCATACCGGGCGCACTCAGCATCAGCATCGGGGTTCATGCCGTTGGGGATGTTGCAGTTGGCCTGATTGATGTTCACGTGGTCAAAGAGGTTATGCCGCATAAAATAGGCGTAGCTCTGGTCGTGATCCTTGGGAAGGCCCACGTACTCGTCCAGATTCACGGTTCTGACCCGGGAAAAGTCCAGGTCGCCCGCTTCGTATTTGGCGATCAGCTCCTTGTAGGTACCCACGGGGCTGGAGCCGGTGGCGAGGCCCAGCACGCAGTCGGGCTTCAGGTAGATCTGGGCGGCGATGATGTTGGCGGCCTTGCGGCTGACATCGGCGTAATCCTTTGCAATAATCAGTCTCATATTCAATTTCTCCTTATTTGATCTTGGGCAGGGACGCCGCGGCTACGGACTGGCCAACCCGGCGCATCTTCTCATCGGGCAGGGTGACGGTGCACTTTTTCGCCAGTTCGGGGTATTCCTCCGCCAGAATTTCGTTGCAGACCTTCAGAATGGTGTCGCCGCCCTTGCCGGACATGACCCGGCCCAGCAGCATCATGTAGTTGATGTCATAGAACTGGGCGTACAGCACGGTGGTATAGGCCAGATACGCGCCGATGGTCTCAAAAATGGCGATAGCCCGGGGGTCGTCCTTCTCCATCAGGGCCTGCACATACTTGAGCTTCTCCGCCAAAGACAGCTCCCCGGGAATGTCGATGCCAGCGGCGGGGGCCAGCTTGATAACGGCGTCCTGAGAGAAATATTTGCAGCCCACGCCGAAGTCGGTAGACCACTCGTCCTGCATGGCGCCCGCCTGCAAATCCACAGGGGCAAAGGCCAGCTCGTTGATCCAGCCCAGTACATTCTGGTCGGCATCCACATAGCCCACGGCCTCGGAGGTGCCCATGGCAATGCCCATCAGGTTGCCCTTGCCCAGACCCATGGCGCCTGCCAGGGCGGACACATCGCCGTCGTTGGCCACCAGAATGGGGATGTTGGGGTCAATTTCGGCGGCGGCCCGGTCATAGATGGTCTTGACCTTGTCCCAATTGGAGCGGGGCACCTTGATAAACAGGGAGGCCACCATGGGAGCGTTGCCGATGAAGGTGCCGGCGGAGGAAACGCCGATGGCGTCCACCCGGGGCATCTTGGAAGCGGCGGTCTTGAAGGCCTCCACGATGTGGCCGAAGTGGTAGTCGGGATCCTCGTTCAGCTTGGGGAACCAGACCACTTCCTCGGAGTAGACGCACTCGCCGTCGATGACCGCGGAGACCTTCCGGTCAGAGCCGCCGGCGTCAAAGCCGATGCGGCAGCCGTCCATATTTCCGCCCATGGGCTCGGCGATCTCGTTGGCGGCGGGGCAGCTTTCCAGCGGCAGATCCAGAATCTCCAGATCCCGCTCGTAGAGCTGGTTCACAAAGGTGAAATCGAAGTGGCGCTCGCCCTCGGGGGTATAGGCCTTTTGCAGCCGCTGGGCCAGCTCAGAGCAGCCGCAGATGGAGACGCGGAAGCCGCCGGTGGACCACAGCAGGAACTTCACATAGCGTTCCACGTAGCGGTAGTCCGCCTCCGCCATTTCGGGGGTGCCGTGGATGAAGGTTCTGTGAACGGAAACCCGGCCCTTGTCCCGCTCCAAAGCGATGGCGATGGGCTTTTCCGCGCCCTTCAGGTAGGCCTGCCGCCAGACGCCGAAGGGAATGAAGCCGGGGTCCAGCTGGGGCGGATGCTTCATCTGGTATTCAATGCCTAAATACTGCATGGAAATTCCTCCTGTTATTTATTTCTCTAAGGATATCATAACACAATTGCACAGAGAATCAATATCATTATCAACTGTCTTTTGTCATATTTGACCATCGCGGCGGCCAGTGGCCGCTGACAATGCGTGCACGGCGGCAGGGCCGCCTGCCAATGCGTGCACCGCTGGTCTATATTCGTCACACCATTGGGCATGGCTCGGTATCGTTACATGGTCACCCAATGGGGCAGCCGGCTGGTGCGCAGCGGCAGGGCCGCCTGCCAATGCGTGCACGGCTGGTCTATATTCGTCACACCATTGGGCATGGCTCGGTATCGTCCCGTGACAGTATGAACCCGCCTGCCGGATGTTCCGGCAGGCGGGTTTCTTATAGCGTTGTGATTAAGGCTTATAGGTCAGCTTAAAGCTGACAGACTTTCCGCTGCCATCTGCCGCAGTGGCAGTGATGGTGACGGTGCCGGACTTCCAGAAGGTGACCATACCGTTATTTTTATCCACAGTGGCAATCCTTGTACTGCTGCTCTTCCATTCGACACGCTGCTGCGCCGCATTGGGGAACACCTTTGCGGTCAGCGCGGTCTTCTCCTCCGCAGTGACGATGGTCAGACCATTGACCACTCTGCCGCCGCGCAGAATGCTCACGCCGGTAGCCGCCGGATAGATCTTCACGTTGAACGCTTCCGAGCGGGTGCCGCTGCCATCGGCGGCGGTGGCAACCACATTGACCTCCGTCGGAGCGGTCAGACCGGCGGCGGCTTTCAGTACGCCGCTGCTGCTGATGGAGGCGCACTTCGTGTCATTGTTGGGATACGTCAGCGACCAGGTAACCTTCTTATTGGAAGCGTCCGGGTTGGTAACCGCGGTCATGGTCAATGTCCTCCCGGATGCCACAGCAGGCCCCAGATTATTTCTGACACCAACCGTGATCGATTTCACCCTGACGGCAACCCGAATGGTGAAGGATGCTCTGCGTCTGTCCGAGGTGGTGGCGGTGATTTTCGCGGTACCGGCTGCCTGTGCGGTGATATTGCCGTTCTGGTCAATGGCCGCCACCTTTGTATTGCCGGACTTCCAAGCCGCACCGTCCTGGTTCAGCCCGGTCCAGGCGCCCACCTGCATCATCTCACCAGGCTCCAACAGAATTGTCTTCCCTGTGATGTCATTGGAAGCGGCATCCATAATCGCCATGACCGTATCCGTCTTGGGACGAATCGTGACTGTGGATACAGCGGTCATACCGGTGCCGTCGACAGCGGTGGCTTTGATCTTCACTTCGTGGTCGCTGTAAACCGTTTTGGCAGAGAGTTTGCCGCTGCTGGAAATGGAGCAGTAAGCAGAATCCGCGGCATCTTCCAGACTCCAGGCCGCCTTTCTGATACTGGCGTCCGCATTGAAGGCGGCGGACAGCGTCATGCTCTTTCCGCTGCGAAGCTCGGAAGACGGGGCCGAAATGGCAAGCTCGGTCACAGGATTGCCGACCTGAACCTTGACGGAGGTGCTCTTGCCGGCAAAGGTATAGGTGATGGTTGCCGCACCGGCCTTGATTCCCTCGACTACGCCGGTATCCTTATCCACTGTCGCAATTTTCGTACTGCTGGACTTCCAGATGCCTTCCCCGTAGGCACCTGCCGGATAACAGCCGCCTTCCAGCGTCAGCGTCTCGCCGACCCTCAGGGGGAGTACCGTGGTTTTGTCGGTGAGCGTATCCTGATACAGGATTTGGGCGGCGGCTGCCGTGGGCAGCAGAAGGATTTCGACATCATCCACAGCCGCCTGATTGGCGGTGGCCCAGGCCGTTACATGAATCGTCACCGGTTCAAAGACTGCCTTGGTCGAGAGCGCGCCGGAGGACGAGATGGAGGCGTAGGCCGCGCACGCCTCGTCCAACGCCCAGGTGACGTGCCGGTCAATGGTCCTGTCATCCATGGCGATGTCGGTTTTCAGGGTCACCCGCTTGCCGCCCTGAAGAACGTCCGGCGCGTTGGTGATGCCCAGAGAGGAAGCCGCCTTGACGATGTCCAGGGTCACCTTTCCGCTCCTTCTGCTTCCGTCATTGGCAGCAGCCGTAATAGTCACCCTGCCGGTCTTGTAGAACGTTACCATGCCGTCATCGTCTACCCCGGCAATGGAGGAATTGCTGGATTTCCAGCTGACATCCCCTGCCGCGTCGGAGGGAGTCACTACAGCGTTCAGGCACAGGAACTCGTCGTTGATATCGCAAAGAACCGTCTTGCCGGTAAGCAAATCCGAATCCCGGCAGACATCCACCTTCGTTGCCCTCGGGAGGATGGCAACCGTAAATTCCGCAGGGGGAACCTCATCGTTCCGCGCGACGGCAACCACGGTAACATCGACCCGCTGGGTAACGGTTCTGGCGGTAAGCTGATTCTTGGAGAGGGTGACATATTTGCTGTCTGCGCTGTCCTTCAGCCGGAAGGTGATCCCCACGGAGGCATCTGGGTAGGCGGACGCCTCCAGATGGGCATACTGCCCGGAGGTCAGCCTTTCGGGCACATCCACGAGATTGATGCCGGCAGGCACCCAGACGGCGTACAGCGTGATGTCCTCGTCCCGCGTATACCGGTCACCGGGCTGGTACTGGGCCTCAGCCGCGTCGTCGGTGTCTGCCCAGCCCAGGAACTTGTAGCCGGTTCTGGTGGGTATGACGTCACTGACGAAAGCGTCCACGCCCTCTTCCTTGCTGGCAGCTTCAGGCGCGCCGGTGCCGCCGTTGGCGTCATAGGTAATGGTGCTGAAAGCCGGTTCCGTGCTGACGTAAGTCACATTCCGGTTGCCGCCTGTCCAGTCATAGCCGCTGACAGCGGTATGGAGGTTCCGCTTGTTGGGGACGAGAATGCGGGTAGCCAATGCGTCCGTCAGCTGGAACGCGTTCTGTCCAATGGTCAGTGTATCCGACGGGTCGTGTTCAAAGGTGATTTCTTCCAACCCCTCGCAGCCGTAGAAGCTGTTTTCACCCACGGAGGTTACGCTCTTAGGAATCGTAACGGCAGTCAGGCCGGTGCAGCCGCTGAACGCGCGGTCTCCAATGGAGGTCATGCCGGACGGCAGGCTGACCGAGGTGATCTTCGCCCTGTACGCATCCCACGGGCAGCCGCCGTCGGTATAGTCGTTCATCGCGCCGCTGCCGGTGATGGCGAGCACGCCGTCCCCGGTCAGGGTAAAGGTCAGGTCAGCGCCGCAGGAGCCGGAATTCTTCACCGTTACCTGATAGGAGGCGGAGAAGCTGCCGCTGGAGAAGGTTGTCGATGCCGTGATAACGGCGGTTCCGGCCTTCCCTGCCGTTACCGTACCGTAGGAGTCCACCGTGGCTACCGATGGATCGCTGCTGGTCCAGGTGTAGCCGCTGACCAGGGCATCGGACGGCTGTACGGTGGGCATCTGGGTATATGTATCCCCGATCTCCAGTTCCACCGACTTCTTGTCAAAGGACATCCCTGCGACCACCGTATAGGCCTTCACTCTGGCCGCGCGGCCGTCATCATGAAGATCCTTCCAGTTGGAGGGGCTGCCAATAAAGGTCTGGTTGGGTTCTGTATGGCTGGTAAAGGAGATCCAGGTGCCGTTTTTGTAGGTTTCATCCATGAAGATGGAAACCGCTCCGCTGAACGTGATGACCACGGCAAAGGTCTCGCCATTTTGCACGCGTACCGGCTCGTCCAGCTCCACCGTGTAAAAGCCTGCCAATTGGGTCGAGCCTGTCTGGGGGCTGGACAGCATTGCTTCACCGCTGGTCGGATCGGAAGCATTGGTGGGATTGCGGTAGATCTGGATGCTGTATTCTGCATCCGCGCTGGCAACACCCATGCCCACAGCCCGGATTTCTTCTGCCATGCCGCCGGTACTGCCGGCTGCCCGAAATACGCTGGCTACGGAGATACCGCTGTTTGATAAAATGTAGTTTGTGCCGGTACTGCCGTCATAGTGGTAGTTCCAGTCATATTTGTCGCTGGGCTCCATCTCAAAGACGAAGGCCTTGGAAGTGCTGGCGTTGATGGACGCGTCCTCATAGGACAGCCAGAAATAGCCGTTGTCACCCCAGTACGGGCCCCAGCTGTTCTTGCACAGCCACGCGCCATCGGCGGAGGGAGAGGTTTTGAAATTGTCGGCGCTGAAATTATCGTCCCAGCCCACGACGGTGATCGCGTGGTTGGTAGTGGTTTGGCTGCTGTTATAATACGCGTTGGTTGTGTAATTGAAATTCTGGTCGCCGTTGTTCTTGTCGTCATAATACGAAAGTCCCACCGCGCCGTTCTTCATGATGTAGCTCTTGATGTTCGCTGTATCATCCTTGGCGTTGATCCAGTAGGCGTTGGCCAGATGATATGCGTCGTCCATCGCCGCGGAGTCGCTCAGTCCCGACATGGAGCTGTTATAGGCATACTTAGACTCCAGCGCCGCGCCTGCCCAGTTTGCCAGCGCAAAGGTAGTGAACACGTTGTTGCTGCCGTTTTTCAGATAGTTTTGAAGCGTCGTGCTGTCTCCTTCGGCATTTCCCAGCGGGTCATAGGCGTCGCCGTGGTTATAGTGTGCCAGGTGCCATTCCGAAAGGTCCACGTTTTCGTCGGCATCCCCGGCGCTTATCAGGCCGCTTTCCGACACGGCCAACGCGGAAAATGCCCAGCACAGCCCGTAGCTGCCCTGACTCTTTACGGAGGTAACCACGTACTGCTCTCTGGAATCATAATAAGACGGGATCTCGGCTTCGCCGTCGATTGAATACAGGGAAAAGTCGTAGGTGCTGGCAACGGGGGCAACGAAATCATCCGGGATTTCCATGGGAAGACAGTATTCCTCGGACGCGGACGACGCCTCCGCTTCCTCGGAAGGATTGGTTTCCCCCTCTTCCGGCAGCAGGAGTTCCTCCAGCAGGGGTTCCTCCGTATTTTCCTCAGGGAGCGGTTCCTCCGTCGTCTCCGAGGTTTCCTCCTCTTCTGTCTCCGAGGTTTCTTTCTCTTCCGTCTCCGCGGTTTCCTCCTGAGCCGGCAGCGGTTCTTCCGCAGGCTCTGTCAGAGTGGTTTCCTCCGTCAGGAGTGTCTCCGGTGTTTCAAGCGTCTCCTCGGCCAGCGCCGGGATGGGGACACCGGAAAGCCCCATGGCGAGCACAAGAACCCATGCCAATAGCCTTCTTCTCATATGCATAATCCTCTCTCTTATAAAATACGCGGTATCGCTGAACAGGGTGCCCATATCCCGGGATGCGGTCAAGTGTCAGAGCCCATACATTTCCAATAATAGTATATATCGGGCGTTTCGTAATTTCAAGGAAAAAACGCTGCTTGTCCACAAAAAAGCCATTTCTCCGGAAGCGCACCAATGCCTGCGGAACCCTTACCGCCGCTGGCGGTGACCATGCCGCTTTTGGGCTGTCCGTCCGTTTACTTTTCGTCTTTCTTGTGGGAACAAACCGGTATTTCGGATTTTTTCTGATAAAAGGCATATATTGACTTTCAAAATCAGCCATGTTAGTATATGTGGTATATGGGCAGGGCAAAGATATCCGGCGACGCCCTTTCAGATTGCCGCAGAGTGGAGAAACGCAGTATGACTTTTTTGTGGATCGCAGCATATAGCCTGATCTACACACTGGCAGCCTGCCTGTCCCGGGATGGTTCCCCGTGGATTGTTCCTCTGGCAATGTGTGGGTATTCTGCTGCCCTGATTCTCTGGGTCTTCCGCACCGGTCAGGCCCGCCGTCTGGGGCTTTGCGCTCCCCGGTATCCCCTCCGGTTCCTCCCACTGCTGATGCTGCCGGTGTGCAATTGCCTTACCGCGAAGGCCTTTTCCCTTTCGCTTCCGACATTTCTGCTGATGCTGGCTGTCTGCGCCGCGGAGGAGCTGTTCTTCCGGGGCTTTTTGCTGCGCCTTCTGATGCGGTACGGGGCCATTCCCGCCGTCCTGCTCAGCAGCATTGTGTTCGCGCTGTTCCATCTCGTCAATTTGACGGCGGGAAGCGTTTTGTACACGTGGGCGCAGGTGCTGTGCGCACTGACTGCCGGAATCTGCTTCGCGGCTGCCGCTGTCCTCTCCGGGAGTCTGCTGCCCGGCTTTGCTGCCCACTTTCTGTCGAATATCACAGCGGCCCCCAGTGAACCTGCGCCGCTGCTTTGGCTCTGTATCGTGCTGTATGGCTGCTATGGGGCCGTGTTATGTAAACAATTATCTATTAAGGAGCGCCAAATATGAATCTGTACATCGATCCCGGAACCGGGAGTATGCTGTTCACCATCCTCATCGGCGTTATCGGCGCGGCGGTTTATTCTCTGCGGATGCTGGTAATTAAATTGCGGTTTCGTCTAACCGGCGGAAAGACGAAAAGCGGTACGGAGAAGCTCCCCTTTGTGATCTTCTCCGATGACAAGCGCTACTGGACTGTCTTTGAGCCCATCTGCCGGGAAATGGACCGGCGGGGCCGGGATATCGTCTACATGACCGCGTCGGAGGATGACCCGGCGCTGAAAAATCCCTACCCCCATGTGAAAGCCCAGTTCATCGGCGAGGGCAACAAGGCCTTCACCCGGCTGAATTTCCTCAACGCCGCCATCGTCCTGTCCACCACGCCAGGGCTGGAGGTCTACCAGTGGAAGCGGGCGAAGGATGTGCAGTTCTATGTCCACATTGCCCACGCCGCCAGCGACATCACCATGTACCGGATGTTCGGCATTGATTACTACGATGCCGTGCTTTTGTCCGGGGAATATCAGGTGGGGCAGGTGCGCGCGCTGGAACAGCTTCGGGGGCTTCCCGAAAAGGAGCTGGTGAAAGTCGGCATTCCCTACATGGATGAAATGGCAGCCCGGCTCCGGGCAGCCGGCCCCGCCCCGGAGCACCCCCGCACCGTGCTGCTGGCCCCCTCCTGGGGCAAAAGCGCGCTGTTCAGCGTTTACGGCGGAAAAATCATCGAAACCCTTCTGAAAACCGGCTACCATGTGATTGTCCGCCCCCATCCTCAATCCTTCAAATCCGAAACGGAAATGATTGAAAAGCTCATGGCGGAGTATCCCGCGTCGGAGCAGCTGGAATGGAACCGGGACACCGACAATTTTGAGGTGCTGCGCCGTTCTGACATTCTGGTTTCCGATTTCTCCGGCGTTATCTTCGACTTCACCCTGATTTTCGACAAGCCCGTCATTTATACCGACCCTCAATTTGACGTGGGCCTGTACGATGCCTGGTGGCTGAAAGAGCCTCTGTGGACCGTGTCCGCCCTGCCCCGGCTGGGCTGCCAGCTGAAGCCCGAAAACATGGGCGATCTGAAATCGCTGATTGACGAGTGCCTGTCTGACCCCCGGTACGCTGAGGGCCGCCGTCAGGCCCGGGCCGAAACCTGGGAGCATCCCGGCGAGGGCGCCCGGCGCACTGTGGACTATCTGCTGCAAAAATACGACGAATTGACCGCCGGGGAAGAGGATAAATAACATGACATTTTTCGATATTCTGGAGGCTCTGACCATCGGGCCTTTGAAGCTGGTATTTGAGACAATTTTCTCCATTGCAAACCGGGTTATGGGCCATCCCGGCCTTGCGATTATTGCCCTGAGCCTTGTCATGAACATTCTGGTTCTTCCGCTGTACCGGCGGGCCGATGCCATGCAGGAGGAATCCCGGGATACAGAAGCAAGGCTTCACAAGGGCGTTGCCCACATCAAAAAGGCCTTCTCCGGCGACGAGCGGATGATGATTCTGCAAACCTATTACCGGCAGAACCACTATCGGCCCACGGATGCCCTGAGCGGCTCCGTCTCCCTGCTGCTGGAAATTCCCTTCTTCATGGCTGCCTACCAGTTTCTGGCCCACGCGGAGATTCTGAATGGCGTGGCTCTGGGCCCCATCCGGGATTTGGGCGCTCCCGACGGCCTGCTGGTCATCGGCGGTCTGGCCATCAATCTGCTTCCCATCCTGATGACCGCCATCAACTGTGTCTCCAGCGCCCTGTACCTGAAGGGCTTTCCGCTGAAAACCAAGATTCAGCTCTACGGCATGGCCCTGTTCTTTCTGGTGTTCCTGTACAATTCCCCCTCGGGCCTTGTGTTTTACTGGACACTGAACAACCTGTTTTCTCTGGGAAAGACCATTTTCTATAAGCTGAAGAATCCCAGAAAGGCGCTCTGTATTCTGCTCTTCGGCGCGGGCCTTGGGTCGGTGGTGTTGGGGCTGCTGCCCTATCAGGAATGCAGCACCAAACGCAGAGTGTTTTTCCTGATGCTGGGCGCTGCCTTGGTACTGCCGCTGATCCTTTCCGTGGTGAAAGTCAGGCTCTCTCTTCCCCTGCGGAAAACGCGGGTGCAGCCTGCGTCTGACGCCAAAGTGTTTTGGCTTGGCGCTCTGTTCCTGACGGTCCTCGTCGGCATGCTGATTCCTTCGGCTGTGATCGCGTCGTCTCCTCAGGAGTTTATGGATGTCACCTATTTCTACCATCCTCTGTGGTATATCGCCAACGCGCTGTGTCTGTCTGCCGGTACCTTCCTCGTCTGGATGGGCGTATTCTACTGGCTGGCAGATTCCAAATGGAAGATCATTTTCCAGCGGCTGGTATGGATTCTGTGCGGTGTAATGCTGGTGGACTACCTGTTCTTCGGTACCAATCTGGGCACACTCACCCCGTTCCTTCAGTATCAGAGTGCGGTTCTGTTCTCTTCCAGGGAACAGCTGGTAAATCTGCTGGCCGTAGGGGCGGCGGCACTGCTTCTGTACCTGTTTTCCCGGAAATTTGGCCGCAGTGTTGTGCCGGTTTTGCTGACGGCTTTGGTTGCCATCAGCAGTATGTCCGTTGTGAACATGGTGCAAATCAGGCAGTCCGTAGACCAGGCGCTTGCCGGCGACTATGCCGAAAGCGTACAGCTTCCCCTGAGCAAAAACGGTAAAAACGTGGTCGTTCTGATGCTGGACCGAGCCTTGGGCGAGTATGTCCCCTGCATGTTCAGCGAAAAGCCGGAGCTTGCCGAAAAATTCGACGGTTTTACGTACTATCCCAATACGATTTCCTTCGGCGGAGCTACCCTTTACGGGGCGCCGGCGCTGGTGGGCGGCTATGAATACACGCCGGTGGAAATCAACAGCCGCGCTGACCAGACGCTCGTCTCCAAGCACGACGAAGCACTGAAGGTAATGCCCACCCTGTTCGCGGACAACGGTTACCAGGTGACCGTCTGCGATCCGCCTTACGCGGGATACCAGTGGCTTCCGGATTTAACAATCTACGGTGACGATTCCAGAATTCAGACCTACATTACCAAGGGAATGTATCTTGATGACGAACAGAAGGAACAGATGCCCATAAGCAACCGCCGGAATTTCTTCGTTTTCTCCGTCATGAAGACCTTGCCCCTGCTCATCCAGGAGACCATTTACGACAGCGGTAACTATAATCAGGTAAATTTCTTTCACCGCTCGGGTCAGGTGCTCGAGTCTCCTTCCCGCGCCTCCGGCATCCCTACCGGTTTCCTGCAATCCTACACAGTCATGCAGAACTTGTCAAACCTGACCGCTGTCACCGATTCGGACACAAATACCTTCCTGTTCCTGTCCAACGATGTAACCCACGATACGGCGCTCCTGCAGGAGCCGGAATATGTTCCCTCCGAAATTGTGGACAACACCGCCTACGATGCCGCCAACGCCGGTCGGTTTACCACCAACGGCAGGACGCTGGACATGGATGATCCCGTGCGTATGCATCACTATCACTCCAACATGGCGGCAATGCTGCTTTTGGCAGACTGGTTCGATTATCTTCGGGAAGCCGGCGTCTATGACAACACCAGAATCATTCTGGTGTCCGATCACGGCAGGGCCCTCAATCAGATTGAAGAAATGACTGTCCCGCTTGGAGATGAGTCCGTAAATCTGGAAGCCTATCTGCCTCTGCTGATGGTGAAAGACTTTGACGCCCACGGTTTCAGTTCCCGGGAAGACTTCATGACCAATGCCGATGTTCCTACCCTTGCGATGGCAGAACTGATTGAGAATCCTGTCAACCCCTTTACCGGAAAACCGATCAACAGCGAAGAGAAGAACGCCCACGAGCAGTACGTTCTGGTGGCTGGGTTTATGAGCAGCTCCAACGGCTTCCGCGATACCTTCCCCGCCTGCCAGTGGGTCAGTGTCAAGGGCAATCCGTGGGATTTGAGCAACTGGAGTATCTACGACAAAACCTGTGTTCTCGACCGCCACGCCGCTCCCTAGCTTGTCACTTTTGTAAAAACCGGGCCTGATTCAAAGGAATCAGGCCCGGCTTTTTTGATACTGCTATCTGGTAATACCGTTCTCAATTGAGAAGACACCGCAGAACAAACCGTTGTTTCGGATCGCTTTTCTGATAAAAGGCACAGATTGACATTGCCGATTAGCCTTGCTATAATTATTTCTAATGTCGAAATTTGTCGAACAAGGAGCGCCAAGTATGAATCTGTACATCGATCCCGGAACCGGGAGTATGCTGTTCACCATCCTCATCGGCGTTATCGGCGCGGCGGTTTATTCTCTGCGGATGCTGGTAATTAAATTGCGGTTTCGTCTAACCGGCGGAAAGACGAAAAGCGGTACGGAGAAGCTCCCCTTTGTGATCTTCTCCGATGACAAGCGCTACTGGACTGTCTTTGAGCCCATCTGCCGGGAAATGGACCGGCGGGGCCGGGATATCGTCTACATGACCGCGTCGGAGGATGACCCGGCGCTGAAAAATCCCTACCCCCATGTGAAAGCCCAGTTCATCGGCGAGGGCAACAAGGCCTTCACCCGGCTGAATTTCCTCAACGCCGCCATCGTCCTGTCCACCACGCCAGGGCTGGAGGTCTACCAGTGGAAGCGGGCGAAGGATGTGCAGTTCTATGTCCACATTGCCCACGCCGCCAGCGACATCACCATGTACCGGATGTTCGGCATTGATTACTACGATGCCGTGCTTTTGTCCGGGGAATATCAGGTGGGGCAGGTGCGCGCGCTGGAACAGCTTCGGGGGCTTCCCGAAAAGGAGCTGGTGAAAGTCGGCATTCCCTACATGGATGAAATGGCAGCCCGGCTCCGGGCAGCCGGCCCCGCCCCGGAGCACCCCCGCACCGTGCTGCTGGCCCCCTCCTGGGGCAAAAGCGCGCTGTTCAGCGTTTACGGCGGAAAAATCATCGAAACCCTTCTGAAAACCGGCTACCATGTGATTGTCCGCCCCCATCCTCAATCCTTCAAATCCGAAACGGAAATGATTGAAAAGCTCATGGCGGAGTATCCCGCGTCGGAGCAGCTGGAATGGAACCGGGACACCGACAATTTTGAGGTGCTGCGCCGTTCTGACATTCTGGTTTCCGATTTCTCCGGCGTTATCTTCGACTTCACCCTGATTTTCGACAAGCCCGTCATTTATACCGACCCTCAATTTGACGTGGGCCTGTACGATGCCTGGTGGCTGAAAGAGCCTCTGTGGACCGTGTCCGCCCTGCCCCGGCTGGGCTGCCAGCTGAAGCCCGAAAACATGGGCGATCTGAAATCGCTGATTGACGAGTGCCTGTCTGACCCCCGGTACGCTGAGGGCCGCCGTCAGGCCCGGGCCGAAACCTGGGAGCATCCCGGCGAGGGCGCCCGGCGCACTGTGGACTATCTGCTGCAAAAATACGACGAATTGACCGCCGGGGAAGAGGATAAATAACATGACATTTTTCGATATTCTGGAGGCTCTGACCATCGGGCCTTTGAAGCTGGTATTTGAGACAATTTTCTCCATTGCAAACCGGGTTATGGGCCATCCCGGCCTTGCGATTATTGCCCTGAGCCTTGTCATGAACATTCTGGTTCTTCCGCTGTACCGGCGGGCCGATGCCATGCAGGAGGAATCCCGGGATACAGAAGCAAGGCTTCACAAGGGCGTTGCCCACATCAAAAAGGCCTTCTCCGGCGACGAGCGGATGATGATTCTGCAAACCTATTACCGGCAGAACCACTATCGGCCCACGGATGCCCTGAGCGGCTCCGTCTCCCTGCTGCTGGAAATTCCCTTCTTCATGGCTGCCTACCAGTTTCTGGCCCACGCGGAGATTCTGAATGGCGTGGCTCTGGGCCCCATCCGGGATTTGGGCGCTCCCGACGGCCTGCTGGTCATCGGCGGTCTGGCCATCAATCTGCTTCCCATCCTGATGACCGCCATCAACTGTGTCTCCAGCGCCCTGTACCTGAAGGGCTTTCCGCTGAAAACCAAGATTCAGCTCTACGGCATGGCCCTGTTCTTTCTGGTGTTCCTGTACAATTCCCCCTCGGGCCTTGTGTTTTACTGGACGCTGAACAACCTGTTTTCTCTGGGAAAGACCATTTTCTATAAGCTGAAAAATCCCAGAAAGGCCCTCCGGTATCTGGCCTTCGCCGCAGGCGCAGCCATTTCCGTCTACGGCACGTTTCTGTATCACCCACCCTACATCCGGCGGAAATTCTGTCTGATAGCCTTGGGGCTTCTGCTGACCCTGCCGATGCTTTCGTCCATCCTGGCACGCAGAATTCCCCTTACCATTCGGAGACAAACTTCTCCGGCAGTCTCTGAGCCCCGGATTTTTTGGCTCAGCGCGTTATTCCTGACCGTCCTCACCGGCGTGCTCATTCCCTCCGCCGTCATCGTCTCTTCCCCGCAGGAATTTGTGGATGTAAGCCATTTCTACCACCCCCTGAATTACATTGCCAGTTCCGCGTGTATGGCTGCCGGCGTGTTTCTGGTTTGGATTGGCGTATTCTACCGGCTGGCTACCCCCCGGGGCAGGGTCCTGTTTCAGCAGCTGGCGTGGATTCTGTGCGGCGTCATGCTGGTCAATTACCTGTTCTTCGGCACCAGTCTGGGTACCCTTTCCGCAACGCTGAAGTATGAAAACGGTATGAGCTTTCCGCTGTGGGAGCAGGTGCTGAATCTGCTGATTCTCACAGCCGTCGCTCTGATTCTGTACCTGCTTCTGCGCCGGTTCCGCCGCGGCACTGTTACCATTGTTATAACGGCCCTGATTGCGATTGTCAGCATGTCCGTCGTGAATATGGTTCAGATCAACGCCTCCATCGGCAGTCTCTCCACCAGCGACTCCTCTGCCGAGGACATCTCCCTTCCCATCAGCAAAACCGGCAAAAACGTTGTGGTGATTATGCTGGACCGGGCAATGGGAGAATATATTCCCTATCTGTTCAACGAAAAGCCGGAACTCGTGGATAAATTTGACGGCTTTACCCATTATTCCAACACCATCTCCTTTGGAGGACACACCAACTTCGCTACCCCTGCTCTTTTTGGCGGCTATGAGTATACGCCGGTGGAGCTGAACAGGCGGAACAGTGAGTCTCTGGTTTCCAAGCACAATGAGGCGCTGAAGGTGATGCCCACTCTGTTTGCGGACAGCGGCAGCAGGGTCACGATCTGCGACCCGGTCTATGCCGGTTATCAGTGGATTCCGGATCTGTCGATCTATGACGACGATCCCCGAATTCAGGCCTATATCACCAAGGGCGCCTTTATCGGAGACGAGGCGATCGCCAGCGCCATCTCCAGCAGAACCCGTAACTTTTTCCTGTTCAGCATCACAAAGTCTGTACCCCTGTGTCTGCAGAAGACCTTCTACAACAACGGTGCGTACAATCAGGTCGTTCCTTCCAGCACCCAATCAATCAACTCTCTGAGCATGTCTACAGGTATCCCTGAAGGCTTCCAGGGAGCCTATCAGGTGCTGACAAATCTGATAAGCATTACCGACATCTCCGACGACAGTACCGGCACCTTCCTGATGATGACCAACGACACCACCCACGACACCGCGCTCCTTCAGGAGCCGGATTACACCCCCTCCCAGGTCGTCAACAACACGCAGTACGATGCCACCCACCGGGATCGCTTCACAGTGGGCGGCAGAACCCTGCGGGTGAAAACCCCAGAGCAGATGTCCAGCTATCAGTGCAATATGGCATCGCTGCTGCTTCTGGCAGACTGGTTCGACTATCTCCGGGAAAACGACGCCTATGACAACACCCGCATCATCCTGGTATCCGATCACGGTGAGTGCAACGAGGTGCTGGATGAGATGATTGCCGATCATCAGGGCGAAAGCGTGGATCTGGAGGGATTTATGCCGCTGCTGATGGTGAAGGACTTTGACGCCCACGGCTTTGAAACCTGCGATACCTTCATGACCAACGCGGATGTGCCCGCCCTCGCAATGGCGGGCGTGGTTGAGAACCCCGTGAATCCCTACACCGGGAAGGCGATCAACAGCGATGAAAAGACAGCCCACGAGCAGTTCATTATCCGCTCCGATGCGTGGAGGACGCAGGAGAACAACGGAAACACCTTTTTTGCCGCCCAATGGGCCAGTGTCAAGGACAATCCGTGGGATCTGAGCAACTGGAGTATCTACGACGAAACCTGTGTTCTCGACCGCCACGCCGCTCCCTAGGGCGTCGCTTTTGCAAAAAACCGGGCCTGATTCAAAGGAATCAGGCCCGGTTTAATTTGTTTTCCTTACCGGAGGAGCATGGGGATAAAATAGATTCCCAGTGCGAGAATGGTGACCCCAATGGTCACATATTTCCAGATGGCGTATTCCCGATCCATCCGGGCCTTTTCAGCGCCGTCCGGTTCTTCGATGATACCGATTTCTTCTTCGATGCTGAGCAGCGGGGCCCAGTGGCGCTTTGTGAACGCATAATAGAACACAATGCACGCAACGGTAATCACGCCTGCCGTAATGAGCGCCGTGGAATCGGCGAAAATAAGCATAAAACAGTAGAGCACAATGGTAACATAGCAGCCCAGTCTGCCAAAAGGCGCCCGATAGGGGCGATTCATATCCGGATAGCGTTTGCGCAGGCCCAGGTACGCAAGACAGCCGATCATGTAGCACACTGCCAGCGAAATCAGAGAAACAGACGCGATGTAATCGATAGAACCCGTTGCAATCAAAACCACATTGATTGCGCCCACCACAATCACGGCAATATGCGGCGTCTTGTACTTCGGGTGGATCTTTCCAAGGAACGCGGGAAGCGCACCGTCCTCCGCCATCGTATAAATATACCGTGCCGGCGCCGCGATGCCTGGGTTGATGGTAGACAGGTCGCCGCCGAAGGCAATGCCAACGCACAGCAGGATGATCGGCATACCTACCAGTCCGGCTGCTTTCAGGCCCTCCGCATAGGGTGCGTCCGCCGCGGCAAGGATTCCATAGAACTGCCTGGGAACCAGACCAACCAGAAACCACTGGAACAGCGCGTTGAGGGCAAACACCAGAAATACCGACAGCTTCAGCGCCCGGGGCAGATTATACTGTGGATATCTGGTCTCGGACCCCATGGAAACACAGGTTTCAAAGCCCGTGTAGCACCACCACACCAGTCCGAAAATATACATGATCTCCCGGAAGGGCGGCAGCTCCTTCATGGCGATGCCGCCGAAATAGGAGACGTGAACCTTTGGAATCATATAAAGGAACCATGCGGCGGCACAGCCCCAGAAGAAAAACATGAATCCGGTCTGGGCCCTGCCGGACTGCTCGATGCCCCGGAAATTCAATATCAGAAACACCACGACCAGCGCAATGGCGATGACCCGGGAGTCCAGCCACGAGATATCAACGCCCAGCTGCTCCAGCAGGATCTTAAAATAGTTGGAAAACGCCAGCGTCTCTCCCGCGCCGATGGCAACAACGGAAATAATATAGTGCCAGCCGGAGAGATTCGCCCAAAGCCGGTTCAGTCCCCGCTTCGCATAGTGGTAGGTGCCGCCGGCGCAGGGAAGCGCGGCGGACATTTCACCGTATATCAGGCAGGGCCAGATAGAAATCAGCAGCGCGACAAATGTAAACCCGATGATCCAGGAGCCTACAAGGCCGATCTGAGCAGAGCCGCAGGTAAACAGGCCTACCCCCACCACCGTGCCAATGGTCATACTGATGGATTCCTTCAGCCCCAGCGCCCGCACAAGTCCCTCTTTTTTCTCCTCCATAGTCGTTTTTCCTTCCTTACTCCAGCAGATAATCGGCATACTTGACAGCCATGGCTTTCCAGTCCTCCAACGCCTGTCCCATGACCGCGCCGCAGGACTCCCGGTACAGCGCCCACACGAACCAGTAGTAGGCGATGATGGCAGTGTAAGCCATGAAGTGGAACAGCTTCCCCTCTGTAAAGCTGTCACCGAGATACTCCCGGATGAAGCGCTCTGCCTCGTCGAAGCCGTACATGGCATCCACAATATAATAACCCACGTCGATGCCCGGGTCGGAAAAACCGGCGTACTCCCAGTCGATCAGGATTACACCCCCGTCAGGCAGCAGCATCCAGTTTGGCTTGTAGGTATCGCCGTGGCAGAAGCATTTTTCCACCCCGTCGCCCAGCGTCCGCGCGTACAGCCTGCCAATTTTCTCCTTCAGGGACGCATAGAGCGCAAAACAGTTCGGGTCCTTGCGAAGCAGCAGACTCTCCATGTCCAGCGCGTCCTCCCAGGGCTTCATGCCGTAGTCTACCTGAACCCCGGAACTGTGCAGCCTTTTGAGAACCGCAATGACACGCTTGGAATCTTCAAAGGAGGAATACTCCGGTTCCCGGAATTCCGGAATATACACCGATATCTTCCAGCCCTCATTCACGTCCGCGTAGATATAGGTTGGGTCAATACCGATTTCTCTGGCCTTAATAAGAGAAGTTTTCTCGTTGCGGCGGCTGATGATACTCTCCGTGCCGT
This sequence comes from uncultured Clostridia bacterium, assembly GCA_945948535.1. Taxonomy (GTDB): domain Bacteria; phylum Bacillota; class Clostridia; order Oscillospirales; family Oscillospiraceae; genus Faecousia. The sequence goes on from CAMFBN010000010.1 coordinate 18,923, forward strand.
CGCCGGGATGCCGATAGATATAATCCACGCCGTCAATCTTAAAAATAAAGGAGGTATTGGTCATGCCCTTGCTGACGTTGCGGAAATCCACGATATCCTCTTCATCACACCGAAACACCAGCTTGATATTCCGGATGATTTCGCTGTGGGTATGGCCCAGGTACTGATTGTCAAACTGCCGCAGCTCCTCGAAATAGTCAAATTCAAAAATATTACCCGCCGCGTACTCCTTGAAGTACATGGGCGGCAGTATATCCAGATGGTCCTTCACCATCCACTCCCAGAAAAAGGCATCGTACCTGCCCACGGTTCTGTCCGCCTCCGCCAGCGCCAGAAACGCGTTGGAAAATTCTTTCCTCCAAAAGGCGTGGCCCAGCAGAATTTGTCCGCCGGAACGGCTTTCCTCCATTTTGAGAATCCTGCCATCGGAATCGGTGTCCACGTACATTTCGTCGGTCTTTTCCGTGACAGACACACCGGCGTTGAAGGTCTGGTACTCAAACTGATGGAAGGGATTCTCCACAAAATAGCTGTCGCTGACACAGACATAGGTGTTTTTCAGCGCCTTCTCTGCCAGATACAGGCTCTCAATGTTGTTCTTCAGGTTGAAGGAATTGTTGATAATGAACTTGACCCCATACTTCTGCGCCAGATAGCAGAACATTTCCTTTTTATATCCCAGCACCAGCGTAATATCCCGGATACCCGCCGCCTGAAGCTGCTGGATCTGACGTTCGATCAGCCGCTCCCCCTTGACCTCAAACAGTCCCTTGGGCTGCTCCAGAGACAGCGGGATAAACCGGGTGGAGGCCCCCGCCGCCAGAATCACCGCGTTGTCCACCCGGTATGGCTCCAGCGCTTCCAGTCCCGCCGCTGTCAGGCTCCCGGTTTGGCAGATCAGGCCCTCCCTTACCAGCCGGTTGTAAGCCTCCCGGTCTGAGAGCGCTCTGCTTTCCTCGATATCCGCGCTGCAAACCGCCCGGCCCCGGCTGCCGTCATACAGGCTGTTCAGAATGTGAAATTCCGTTTTTGTCATAATATTCCCTCATTTATGCCTTTGCGTGGGAAGTCAGGCCCCGCAGCGCCGCTTTCATGACGTTCTCCCGGCAGCTTTCATAGGGCATGCCGGAAAGGTAGAGCCGCTCCACCCGAAGCCGCCCCAGATTCTGCTTCGGCACAGTATAGGGGTTGGCCGACAGAATCACCATGTCCGCGATTTTCCCCGGCTCCAGACTGCCCCGCTCTTTTTCGTCAAAGCACGCGTAGCAGCCGTTATAGGTACACATCCGCACCGCGTCCTCCACCGACACCGCCTGCGCCGGGTTGGTATGGTTCACCGCCCGGTCAATCCACGCGATGGGGTCCGGGGTGGTGCAGGGAGCGTCAGAGCCAAAGGATACCATAATCCCATTGTCCCGGAAGGTGCGGATGGGGTTCAGCCTTTGCAGTCGTTCCGGTCCCAAAATCGTCTCCAGATAGGCGTCCGGCTCCTGCTCCCAACCGATGAAGGCACTCTGCACCGGCATCTGGATGTGATAATCCCGGCAGATTTGGATGCCTTCCTCCGTAGGCAGGCAGTCGTGGATGATGCCGTGGCGATGGTCGGCCCGGGGATCGTCCTCCAGCGCAGCCTTCAGCCCGCGGCAGGCCTGATCGAAGGCTTTGTCACCGATGGCGTGCAGTTCGATCTGAAGCCCTGCCCGGTTGGCTGCCTTGCAGAAATCCGTCACCTTCTGATCGTCGTAATATAGAACGCCTTCCCCGCCCAACGCGTCCGCATAGGGCTCCTTCAGCGCGGCGTCGTGGGAGCCAAAGCAGCCGTCCAGTGCGCAGGCAAAGCACCCGCCGATTCTGGGCAGCTTTCGGCTGGTAGCCGCCCGAACGTTCATGGACTGTGGAAACACCCGGAGCTGGAAGCCGTTTTTCAGACTCTTCGCGAAGATTTTCTCCATGGTGATATCCAGATTCCCCACAAATCCCACGCCGCTGACAGTGTGGACACAGCCAATGCCCCGGCTCGCCAGAAAGTCGACTGCTGTCTGCATATTCCGGTACAGTTCCGGAATGGACAGTGAGTTGGTAATATAGTCGGAGAAACGGAAAAACGCTTCCTGATTCATTTCGCCGGTATCCGGGTGATAGCCCCGCAGGCTTTCCACTTTCTTCCCCATTTTTTCCAATAGTTTGGAGTTGGTAATACAGGCGTGGCCGTCGTACTTCACCACCATCAGTTCCTTGTCCGGGCAGACCGTGTCCAGCTCCTCCCGGCTGACCAGACGCTTTTCTTTTACAGAATATGGTGACGCACCGAACGCAATCAGGGTCTTTGCCGGGGATTTCCGGGCAAAGTCCCGAATCATTTCCAAAATCTCAGCATTGGACTTGGCATCCATCACATTCAATCCCGCGTGAAAAGTGGAGAAGGACGCGAAATGCTGGTGGGTATCCACAAAGGACGGAAGCAGCGCTTTATCCCCCAGCTCGATTCTCTCTGCGGCGGCGTACCGCTCCGGCAGCTCGTTTCCCACATATTCGATGATTCCGTTTTCCTCCACCAGATACCGGAAAACCTGGTTTTTTTCGTTGACCGACAGGATATTCCCACAAAAGCACCGCATTTCATTCACCTCTCAACGATAAGCCGGATCCAGCTGGGCAAGCTCGTAGTAATTGTCGATTTCCATAATGTCACTTTTTTCGCACTGCCGAATCTCCACAGCATAGCTTTCCCTGCGCAGCACCAGCGGAATAAACTCCCAGAAATAGTCTTTGCCCCCCGGCTCCTCCTCATAGACCTGCCGAAAATCCCGGCGCAGCTTTGCGCTGTCCTCCGGCGTCCAGTAGGAAATACCGTAGTAATTGTAGCAATAGGTATTGCCCTTCTGGTACTGGGTGATATGCCCATCCTCCAGCCGGAAGGACCAGTCGTCGGTTTCCAGAGAATAGGAGCCAAGGATGTTGCTGGCATACTGGTATTTGGTGATGATGTCCGGATTGGTGATGTACAGGTCCGCCTCGCACAGATAGCAGGCGTCGATCCGGTCCAGTACCGCCATTGCCGAGGAAATGTTGTTGGTGGAGTCGTAAATATCATTGTCCACCAGCTTCAGGAAGGGATACTTGGGAAGCAGCTCGTCAAAGCGCTCCTTTTTGTAGCCTCGCACCAGCGTGATATCGGTGATGCCTACGGCTGTCAGGGCGTCCAGCAGCGTATCGATAATCCGCACGCCGTTCACCGTCACCATGGGCTTGGGCCGGTCGGCAGTAGCCGGCATCATTCGAGAGCCGAATCCCGCCGCCAGAATCACCGCCCGTTTCACCCGGTAAGGCTCCAGTGCCGCCAGTCCCGCTTCGGTAATGCCCAAAGCATCCCCGTTTCGACTCACCAATCCTGCGCGGCTGAGGCTGTCCAGGCCGGAACTGACAGAGCTGCCTGAGATTTTAAGCGCATCCGACAAGGTCCGAATGGAATACGGACGCATTCCTTTTTTCTCCAGAAATGCCAGAATTTCAAATTCGTATCTTGAAAGCTCCATGTGCATAACCTCTGATTAATATACGATTATTCTTACGGTTTCTCGCCTGCCATTTGCTGGGTGTTTCCGAATCCTTGCTTTCCGTACCGCGTGTTCCTTCCGCAGCCTTCCTGATAGAGAAGCTCCCCGGCAACCGCGCGTTTCAAAATACGACTGGACATTGCCCGACTGATGCCAAAAAGCATCTAGGCATCACTGCGGATGGTATGTCCGTTTTTCGCAGCGAACGCCAGAATCCGAGTTGTTTTCTCTTTACGGATGTCACCCACCACTTCGGATTTCAGCCCCATAAGTCCACTGGCAATATAGCGCATGGGGCACCTTCGTTTTGGCTTATCATTATAATAAGTATTCTTATCATTCTTGTCAACATGTAAGCGTGATGACAATAGGAAACCAAGCAGAAATCCAGCCAGCGAAGTGGCCGGAGTTTTGCATGAGAATCCTCCCGCATAAATCCCCATTTCCTGCAAACAATACCACTGGAAATGCAGCACAAGGAGAGGAAAACAATGAAAGCAACAGGAATCGTTCGCCGGGTGGACGATCTCGGAAGAATCGTCATTCCAAAGGAAATCCGCCGCACTCTGCGCATCCGCGAGGGCGACCCGCTGTTAACATCATTGACACCAATCGACAGGTTTTGTTTAGCGATACATAGTCTTGCGCAAAGAATAACAGCGCAGTAGAGATTCTACTGCGCTGTTGTACTATAAAGTATTACGCAATACCAATAAAGTACAAGTACCAAATAACCCACCCAATAATTGCTACGATACCGCAAGCTTTCGCACACTTAGGGCGAGTTTTCGCTTTTATCGCCCAATAGATAACGCCAATCACAGGAACAAGGAAAGCCAAGATAACCATGAACGCACTAATAGACTCATCTACTACTATGATATCCTTAACAGGACACCCGCAGTTGGGGCATACTACAGCTTCATCAAACAACTCTTTGCCACAATGTGTACAGAACTTCAATATAATCACCTATCTTCCATTTTCTATAACATAATATCCTATCCCAAAACATAACATAATTCCGCAATGATTGCAAGAGATATTGAGGGAAAAGATTGGAATAGATTCGAAAACAAGGTTCTGTTATTTGAACAGTATAATCCTCCCTCAATTACAAATAATAGCATCGTAATTCGACTATTAACGAGGAGAGAAGATATATGAAAGCAACTGGCATTGTTCGCCGGGTCGACGATCTGGGGCGTATTGTCATCCCCAAGGAGATCCGACGCACCCTGCGCATCCGCGAGGGCGACCCGCTGGAGATTTATACAGAGAAAGACGGCGGAGTGATTTTTCGGAAATATTCTCCCATGGGGGATTTGCAGGAATTCGCCGCGCAGATGTGCGAGTCCATCGGCGCCGCCACCGGACACATCGCTGCCGTATCGGACCGGGACGGTATCATCGCCCTCCACGGCGCCCCCAAGCGGGAGCTGGTGGACAAGCCCAACTCCCCGGAACTGGAAAAGCTGATGGAACAGCGGAAAAACTATCTGTTCAAGGCCGGGGACACCCCCATTTATGCCGCGGATGGGGAAGAAAAATACCGCCTCGGGGCGGCGGCTCCTATTTTGTCTCAGGGCGACCTGATGGGCTGCGTCATGCTGCTGCTGAGCGAAAACGACAGCCCACTGGCGGAAGCCGATCAGTCCATTGCCAAAACCGCCGCCGGTTTTCTGGGACGGCAGATGGAAAGCTGAAAACGCTGGCATTGCCCTCGCGGCAATGCCAGCAAATTATTTATGACACTTATCGGGATAACTCAGCAAAACGGTATATTCTCAGTTGCGGAGCAAATGCCTTCCCCCGGGGGGAAGGTTTCGGTACCATGGAACGATACCGAGCGTGGTGCTCCGCGCAGCGAATCTGAAATACCAATGATTTCCAGTGGCAATCATACCATAATGAATACCCAATGGTGTAGCGATTACCAAAGGCCTACGCACGCATTGCCCGCGGGGGCATCCCCGCTTATTTCATCTCAAAGGAAACGACCTCTCCGGTGTCATTGTTCAGGACGATCACCGCGTCCGCTGCCCGGGTCATGACGCCGTCGTCTGCCACAGCCTTGGCCTTGGACTTGGACAGGCCCCGGATGTCCTCCAGATTCTTGTCATAGCTCTGAAGTGCGCTGTCGTCCACTACATACACCGCTACGTTGTAGGTGGTGGTATCGCCGAGGAACTTCTTGTAGGCGCTCTCCACGGTGGTCACCAGAACCGCATCGTCATACGTATCAGACTGGTCCTGCACGACATCGATCATATGGGTATTGATTTCATACCGCTCCTGGGCGGTATAGCTGCCGGAAATGGAGTTGTGGTCATAATAGTAGGCCAGGTAGCCGACCACACAGCTCACGCCAACGGCGAACAGAACCAGCAGCAGAATCAGGTGCTTTTTGTCAAATTTCAGCTCGTCCGCCCTGTGGGACTTCTTCCTCTCCGGCTCTGCCACCTGAGTGCTGTCGCTGGGTGCCACATAGGTCAGCTTCAGCCGGCGGGTCACGGGAATCACCACGCTGAGGAACAGCGTCAGCAGGAAGGACTCAATGGGGAACAGGCACAGGTTCTTGATAACAGCGGGCAGAATCATGAAGGCGTAGGACTTGCCCAGAATCGCCGCGTAGTACCACATGGACACGAAGGAATTCAGAATAATATTCACAAACAGGTCCATGGAGAACCGGGCCAGAATCACCCGGGTCACCGTCACCTTCGCCCGGTAGAAGAACAGGGCGAACAGCACGCTGCCGGCCACCTCCACGAACATATACGGCAGGAAATACACGCCGCCCTGAGGGAACAGCAAAAAGCCCAGCAGGTCCGAAACGCAGGCAGCCAGCGCCGCCACCACCGGCCCGAAGATCATGGCGCCCATGGCGTTGATGAGGGGCGCGCCCACGTTGATGTTCAGGTTGGGCGCCAGAGGGATCACCGTCCACTTCATACTCACCCGCAGAGCGATCATCAGGGCGGCGATGACCAGCATTTTGGTGTCCTTCAGCTCCATGGCGGCGTCGCGCCAATAGGATTTGGAGAAGGGATGGGGATACAGGGTTGTGCTTTTTTGAATTTTTTGCATAAAAATGCCTCCTTTTTTGCAGCAACAGGCGACAGCTGCCCCGACGGCCCCAAGAAACGCACAAACCCCGGCGGAAAACCGCCGGGGAGCTGTACAGACTTTGGATGACCCGTGGGGAATAGGCAGCAGAAATCTTACCCATTGCCCGACCGAGTATCGTTGCTACATAAAGGAGGGTAGTCCCATATGGGCAGCGGGTGCGGTGATCCCATCGTGGAAAAGTCCTTCGTCCTCCGGGCAAACTCCCCGTCCCGGTGGCACTTGACGCGGGATCTCCTACTCTGTTCACGCAACACTATACACGATTTTCTTGGAAATGTAAACAGGTTTTTTCCATTATTTTCTCCCGTAGGGAATCTTCGTGCAAAAAAAGTCGCAAGGTTTCCATAAAATCAGGTTCCCTTTCGCTGTATTTCCCGCTTGCGCTGACCTAAAATGGTGCTATCAATCTGACAAGGAGGACGGCTCAATGCAGTGCCAGAAACTGAAAACCTACATGGAAACCGGTCGGGTGGTTTTCCTGCCGGCTCAGGCCATCCAGCCCAATCCGGCCCAGCCCCGGAAGGTTTTTGCCCCCGGGGCCCTGGACGAGCTGGCGGAGTCCATCCGGCAGCACGGTATTTTGCAGCCGTTGTCCGTCCGCCGGCGGGATAACGTCTACGAGCTGATCTCCGGGGAGCGGCGGCTGCGGGCGGCCCAGCTGGCCGGGGTCACGGACATCCCCTGCATCTTAATGCGCATGGACGATCTGGAATCGGGTATGGCGGCGCTGGTGGAAAATTTGCAGCGGCAGGATCTGGACTTCATCGAGGAGGCCCAAGGCATCCGGTGCCTGCTTGACCGGTTCGACATGAGTCAGGAACAGGCGGCGAGGCTTCTGGGAAAGAGCCAGAGCAGCGTTGCCAACAAGCTGCGGCTGCTGCGCCACTCCCCGGCGGTGCTGGAGGCCCTGCGCTCCGCCGGCCTGACGGAACGCCACGCCCGGGCGCTGCTGCGGCTGCCCGACGAGGCATCCGTGCTGGCAGCGATTCAGGAGATCGTCCGGCAGAACATGAGCGTGGCCCGGACGGAGCGGTATATCGAAAGCCTGCTCAGCACCACCACCGCGAAAAAGAACCGCACCAGCGTGGGGGCGTTCCTCAACAATCTGACCCAGAATCTGCAAAAAATTCAGCTGTCCGGCATCCCGGCGGTATCCGAACGCCGGGAGACAGACAGCCAGATTGTGTTGACCATTACGATTCCAAAATGAAAAGGCGCCGGGCTTCCAGCACTTTTTCTCAATATAACAGCAGGGAAATCCATGTGACCATATTGGAGCCGAACTGGAAGTCCAGCCCCAGTTTTTCCAGAATGGGCACCACATTGATGCCGTGGCTCTCCACACAGGGGTGCATCTTCTCCGGGAACCGGCAGGGCTGGTTGTCCACAATGGCGCAGCGGTCGCAGATGGCGCAGGCCTGGGTGGACAGAATGTAGGGCTTCTCCCCCTGCTCCTTCAGGAGCGCCGCCACCTGCTCCGTCAGAGCCTCATGGGCCGGGCGAGTGGCAAGAGTATCGTCAATATCCGCGATGTCCGCCACCTCGGCGATGGAGGAGATCAGCAGGCAGTTATGGTAAACCTTGCACCTTGCCTGACATTCCGCCACGGTGCCCACGCCGGGGGGGCAGGCCCAGGTGGTGCCGTACTTGGGGCACTCGTGCTGGCAGATCCAGCGGACACGTTCGGAAAATTCCAGTTCCTTTGGGTCGACAAAATCGTAGATGTACAGCGGCAGCTCCGCCAGTTTTTCTTCCAGAAGTTCCCTGTTCACGTAAATTCCTCCAAAATTTCTCGCAGCACTTCGCCAAATCCCCGAAGGTCGGCGCAAGCTCCCCTTGCCACAAAGAGCGCTCCGGTATGATTGATGAAAGTATATCATACCGGAGCGCATTTTACTACGTTTTCTTTTCTATTTCGCTATCTTTCTCTATGGCAATCATCAGATTACATATCCGAGAGAGCGCCGACATGATCAGATGAACTTGTCTGGGACAGGGGCGCCTGCGTCCGGCTGGCAAACGAATGAAATCCCACGGAGGATACGGAGCTTGTGGAAAACGCCTTAATTCGTTCCTTCAGGATGATTTCATGGACTCCCTCAGCGCTTAATGTCATAATTCATGTTCATCAGATTACGGATGCTGTCCACATCATCGGTAATATTGCCGTCACCATGGATGGTGTGCTTGATAACGCTGGAGGCCACCGCGAAATTGATCATATCCATGGGCTTGTAGCCATTCATGTAGGCGTAAATCAGTCCGCTGGCAAAGGCGTCCCCGCCGCCTACACGATCCAGAATATTGAACGTAAACTGCTTACTTTCAAAGGTGTGGCCATTGTACCACATAAACGCTTTCAGACTGTTTTCGCTGCCGGAATGGGCCGTGCGGACATGACGTGCAATACACTTCAGGTTGGGATACCGCGCCACAAACGCATGGAACACTTCATTCTGTGCTTCATAGCTGGGATTCATGGGCAGACCATCTTTCTTATCTCCCTTGCTGTGATCGGCTTCGTCTTTCCACAGATGGTAGGGTTCAATTCCGAAAAGAACATCAATGTAAGGCAGACACAGGGTGCAGTAGTCTCTGGCCTCTTCCCAGCTCCACAGAAGGCTGCGGAAATTGCCGTCAAAGCTGACAGTCAGACCTTTTTCTTTTGCAGAGCGCATCAGTTGGAGAATAAAATCCGCGCAGCTTTTGCTGAGCGCCGGGGTAATGCCGCTGAGATGAAGCCAGTCAAAGCCTTCCAGCAAAGCGTCCACATCGACCTTTGAGAAGTCGTACTCCGTGATGGCACTGTTCTTTCGGTCATAGGTCACCTTGCTGGGACGGACACCGTAGCCGGTTTCCAGATAGTAGGTTCCCAGCCGGTGGGTAGGGGTTTCTTCCGGAGTGGACAGCACCACAGGGGTGCAGTGCACATCATTGCTGCGAAGCATACGGATGGCACTTTTTCCCAAAGAATTATTGGGCACCACACTGAAGAAGGTGCTGTCCACCCCAAGGTTCGCCAGAGCCAGGGCGATATTTGCCTCGCTGCCGCCGTAACCAGCTTCAAAACTGTTGGCTACGCGGATCTTGCCGTAATTGGGGGGCGTCAGGCGAAGCATGATTTCACCAAAAGTGATAAATTTCTGACCTTCGGTAATTCCTGTAATGGGATTGTGATGTTCCATAAGACACCTCATACATAATGTGAGTCAGGCAGAGGGACGCAGCTGTCTGTCATACTGTGTCCCCCTGCCTGTAAGGAAGGAAGTAGGTATCGTTGTTATCTCTGGATTCTGCCGGAGCCGTCGCCGCCTGCCAGCTTTTCCACCTCTGCTACAGTAACCATGTTGTAGTCGCCCTCGATGGAGTGCTTCAGAGCGGATGCTGCAACCGCGAACTCTACAGCCGCCTGGGTGTCCTTGCCGGACAGCAGGCTGTAAATCAGGCCGCCGCCGAAGCTGTCGCCGCCGCCAACCCGGTCGATGATGTGCAGGTCGTACTTTTTGGAGAAGCAATACTCATCCTTTGCGACATTGTACAGCATGGCGCTCCAGCCGTTGTCGAAAGCGGAGTGGGATTCCCGCAGGTTTCTTTGGGAAAACCACTCGTATTTCGTGTTTGTAGTCTATTTCATTCATCCCGAAGGGATACCACAATTGTCAATTGTTCATTGTCAATTGTCAATTAAATTCCACGTTCGCTGACTCAACCCGATAAGCATTTATTTCTTTACTGTATTGGAACCCGAAGGTTATGCTCTGTTCAGGGCGGCAGCCAGCTCGGTCAGCAGGTTTTCCGCGCCGAAGCCGCCGGATTTGGAGATGACGTAGCGGGTAATGCCGTGGTAGGTGAACCGGGACAGCACCACGCCTGCGTCCATTTCCCCCAGCGGCTCAATTTCGTGAACCCCCATATAGTCCATACATTGCAGGAGCGTATCGCCGCCGGTAATCAGCAGGGTGCCCACCGCCTCGTGGGAGAAGAGCCGGCTGACCAGATACCCGATGGTGCCGGAAACGGCCCGGCGGATGTCCTGAATGTCCATGCCCAATTTTGCGGCGTAATCGGCGGTTTTCCGGTTGGCGCCGGGGTCGTTGGTGTCGAGAATCCGGTGGGGGTTTTCCTCCAGCATCCGGTAGAGCTTACCCAGCGTTTCCTCGCCCGCCGGGGTCTGCCAGTAGCCGCTGCTCAGCTTCTGCTCCGGTTCCAGCTGCTGGTGAAGGAAGCCCCTCTGCTCAGCATAGGCCACCTGCGCTACGGTGATGGGGTTGACGCTGCCGCAGATCACGGTGAAGTTTTCCCCCAGCGCCGGGATTGGCCGGGGCTTGCCGGTGCCCAGATTCAACAGTTCAGGCAGTACGGCGGCGAAGCCGGCGCAGCCCGCCAGAATATGCAGCCTTCCCTCCTGCTTCAGCCGCTTACCGGTTTCCCGAAGATCCTCCACGCTGGAGGCATCGAACACCCAGATGCCGTCCGCTTCCGGCAGGGGCGTGCCTGCGGTCAGCGGAGGGCAGCTGACCGCAGGCAGCCCGGTCTGCTGCGCGATGAGGGCGCAGACATCGGAGCGGGTCACCGGTTCGAAGGGGTCCCGGCCGAACACGCTGTCGGCCACCGGTACGCCCTGAATATAGTGAATGCCGTTTACTGTATTTCGCGCCATCTGGGGGAAGGCCGGCAGGAACGGCAGCTGGCTTTCGCCGGATGCTTTCAGCATCGCTGCCAGTTCCGCGCCGACATTGCCCCGGAGTGCGGAGTCCGTTTTTTTATAGAGGAAGGGGATACCCAATTCGACTGCCTGTGTTGTGTAGGCTCCTACAATACCGGAAGCCTCCCCGGAGGTCAGGTGCCGGGTCTCGGCATCCACCACCAGAACCTCACAGGTTCCGGCGTAGGCGTCCAGAGAAACGTTCTGACCGGTAATCACTCTGGTCACCGCGCCGGTGGAGGCGAACTGAACGCCGGTGTCCAGCGCGCCGGTGAAGTCGTCCGCAAGGATCAGCAGCTGCGTCATGGTTGTCACCTGTCTTTCTGTGTTATAGGTCTAACGTTACCTTCATTATATTGGAGACCCTATTTTTTTCCAGTCAACATCACGAAATTGTGCATCATTTTGAAACATTATAAGAATAAGAAAAAGATTATGTCGATATTGAGTTTCATATTGGAACTTATTTTTCTTATGCTCTGGACAAAATAGTTTCAATATGGTACGATTGTAAAAAACAGAAGTACGTTTTTGGTATAGGTGACGAAAATGAAACAGGAACAGACACAGGTGCGGATTTTGGGGATTGCCCCCTATGAGGGGATGCAGGCAGCCATGGAGCGGGCGGCGGAAAACAGCGCCGCGCTTCATCTGGACGTGTATACCGGCGACCTGGAGGAAGGCGTCGCCATTGTCCGGGAGCATCAGGGGGAGGACTACGACTGCATTCTCTCCCGGGGCGGCACGGCGCGGCTGATCCAGCAGGTCACGGACATCCCGGTGGTAGAAATCCCGGTGTCCGTGTATGACGTGCTGCGAACCATGCGCCTGGCGGAAAACTATGTGGAGCGGTACGCCATCGTGGGCTTCCCAAACATCACGGAGACGGCGCATACCCTCTGCGATCTGCTGAAAAATCCGGTGAATATTGTGACCATCCACAGCGCGCAGGAAATCGGACCGGTGCTGTCGCGGCTGCAAACCGCCGGATACCGGATGGTCATCGGCGATATGGTCACCAATACCATGGCCCGGGAGCTGGGCATGAACGCCTTCCTGATTACCTCCGGCGTGGAGAGCCTGCACACCGCTCTGGAGCAGGCGGCCTCCGTGGGCAGGAGCTTCCAGCGCCTGCGTCAGGAAAACCTGATCCTGACGAAGGTCCTTGGCGAGGAATCGGGGAGTATGCTGGTGCTCGATGAAAACGGGCAGGTGTATTTCCCCCAGGGCGCGGACCCGTCGCCGGAGCTTCTGATGCTGCTGCGGGGGAAGATTCCGGAGATTCCGCCCCACGGCACCCTCCAGTTTTACCACAACCGTTCCGGCACCCTGTACCGGGTCGTGGCCCAGCTGCTGAAAACCGGCGCCGGCGTCAACTACCTGTTCCACTACAGCGCCGCCCAGATTCCTCTGCGCTCCGGCAAAAGCGGACTGCGCTCCCTGAATAAAAACGAATGCGAGCACCTGTTTACCAACAGCTTTTACTTCCTCAGCGGCGCGCTGGGAGAGCTGGAGCCGAAAATTCTGTCCATTGCCGCCACCCGCAAGCCGGTTATGATTATCGGAGAAACCGGCACCGGCAAGGAGCAGATCGCACTGCTGCTTTACCTGCGCAGTACGCTGAGCAACAGGCCCTATATCGTGGTAGACTGCGCCCAGGCCACCGATAAGGTGTGGGATTTCCTGCTGAACCACTACAATTCTCCCCTGAACGACAACGGCAACACCATTTTCTTCCAGAATTTTGAATCCGCGTCGGAAGCCCAGGCGTGGGATCTGCTGGCGTCGATTCAGGCCAGCGATCTGGCAGGAAGAAACCGGCTTCTTTTCTCCTGCACCTGCCCGGAGGGAGACAGGCTGCCGGATTCCGCGGAGAAGCTGGTTCAACAGCTGGCCTGCCTGATTCTGACGCTGCCCACGCTCCGCAGCCGTCAGGACGAGATTCCGTCGCTGGCAAGCCTGTATCTGGGGAACCTGAATCTGGAGCTGGGCAAGCAGATCTCCGGCTTTGACGCCCACGCCATCGAGCAGCTCCGCCGCTTTCCCTGGCCCGGCAACTACACCCAGTTCAAGCGGGTGATTCAGGAGCTGGCAACCGTGACGGATTCCTACTACATCCGCAACACGGACGTGGCGGAGATTCTCAGCCGGGAGCGGCGGCTGGCAGCGCCTGCCCGTCAGGAGGACAGTAAGCAACCGTCGCTGACCCTGAAGCAAATCATTCGTCAGGCGGTAGAGCAAGCGCTTCAGGACAACGGCGGGAATCAGACAGCCGCCGCCCGTCAGCTGGACATCGGGCGCACAACCCTGTGGCGCTATCTGAACAACGAAGCGTAAACAAACCCCGCCGGATTCCTCCGGCGGGGTTACCTTGATTTTACATAGATTTTACACAGGTTTTGCATAGATTCCATGGATTTTACAAAGCGGCGGGATTATGATTGTCATAGAATCCGAAATTGCCATCTGTCTAAGGAGAAAAAACTATGACATTCTATCTATTGAAGCTGGTTTCCCTGCTGGGCGGGCTGGCCTTGTTCCTGTTCGGCATGGACACCATGGGGAACGCCCTGGAACGCACCGCCGGCGGTAAATTGCAGACAATTCTCGCGAAAATGAGCTCCAGCGTGCCCCGGGGCTTCCTGCTGGGTCTGGCTGTCACCGCCGTAATTCAGTCCTCGTCGGCAACCACCGTCATGGTGGTGGGCTTCGTCAACTCCGGCATCATGACCTTAAAGCAGGCCGTGGGCGTCATCATGGGCAGCAACGTGGGCACCACCGTCACCGCCTGGATTCTCTCCTTAAGCGGTCTGGAGGGCGACAGCTTTCTTGTGCAGGTGCTGAAGCCCTCCACATTGGCGCCCCTGCTCGGTACCATCGGCATTATCCTCTTTATGTTCACAAAATCCGAGAAAAGCAGGAATATCGGCACCATTTTTCTGGGCTTTATGGCGCTCATGACCGGCATGGAGCTGATGAGCGGCTCCATGAAATTCCTCCGGGACGAAGCATGGTTTTCCCGGCTCATGGTGTCCTTCTCCAATCCCCTCATCGGCATTCTGGTGGGCGCGGCGCTGACCGCCATCATTCAGTCCTCCTCGGCCTCCGTGGGCATTTTGCAGAGTATGTGCTCCACCGGGGCGGTGAGCTTCGGCTGCGCCATCCCCGTGATTCTGGGCCAGAACATCGGCACCTGCGTCACCGCCATGATGGGGGCCATCGGCGCCAACAAGAACGCCCGCCGCACCGCCATGGTGCACCTGTACTTTAACATTATGGGCACTCTGATTTTCGTGGTGCTGTTCTACGGCATCGGACTGTTCTTCCCCTGGAAATTCCTGAGCAGTCCCTGCAACGAAATGAACATCGCAATTATTCACACCGCCTTCAACATCGCCGCCACCGCCATTCTGCTGCCGCTGAACGGGGTGCTGGTGAAGCTGGCTACCCTGTCCGTGCCGGACGACAGGCAGGAGGAAAAGACGGAGCTGCTGGACGAGCGGCTGCTGGGCACCCCCGCCGTAGCCATCCAGCGGGCCCATGAGATCGCCGTGCGCATGGCGGAGGACTCCGCCGAGGCCATGACCCTCGCCATGGGGCTGACCCGGGAATTTGACAGCAAAACCATGGAACAGGTGCTGGCGCTGGAGGACAGCACCGACCGCTACGAGGACGCGCTGGGCACCTACCTTGTGAAGCTGTCCGGCATCAATCTGACCGTAGCCGACAACCGGATTCTCAACACCCTGCTCTACACCATCTCCGACATCGAGCGCATCGCCGACCACGCGGTATCCGTGGGCCGGGCGGCTCTGGAAATGGAGGAGAAGAAAATCCACTTCTCCCAGCAAGCCCAGTCGGAGCTGGCGGTGCTGGAGCGGGCGGTTTCTGACATTCTCAGCCGCACCGTGGACGCCTACCGGGGCTTCGACCGGAACCTTGCCATGAAGGTGGAGCCTCAGGAGCAGGTGGTGGACGCGCTGGTGCGGGAGGTCAAATCCCGGCACATCCGCCGTCTGCGGGACGGGCTGTGCAGCGTGGAATACGGCTTCGTGCTGGAGGATCTGCTCACCGCCTTTGAGCGTTCCGCGGACCACTGCTCCAACGTGGCTGTGGAAATTTTGCAGGTTTCCGAAGGGAAGCTGGAGGCCCACGAATACCTAAACTCCCTCAAATCCGGCGAGCTTCAGGAAAGCGCCGCCTTCACCGAACGGTTCGCCCGGTACAAGGCCCAGTACGCCTTCCCGGAGGAAACCGGGAAGTAAGCAAAAAGCAGTCCAGCCGGAGGGTTGGACTGCTTTTTTATGTATTAGCTGCCCGCAGAGGGCGGCAAATTGTTTTTCCGGGGATGCACCGCTGCGTTAGCGCATTTGCAGCCGGTCGGTTTCTACAGCGTCGGATTCCTCCAGCGTGTCATAGTAGGAGTAATACACGCAGTCGCCGCTGCTCAGACCCGACAGGATTTCCACCGTTTCCCCGTCGGAAAGGCCGGTGGTTACCTCCACAGGATTGGCAGGCTCGCCGGTTTTCTGATCCAGCGCGGTATAGACGATGGTCTTCGCCCCGTCCTCCGACAAGGCGGCGGCAGGAAGGGTGAGTACGTCCATCTTCTCATACAGGGGAATCACGGCGGAGGCGCTCATGCCGGAAAGCATATCGCTCTGCCGGGGCAGGGTGATTTCCACGGCGAATTTGCTGCTGCCGCCGTTGCCGCTGCCGCTCATGGCGACCCTGGTGATCTCGCCCTCGAACACCTCATCCGGCAAGGCGTTCACGGTAATTTCAGCGGTCATGCCCGTTTTCACGCTGGAAATGTCGGATTCATCCACGGAAACCGTCAGGGTCATGGTGTCCTGGGGGGTGACGGTCATGAGGGTATCCCCGTTCAGGTCATACAGCTGGGTCTGAGAGGATGTGCCGCCGCCCATGGAGGGCATGGAGAAGTTGAAGCTGAAGGAGGGCATGGTGAAGGAGGGCATTGTAGGTGTCGGTGCGGAGCGGTAAGGCACGACGCCTTCCCACACCTTTTCATCCAACCGATAGCCGACAACATAGAAAATTATGTCACCCTTCTTATAGCTTCCCGGGTTGGCCAGCGTAGGACCATTTTTGCTGATAAGAAGGCTCTCATTGATGCTCTGACCGTTTGCCAGAGCCCAACCACTTCCCGTTTTCACAACATCGTATTGTGTGCCGGAGGCATCCCACAGCACCACAAGCTCGTCGCCAACAGCATCGATCTTTGCCACCAGTGCTTTATAAATCACGTTCGCAAAGAAACAATCCGCTGCGTGTTTGCTGGCGGTACAGGGATTGCTTTCCGACTTGCTGTGAATACAGCTATGGACACAATCGCTGTAGTGTTTTGACGCAGTACAGTCCTCCTCTTTGTCAGCATGGGTACAGGCTTCAATACAGGACTTCTGATGATACCCCTTCTCAGCAGGACAATCTGTACCTTCATCGCATTCCAGACAGCTTCCAGTGCAATTCAGATCATGCTTTTCGGAAGGACACGCTTCCTCACCTACTTTGGCGTGAATGCAGCCCTTGATGCAGTCTTTGTAATGATACTTCTCCGCAGGACAGTCCTTGGCATCGTCCGCATGGGTACAGGCTTTGATGCAGTCGGCAAAATGCTGCTTTGCTCTACAGCCCTCGACCGTGCCGCTGTGCTTACAGGCCATGGGACAATCGGGCTTATGCTCCCCCGTTCCAGGCACTTGGCAATCCTCTTTTCCTGTGCAGACAGGGTCAATGCTTCCGCTCAGCAGCACCAATTGGAACTGTCCTTCCCCGGCGGTCAGGGGCCGAGCGGTAATCTCTTCCTCCTGTGCCGCCAGCAGGTGGGGGCTGTCTTTATCAATGCCGGAAACGAGCCCATCACAGGGGGCGGAAATCACGCCGCTTTCATACATTTTGAACAGCTTTTGCAGGAGTTCCTCGTATTCCCGGTGGGTTTCGGCAAGAATTTCCCGCTGGGCGGTATAGTCCGTGTCCTTGAGGGTGAACAGCGCCGCCCCGGAATTCAGGGTCTGCTCCGGCTGGGCGTAGACGGTGGATACCGTGCCCGCAAAAGCCGTGGCGTTCCAGGGGCTGTGGATTTCCAGCTCCCCCGTGCCAACACCGGCAACGGAAACGGTCTGGCCCACCTCATAGCCCTTGTCCGCAATCGTCACCACCAGCTCGCCGCTGAGGTTACTCTCCACCCGTCCGGTAACTTCTTTTCCGTCCGCCAGGGTGACGGTCACGGTTTCTCCGGTAGCAAGGTCAGAGCCTGCGGTGAGCCTGACGCACAGCTTGCTGTCAAGGCTCAGCACCGCCAAAGCCCCATGCTCCAGCATGACGTTCTCCACCCGGTCGCCCTCTTTGGCGTAGACCAGCTTCACCCGTCCGCCGGCGGCTGCGGAAACCTCCGTGGCCGCTTTTTCGCTGGAATAGGATTCCATCTGTTTTTCCACAGTGGACATGGAGTCCCGAATTTCGGTGATGGCGGTCATGACACTGACCTTGTCCACAGCGGCAAGGGCATCGCCCTCGCTGACCATATCCCCGTTTTTCACCAGAAATTCGGTGATTTTCACATCTTTTGGAATCGTAATATCCTCCGGCTCCCCGGCTTCCAGTGTTCCGCCACCGTGGATGGCGCTCTGGATGGAGCTGACGGCGGCGTTGGCGCTGAGGATACTGGCCTGAGGGCCGTCCTCCTCCTGCTGCTGCCGGGCCATCAGGGGCATCAGCGCCAGAGCCAGCACAACAAGGGCCAGCACACCCCAGAGGATGTACCGCTTTACCGATTTCTTCTTCGTCTTGTCCATTTGCTTATCCTCCGTAGTGCAGGGCGTCGATGGGTTTCATTTTTGCCGCCTTATTGGCTGGATACAGCCCGAACACCACGCCGATCAGGAAGCAGAAGGCCACTGCCAGCCCCACTACCCCCATATTCAGGGAGAAGGTCAGCCCGGCGCTGACGGTGACGGTGGACACCACCTGCAAAATGGCCCAGCTCAGGAAAATCCCTAAGCCGCAGCCCATCATGCACAGCACCACGGCTTCCATGAGAAACTGGGTCAATATGTTACCACGGCTGGCGCCGATGGCCTTGCGGATACCGATTTCCCGGGTGCGCTCGGTGACGGTGACCATCATGATGTTCATGATGCCGATGCCGCCCACCACCAGCGAGATGCCCGCAATGCCGCCGAGCAGAATGGACAGGGCGGAGGTGACGCTGTTCATAGCTTCCTCCAGCATATTGGAAGCGTCCACGTCAAAGGCATCCTCGTCCTCGTCGAAGCGCTCCATGAGAATTTTCTCCATGGCATCCGCCGCCGCGTCCACGGTGGACCCCTCCGCCGCGGAGATGTAGAAGGTGGTTACATCGCTGCTCACACTGTCCGTCAGGCGAATCAGGGAGGAATAGGGGATGTAGGCCATGAGCATTCCCGAGGTCAGCATGGAGGTCAGGGAGTCCTCGTTTTCCTCCAGCACCCCCACCACGGTGAACTGCACCCCATTCAGGGTGATTTTCTCACCAACGCAGTCGGTGTAGCCCACCAGTTCGGTGGCAGCGGCGTCGTTGAGGACGCACACATAGGCGGCGTTTTTCTGGTCGGAGGACTTGAGCCACCGGCCCATGGACAGCTGAAGGCCCTGAATATCATAGTAGGAAGGGGTGGTGCCGTAGACGGTGACGCTGTCATAATCCGCGCCGTGCTTGCCCACCACGGTGGAGCTGGTGCGGGCGGAGATCAGGCCGATGTCCGGCTCTTTCGTCCAATCGTCCAGATCGGAAAGGTGAATGGGCTTGCCCTTGTCGTCGGAGACGGTGACCGTAACCAGGCTGGTACCCAAATCCGACACCGCCCCGGTGACGGAATCCGTGGTGCCGCTGACCAGACTCACCAGCACCACCAGAGCCATAACGCCGATGATGATGCCCAGCATGGTTAAGATAGCCCGCATTTTATTGGCGCCGATGGAACGCAGCGCCATGACAAATGACTGCATTACAGGGTCACCTCCGAAATCTGCCCGTCCAGAATGTGGATGGAGCGCTGGGCCTGTTTGGCGATGCCCCCGTCGTGGGTAATGAGAACGATGGTGTTGCCCTGGGCGTGGAGGTCGTGGAAAATGTCGATGATCTCCTTGCTGGTTTTGGAATCCAGTGCGCCGGTGGGCTCGTCGGCGAGAATCAGCTTGGGCCGGGTGACGATGGCCCGGGCGATGGAGACTCTTTGCTGCTGTCCGCCGGACAACTCCGTGGGCAGATGCTTGGCCCGGGGGTACATGTTCACCTTGTTGAGCGCTTCCTTCACCCGCTCCATCCGCTCCTTTTTGGGAACCTTTTGGTAGATGAGGGGCAGCTCCACGTTTTCCTCCGCCGTCAGCTTGGGGATCAGGTTGTACTGCTGGAACACAAAGCCGATTTTCTCATTGCGGATTTTGGCGAGCTGATTTTCCGAGTAGCTCTCGATGGGCAGGCCGTCCAGCAGGTACTCCCCGGCATCGGCGATGTCAAGGCAGCCGATAATGTTCATCATGGTGGATTTGCCCGAGCCGGAGGGGCCGATGATGCTGACGAACTCCTGCGGATAGATGTGCAGGTTGGCGTGATCCAACGCCCGCACCCGGTCGTCGCCCACCTGATAGTATTTGCAGATATTTTTCAGCTGGATCATGCCTTAGCCTCCCATGCCGGGCATACCACCGGGCTTTCCGCCGCCGGGCATACCGCCGGGCATCTGACCGCCGCCCCGGTTGCCGCCGGAGGACATTCCGCCGCCCATACCCTGTGCCATGGCGAACATATCCATGATGGTCAGGCTCTGGGACTCGGTGTAGTAGACGGTGTCGCCTTCCTTCAGGCCCGAAGTGATTTCCACATAGTCGTCGTTCTGCATTCCGATGGTCACCTCCACCCGTCCGTCATAGCGGTGGGCTTCGGAATCATAGGCGGTGTAGACATAGTAGGACGCGCTGTTCTGGTGCAGGGCGTCCACGGGGATAATCAGGGCGTTTTCCGTGCCCTGAATCCGTACGTTGACGGAAGCCGTCATGCCCGCCAGCATTCCCTCCTCCCGCTGGAGGGTCACTTCGGCGGAATACTGGGTCACGCCGGTGGAGGTGTCGGCAACCTTGCTGATCTCCGTAACGGTGCCGGTGAAGGCGTCCTCGCTGACGGAGCTGACCTCGATTTCCGCTTCCTGTCCTTCTTTCAGGGACAGAATGTCGGTTTCGTCCACGCTGATAGTGACGGACATCTGCTTCTGGGGGTACAGGGTCAGAATCTGGTTTTCCACGGCAGAATTGAAGGTATCCTCGTCATATTCAACGCTGCTGACCAGACCGTCCATTTTGGAAAGCACCGCGCCGTCCCGGTAGATGGTAAGCAAATCCATGAGGGTCTCTTCCAAATCCTCCCGCTGGCGAAGCAGGGCGTCATAGTTGGCACTGGTTTTGGTGTCCGTCAGGGTGACGATGGCGCTGCCGCTGCTGACCTTGGCGTTTTCCCGGGTGGGAATGCCGCTGACGATGCCGGCGTAGCCGGTGACGGCGAGAGGGGAGTGGATGTACAGCTTGCCCTTACCCAGCGCCTTGCCGCCATTGTCGGATACGGTGACTTCCTCGTCAACCAGCGGGCCGTCGTCAGACACCAGCACGGTCAGCTGACCCTTGCGGGCTTCCTCCACCACGCCGGAAACAATCGTGCCATCGGCACGGGTGACGGTGACGCTGTCGCCCCGGCTGGGGCCCTCGGCCTCAATATCCACGGCAAGGTAGCCGTCAAGGCTCAGGAGAGCCAGCGCGCCGTTTTCCGCCATGCAGGAGGCCACGTCGTCGCCGATTTCCGCGTAGATTGTCTTGACCCGACCGGACACACCGGCGGTCAGACTGGTGGAGGCGGTGTCGTCCTTGGCGTTGTTGATGCTTTTATCCAGGGTTTTCAGCTGGCTCTGGGTGTCGGACAGGGTGTTCATGACGGAGGCCATGTCCACCTTCGCCAGAAGCTCGCCCTCCGTCACCAGGTCTCCCGCCTCCGGGAACACCTCGTCGATTTCCACCCCGGCGGGGACTTTGATTTCCTCCTCGTCCACCTGGGCCAGCACGCCGCTGCCGGTGACAAGGGTGTGAATGGTGCCGGGCTTCACCTCATAGGTCAGCACCTCTTTTTCCGCGGCGGCGAATTTCTTTTCCACGCTGCGCCGCAGAGAAAGCACCAGCAGCACCAGCGCCACCGCGATGACTGCGATGACGATAATGACGGTGCGCACCACCTTCCGGCGGCGCTGTTTCTTTTCCCGATTGAGCCTGTCGAAAAGCTCTTCGCCGGGCCGTTGCTGTTCATCCATAGGACGTACTCCTTAGTATTCAGAATCCTCCCTATTTTACAAAACAGCGCAGAAGATTTTGGGAATTATTTGTAAACAATCCGGAAACACAGGCAAAAAAGCCTTCCCCTTTGGGGAAGGTATTACTCAGATAAGTTGATCTTTAGCTGATTTAGAAATGTCACTGTAGGGCGGGGGCTTGCCCCCGCCGCCGTAACCCATAGCGGCTTCGCCGATGGCGGGGGCAAGCCCCCGCCCTACAATGTAACACAGATCAATTCTCCCTTAACTGAGGAGCACCTTCCGCTTTCGGGAAGGCAAAAAGCCCCCGCGGGAAAATTCCCGCGGGGGTGTGATATGAAGCTTAGCAGGTCGCTCCGCCCTTGACGGTCTTCTTGAGCACCGCTTCCTTGTCGATGGTGCTGCTCAGCAGCTTCTCGTTGACGTAGTCAAAGCCCAGCCGGGTCACGGTGTCGGCGAACCGCTCGCCGGAGATGCCCTCGTCCCGGAACAGGAGGATGGCCTTCTCAATCACGTCCATGACCTCTTCCTCAGAGGTAAACAGCTTGGTCAGTGCCTTGCCGTGGGCAACCTTCTTGCCCCAGCGGCCGCCGATGAGAATCTTGTAGCCCTCCTGATACTCCTCCAGTGCGCCGAAGGGGCATCTGCCCTTGCAGCGGCCGCAGTTGTTGCAGGCGTTGGGATCGATGTGAATCTTGCCGTCCTCCATTTTTGCGGTCTTGATGGGGCAGTGCTTCTCCACCTGACAGACCTTGCAGCCCCGGCACTTGGCGTAGTCCACCATGGGCACCCGCTGGCCCACGATGCCCAGATCGTTCAGGTCCGGCTTGACGCAGTTGTTGGGGCAGCCGCCCACGGCAATCTTGAACTTGTGGGGCAGGGTCACGCCGTGGTAGCCAATGTAGAACTTCTCGTGAATCTTCTCGCTCAGGCCGTAGGTGTCGATCAGGCCGTACTGGCAGGTGGTGCCCTTGCAGGAGACCACGGGACGCACCAGGCTGCCGGTGCCGCCGGTCATCAGGCCGTGCTCGCCCACGAAGTCAATCAGCGGCTGGATGTTCTCGTGCTTGACGCCCTGAATTTCCAGCGTCAGACGGGTGGTCATGGTCACCTCGCCGGAGCCGAACTTCTCGGCGGCTTCCGCAATGATCCGGTGCTCCTCGGACGTGATCTTGCCGTTGCGGGTGATGATACGGACGTTGAACACATCGGGATAGCGCTTATCCTGCAGGCAGCCCAGTGCCTTCACCCGCTTGATCTCCTCGGGAGGCAGCTTGCCCTCAAAGGTGACCTTCACGTTGTTCACGAACAGGCCGCCCTCCAGCGCCCGGGTATTGGTATAGCCGTAGGCCTTCAGCCGGTTCTGGAGGAAGTAGCCCCGCTTGCCCTTGGCGCAGACCAGCAGCAGCTTATCCTCCTTGTCAAGGCCCTCGATGGGGCCGGTGACCTTGGCGAGGTCCACCCACTTGGCCCCGGGGATAGCGGGGGCGGGGCTGACATCAATGACCTTGTAGCCGCGAGCCTTGCCTGCAAGGTACTCGGCGGGGGTCATGGACTCATATGCCCCGGACATTTTGTTTTCCAGAATGTAGCAGGCCTGCACAAAGGGATGGATGGCAGTGGAGAAGGGGGGCGCGTAGGCGTAGTCCAGAGTATCGAAGTCCTCGATTTTCGCGCCCATGGCGATGCCGGTAACGGCAATGTCCACCATTTTATCAACACTGCCACCGCCCAGCACCTGAATGCCCAGCAGCTTGTGGCTTTCCTTGTCGGCGATCAGCTTGGTCATGAAGGTGGAAGCGTCGGGATAGTAGTGGGCCTTGTCGTCGGTGACGCAGGTCACGGTGATGGCGTCGAAGCCAGCGGCCTTGGCCTGCTCCTCGGTGAGGCCCGTGCGGCCCGCGTTCAGGCCTTCCGCCAGCTTGACCACGCCGGTGCCCAGGCAGCCACCGTAGGGGGCGTCCACGCCGGTGAGGTTCTTTGCCAGCAGCCGGCCGGTGATGTTGGCGGTGGAGCCCATGGCGGACCACTGACCCTTGCCGGTAATGCGGTTGTAGACCATGGCGCAGTCGCCCACGGCGTAGATGTCGTTCAGGTTGGTTTTCTGGTACTTGTCCACCACGATGGTGCCCTTGAACATTTCGATGCCGGAGTCATTCAGGAAAGCTGTAGCGGGACGGACGCCGATGGCCATGATCACCACGTCGCCCTCGAAGGAGCCTACGCCGGTACGGATGCCGGCGGCCTTGTCGGTGCCCAGTACTTCCTCCAGCCCGGCGCCGGTGACGATGCGGATGCCCTTTTTCTGGAGCTGACGGCGGATGTAGTCGGCAACCTCGGCATCGAACAGGTTGGGCATGACCTGAGAAGCCATATCCACCACGGTGACCTTCAGCCCTTTGGCCAACAGGTTCTCGGCGATTTCCAGACCGATGAAGCCCGCGCCCACCACCACGGCGCTGCGGCAGTTGTTGTCATCCACGTAAGCGCGCAGGCCGATGGCGTCGTCGGGGGTGCGCATGGTGAACACGCCGGGAAGGCGCGTGCCTGCCACGTTGGGAACGAAGGGGACAGCGCCGGTGGCGATGACCAGCTTGTCGTAGCCCACAACCTCGCCGTTTGCGAAGGTCACGGTTTTAGCGGAGGCGTCCACGCAAACCGCTTCCATCTCGGTTTTCACTTCCACGCCCGTCAGGCCCATGTACTTTTCGGGGGTGTTGACAATCAGTTCGTCACGGGTTTCGATTGACCCGCCCACGTAGTAGGGCAGGCCGCAGCCGGCATAGGAAATATCCTTGCCCTTGGTGTAGACGGTGACTTTGGCGCTGCGGTCCTGACGCATCAGCTTCGCGGCGGTCTTGGTGCCGGCGGCAACGCCGCCGATGACAACAATGTTCATGTCCATCGCTCCTTTTTTATCTTTTCCATTCTGGGTTTCCTTTTATTTACAGCTTGATTGTACCATGGGAATATGATAAAATCAACTTGTCAATCCTTATGATTTGATTATTATTTCTTATCAAGGTGATTCCATGCTTGATTATCGAATCAACACCTTTTTAACCCTTTGTGAGTGTATGAATTATCGGAAAACCGCCGAAATTCTCCATATTTCCCAGCCCGCCGTGACCCAGCAGATCCACTATCTGGAAAATCAGTACGGGCAGAAGCTGTTTGAATACGAAAACCGCCGTCTGGTGAAAACCGAGGCGGCGGCGGTGCTGGAAAAATATGCCCGGGCGGCAAAATTACAGGAGAAGGATTTGCGGGAAAAGCTGGAAAACAACCCCATCCACAGCCTGCGCATCGGCGCCACAAAAACCATCGGCGACTACTACCTGAAAGGCCACATCCGCCGGTATCTTCAGGGCAGCGATAACGCCCTGACCCTGATTGTTGACAACACGGAAACGCTATTGCGGATGCTGGAAGAAAATGAACTGGATTTTTCCGTGGTGGAGGGTTTTTTCGACAAGACCCGCTTTGACAATATTCTCCTCCGCCGGGAGCCCTTTGTGGGCATCTGCCGCAGGAACCACCCCTTCGCCGGGCGGGAGGTCACCATGGATGAATTGCTTCAGGAAACCATCATCCACCGGGAAGACGGCTCCGGCACCCGGGCAATTCTGGAACAGGAGCTGCGGGGCTACAACGAATCCTTACAGCGGTTTCAGCGGCGCATATGCATCTCCAGCTTCAATGTGATCCTCGATTTGGTAAAGCAGGGCTTCGGCGTGTCCTTCGTGTACAACATTCTCGCCGACTCCGACCCGGAACTGGCGAAATTCTCCATCCGGGGAGAAAGCGTTGTCCGGGAATTCAACGTGGTGTATCTCAAATACGCGGATATGAACGAGAAAATCAAATTGTTCTTCAAAAAAGCGTAGGGCAGGGGTCAAGCCCCTGCCCCGCAAAGGTTCATTTCGTTTTTTCTTCCTCGGGAATAAAATCCAGCGTGATTTCCTTGAGATTGGTGCGCAGCTGGATGTATTTCACCCCGGCGGAATCCATCATCCGCTTGGAAGCCAGCGTGGACATGGAGTCGGCGTATTTATCGGACAAATAGTACACTTCCTTCACGCCGCTCTGAATGATGGCCTTGGCGCACTCGTTGCAGGGAAACAGGGCCACGTACAGCCGGCTGCCCCGCAGGTCCCGCCCGTTGGCGTTGAGCACCGCGTTCAGCTCCGCGTGGACAACGTAAGGGTACTTGGTTTTTTCGCCCTCCCGCTCCCAGGGGTACTCGTCGTCGGAGCAGCCCTTGGGCATGCCGTTGTAGCCCGTGGAAATGATGATGTTGTCCGGGGAGACGATGCAGGCCCCCACCTGGGTGTTGGGGTCCTTGCTGCGCTTGGCCGCCAGCATGGCGATGCCCATAAAATATTCGTCCCAGCTGATGTAATCTGAGCGTTTCATGCGGATTCCTCCCGTTTTTTTCCCATTATACACAAAATGCACACCGGTCACAAGTACCAGTGTGCATTTTATATCGCGTTTTTTCGTAGGGCGTGGTCATGACCACGCCGACCCGGTATCGTACTTCCGGTGCCTCCGTCAAATGGTGACCGACAATCCCCATGGCAACGTCTTCCGCTGAATGAACCTTCAGTAAAAGCAGTACATGGTCGGCGGAGTCATGACTCCGCCCTACGAATTTGTACGCCGCTCACTCAAAGAAGTTTTTCAGATTGTCAATAAACTTCTTCCGCTTGGGGGATACCTCGATGGTGCCGTCCAGCTGGCGCAGCAGCTCCTTCTGCTCCCGGGTCAGATGGGTGGGGGTCTCCACCACCACGGTGAAGCGCTCGTTGCCCCGGCGGCGGGAATTGCCCACCTCGGGAATGCCCTTGTCCCGGAGGATGAACTCCCGTCCGGTCTGAGTGCCCTCGGGAATCTCATAGTCCACCATGCCGTCCAGCGTTGGTACCTGAATCGTCGCGCCCAAGGCCGCCTGGGTGAAGGAAATGGGCACCTCGCAGAGGACGTCCGTGTCCTGACGGGCGAAAATCGGGTGGCGCTTAATGTAGATTTCCACCAGCAGATCACCGTTGGGGCCGCCGTTGCTGCCCACGCCGCCTTCGCCCCGAACCCGGACGCTCTGCCCGGCGTCCACACCGGCGGGAATCTTCACCTTCACCCGATTGGTGCGGCGCACCTTGCCCTTGCCCTTACAGGTATTGCAGGGGGTCTTGATGGTCTTGCCCCGGCCGTTGCAGGCAGGACAGGTGGTGGTGGACTGCATCTGCATTCCCATGAAGTTCTGCACCGAGCGCACCTGACCGGTGCCGTGGCACTGCTGGCAGGTCTCGATGACGCCGTCGGCAGAGCCGGTGCCCTTACAGTTGGGACAGTTCTCGATTCTGGGGGTGGCGACCTCCTTTTCACAGCCGAAGGCCGCTTCCTCGAAGGTCAGCTCCAGCCGGGCCATGACGTTCTCGCCCCGGCGGGGGGCACTCTGGGCACTTGCCCGGCTCCGACCGCCGCCGCCGAAGAAATCGCCGAAAATGTCGCCAAGATCAGAAAAATCCCCAAAACCGCCAAAGCCCGCGCCGCCGTAGCCGCCGCCACCCGCGCCGAAATTGGGGTCCACACCGGCAAAGCCGTACTGGTCATAACGGGCCTTCTTGTCCGGGTCGGACAGCACCTCGTAGGCTTCGCCCACTTCCTTGAACTTCTCCTCGGCTTCCTTGTCGCCGGGGTTCCGGTCGGGATGGTACTTCATGGCGTTTTTGCGGTAGGCTTTCTTTATATCATCGGCGCTGGCATCCTTGGGAACCCCCAACACCTCGTAGTAGTCACGTTTGTTTTCTGCCATTATTCTCACCTCAATGATTCAAGCAGTGTAGGGCGGGGGCTTGCCCCCGCCGCCGACGTTGCACTCTGTTCTGCTTCGCAGACGGCGGGGGCAAGCCCCCGCCCTACAGATTGGATGTCCTGTATCCTTATACGCCAAGAAGGGGCGGCGTTTTGCCGCCCCTTGGGCTTACACATTAGTCAACGGTTTCGTAGTCAGCGTCCACAACACCGTCGTCGCCGGGCTTCTGTCCGCCGCCCTGGGCGCCGTCCTGGGGTGCGGCCTGCTGGTACAGCTTCTCGGACACGGCGTAGAAGGCCTTCTGGACTTCCTCGGTAGCGGCCTTGATGGCGGCTACATCATTGCCCTTGTTGACTTCCTTCAGATGGTCAATGGCGGACTGGATGGAAGCCTTCTCGCTTGCGTCGATCTTGTCGCCCAGCTCGTTCAGGGTCTTTTCGGTCTGGTAGACGGTCTGGTCGGCAGCGTTGTGGGTGTCCACTTCTTCCTTCCGGGCCTTGTCCTCGGCGGCGTACTGCTCGGCTTCCTTCACGGCCTTGTCGATATCCTCCTGGCTCAGGTTGGTGGAAGCGGTGATGGAGATGTTGGCCTCCTTGCCGGTGCCCAGATCCTTGGCGGAAACCTTCACGATGCCGTTGGCGTCGATGTCGAAGGTAACCTCGATCTGAGGTACGCCACGGGGCGCGGGAGCGATGCCGCCCAGCTGGAAGCGGCCCAGAGTCTTGTTATAAGCAGCCATTTCCCGCTCGCCCTGCAGGACGTGAACCTCAACGGAGGTCTGACCGTCAGCGGCGGTGGAGAAAATCTGCTTCTTCTGCACGGGGATGGTGGTGTTCCGGTCTACCAGACGGGTGAACACGCCGCCCATGGTCTCAATGCCCAGAGACAGGGGGGTGACATCCAGCAGCAGGATATCGTTCACGTCGCCGGTGAGCACGCCGCCCTGAATGGCAGCGCCCACAGCCACGCACTCGTCGGGGTTGATGCCCTTGAAGCCTTCCTTGCCGGTGATGCTCTTCACGGCATCCTGCACGGCGGGGATACGGGTGGAGCCGCCAACCAGCAGCACCTTGTGGATATCGGAAGCGGACAGCCCAGCGTCGGACATGGCCTGACGGACGGGCTTCATGGTGCGCTCCACCAGATCGGCGGTCAGCTCGTTGAACTTGGCCCGAGTCAGGGTCACGTCCAGATGCTTGGGGCCGGTGGCGTCGGCGGTGATATAGGGGAGGTTAATGTTGGTGGAGGTCACGCCGGACAGCTCAATCTTGGCCTTCTCGGCGGCTTCCTTCAGACGCTGCATGGCAACCTTGTCGGAAGACAGGTTGATGCCCTCGGCCTTCTTGAACTCCTCAACGAGGTAGTCCATGATCCGCTGGTCGAAGTCGTCGCCGCCCAGATGGGTGTCGCCGGCGGTAGCCAGAACCTCGATGACGCCGTCGCCGATGTCCAGAATGGACACATCGAAGGTGCCGCCGCCCAGGTCGTAGACCATGATCTTCTGCTCGGACTCCTTGTCAAGGCCGTAGGCCAGCGCCGCGGCGGTAGGCTCGTTGATGATACGCTTGACATCCAGACCCGCGATCTTGCCGGCGTCCTTGGTGGCCTGACGCTGAGCATCACTGAAGTAAGCGGGAACGGTGATGACGGCCTCGGTGACAGGCTGACCCAGATAGCTCTCGGCGTCCGCCTTCAGCTTCTGCAGGATCATGGCGCTGATCTCCTGAGGGGTGTAGCCCTTGCCGTCGATGGTGACGTGGTAATTCTCGCCCATGTGGCGCTTGATGGAAGCCACGGTGCGGTCAGCGTTGGTAACGGCCTGACGCTTTGCCACCTGACCCACCATACGCTCGCCGGTCTTGGAGAACGCCACCACGGAAGGGGTGGTACGGGTGCCTTCGGCGTTGGCGATGACAACAGGCTCGCCGCCCTCCAGCACAGCAACACAGGAATTGGTAGTACCCAGATCAATACCGATAATCTTAGACATAATGTTTTCCTCCTAATATATTGAAAGATAAGTTTTTACAAAGTTTGAATTAACAATTGAAAATTGACAGTTGACAATTGTGGTATCGCCTCCGGCGATGATTTCAATTCTGTGCACGAAGCGCGCTCCCTAATTGTCAATTGTTCATTGTCAATTGTCAATTAGTTTGCAACCTGCACCATTGCGAACCTTACAACCTTCTCGCCGATTTTGAAGCCCTTCTGGAAGACTTGGGCAATGACGTTTTCGCCAAGGCTTTCATCCTCCGTGTGCATCACGGCGTTGTGCAGGCTGGGGTCAAAGCTGTCCCCCGGCTCTCCAAAGATTTCCACGCCCAGACCGGTCAGAATCTTTACAAGCTCGGTCATGGTCATTTCCACGCCTTTTTTGAAGGCGGCGTCCTCGGTAGGCTGCTTCAGCGCCCGCTCCAGATTGTCGTAAATGGGAAGGAACTTTGCCACGGTGTCGGCCTTGCCGTTGCCGTAGGCCGCGTCCTTTTCCTTGACAGTGCGCTTGCGGAAGTTGTCGTATTCCGCGGCAATGCGCAGGCGGGCATCATGCTCTGCGTTATATTTATCCTCCCAGGGATTGGTTTCCGGTGCCGCTTCTTCGGCGGTTTCCTCGGGAACCAGCTCCTCCTCGGGGGTGGGGGTTTCTTCTACCGTTTCTTCATTCATCTTCTTTTCTTCTGCCACGTTCATTCCTCCATATTTCATACACCGCATGGGTGTTCATCTACTCTTTATGTTCCTCCGGCTCCGCGCTTTCCGGCAGCTGGGGCTGCTCGGGCTTGGCGAACAGCTTCGACAGGCTCTCGGCAAAGTAGCTCAGGCGGGCGGTTACTTTCGCGTAATCCATTCTTGTGGGGCCGACCACGCCGATCATGCCCTGCATTCCGTCGCCGATGTCGAATTTCGTCATGACCACGGAGGTGTCCTTCAGCTCCTCGGAAACATTCTCCGGCCCCACGATGACCTTGGTGCCGTTGGTGTTCTCCATGACGGCGGGAAGGTTGCTCAGCGCCTCCTCATCGATGGAAGCCATGACCCGCTGGGCTTTGTCCACGTCCCGGTACTCCGGCAGGCCCAGAAGCCGGGACTGTCCGAACACCGCCACATTGGTGGATTCGCTCTGCCGCAGGGTTTCCTGAACGAAGTCCAGAATCACCGGCACCAGCGACGCGGCGTTTCCAGCCGACCGCATGACCTTCTCCATCTGCTCCGGTGTGATGTGCTCCGGCGGGATATCCGTCATGGAAGCGTTGAGCACGGCGCTCAGCAGCTTCAGGTCACTTTCGTTTGCTGCCAGCGGCAGCTTGATCAGCTTGTTGACCACCTGCTCATTGGAGAGCATCAGCACGGCAATAACGCTGCTTTTGGCTGCCAGAATCAGGTCGTACCGCTTGACGGTCAGGCTGCCGCAACGGGAGGCGGCGGAGATTGCCGGAAGGTCCGTGGCCTGAGATACAAGCCTTGCCACCTTCTCCACCATTTTGTCCACACGCTGCATTTTTTCTTCAATGGCGTTGTTGATGGATTTGGTTTCGTCGATACTCAGGCGGTAGTCCATCATCAGTTCATCCACATACAGCCGGTAGCCTGCGGCGGAGGGAATCCGTCCGGCGCTGGTATGGGGCTGCTCCAGATAACCCATGGTGGTCAGCTCCGCCATTTCGTTGCGGATGGTTGCGGAGGAGTACTTCATGTCGGGAAGCTCGGTGACGGCCTTGGAGCCCACCGGCTCGGCGGTGCGGATATAAAGGTCAACCACACTGCGCAGAACCTTCTTTTTCCGTTCACTCAGTTCCACATTTACGCCTCCTCTCATTAGCACTCACTCTCTCTGAGTGCTAAGCACACTATACCAGAGAGTGCCAAAAAAGTCAATGGGTTGATTTTGAATTATCTTTGAACTTTTGCGGCGGCCAGCGGCCGCAGGCAATGCGTGCGCAAGTCTTGTATAATCGAAAGGCCATTGGGTACCGCTCGGTATCGTCACCCATATGTCATTGCGAGGGAGCGCAGCGACCGTGGCAATCCGTTTTCCCCTGCCGACGATGATATTCCTCACGTTACCGAAGGAGGACGGATTGCCACGTCGGGCTTTGCCCTCCTCGCAATGACAGAGAAATCACGGTGCAATACCATATATAATATAACTCCACTCTCCACTCTTCACTCCGAAAACTAAAAAAATGCTTGACTTTTTTCAAAAAATACACTAAAATAGTCCGGTCTGCGAATGCGGACAATCCTTGCTCCCGGCGCGACCGGGGGCCAAAAGTCCAAAAGGAGGTGCAATCAACATGGCTAAGATCACCGGTAAGTATGAGGTGCTCTACATCGTGAACCCCACCCTGGGTGAGGAGAGCATCGCAGCACTTGTGGAAAAGTTCAAGGCAATGGTGGAGGCGGAGGGTACTCTGCTCAGCGTTGACGAGTGGGGCAAGCGTCGGCTGGCCTACGAAATCAACGACCTGAACGAGGGCTACTACGTTCTGATGAGCTTTGAGTCCAAGCCCGAGTTCCCCGCGGAGCTGGAGCGTGTGATGAAGATCACCGAAGGCGTTATGCGCTGCCTGACCACCGCAGTGGAGGCGTAAATCCATGCTCAACCACATTGTCATCATGGGTCGGCTGACCCGTGACCCCGAACTGCGCCGTACCGGCAGCGGTGTCGCCGTCGCCAGCTTCTCTCTGGCGGTAGACCGGGACTTCGCGCCCAAGGATGGCGGCGAGCGGGAAACTGACTTCATCGACTGTGTTGCCTGGCAGCGGACTGGAGAATTCGTCTCCAAGTACTTCACCAAGGGCCGCATGGCGGTGGTGTCCGGACGGCTGCAGATCCGCAGCTGGACCGACAAGGACGGCAACAAGCGTCGCAGCGCTGAGGTCGTAGCGGACAACGTCTACTTCGGCGACAGCAAGCGCGACAACGACGGCGGCAATTCCTCCTACAGCGGCAACGCTTACGGCGGAAACAGCTATGGCGGCAACGCTTACAGCGCACCCGCCCCCGCTCCCAGCTACGGCGGCTACACGGCCCCCGCAAGCGCTCCGGCTTCCGATTTCGCGATGCTGGAGGACGACGACGCCCAGCTGCCCTTCTAAAGAATCTCTGAACTTTTCTACTAGACTTACAAGGAGGGAAATTCCATGGCTAACGAACAGCGTATGCGTCCCCGCAAGCGCAAGAAGGTTTGCGCGTTCTGCGTGGATAAGGTGACCAGCATCGATTACAAGGACACCGCGAAGCTCCGCCGTTACCTGTCCGAGCGCGGCAAGATCCTGCCCCGCCGTACCACCGGTACCTGCGCCGCTCACCAGCGTGACCTGACCACCGCTATCAAGCGCGCCCGTCAGATCGCCCTGCTGCCCTACGTTGCTGACTAATTCATTCAGTGAATCACGCCCTGAAGCTTGCCGCTTCAGGGCGTTCCTTTTTTGTAGGGCGGAGTCATGACTCCGCCGACGCACCCATTCATTTATATTGGTTTCATCCAACAGAAAGTGTACCCTGTTGGACGCATTGCAGCCTGCAAATCACAGCAACCTGGTCGGCGGGGTCATGACCCCGCCCTACAGTGTGTGGAGTTTTGTACCAATTCGTCGAAAAATTTTTGCGTCTTCCCCTTGTACCCATAAGGTAAATGTTGTACAATATACCATTATGATAATATTTTCCCTCTGGGAGGAGGACGAGAAATGGACAACAAGCGTATTTTTACGGAAGAAGAACTGCACTACCTCCGGCTTCTGGCCCGGCAGTACCCCACCGTGGAAGCTGCCGGCACCGAAATCATCCGGCTTCAGGCCATTCTGAACCTGCCAAAGCCTACGGAGCACTTCATGTCCGACATTCACGGCGAGCATGAGGCGTTTCTGCATATTTTGAACTCCGGCTCCGGTGAAGTCAAGGAAAAATTGGAAGAATTGTTCGGAAATACCATGACCCAGAAGGACCGCAACGACCTGGCGACCCTCATCTACTACCCCTCCTCCAAGCTGGCTTTGGTTGCCGACGAGGAGGAAGACCTGGACGAGTGGTACCGGCTGACCATCCACCGTTTGGTTGACCTGTGCCGGTTCGTTTCCACCAAGCACACCCGGGCCAAGGTGCGCACCTACATGGACCCGGACTACGAACAGATTCTCGACGAGCTGATTCATCTGGTGGAGGAGGGCGGCTCCCGCCGGGATCAGTACGAAAACATCATCAACACCATCATCCAGATCGGTCAGGCCGCCGATGTCATCCGGGCCATCTGTAAGGTCATCAAATCTCTGGTGGTGGACAAGCTGCACATTGTGGGCGACATCTTCGACCGCGGCCCCCGGGCGGACATCGTCATGGACAGCCTGATGGGCTGCAACAACGTGGACATCCAGTGGGGCAACCACGACGTACTGTGGATGGGCGCGGCCTCCGGCTCCCGGACGCTGGTAGCAACGGTTTTGAGCAACTCCATCCGCTACAACAATCTGGATGTGATTGAAACCGGCTACGGCATCTCCCTGCGGCCCCTGTCCATTTTCGCCAATGAGGTCTATAAGGATACCAATACCGACCAGTTTAAGGTCAAGCTCACCGGCACCGACGCCGACCAGTACACCGAGAAGGACAAGCTGCTCTCCGCCCGGATGTACAAGGCCATCACCATCATCCTCTTTAAGCTGGAGAGTCAGAAGGTGCTGCGCCGCCCGGAATTCGGCATGGCCGACCGGCTGCTGCTGGACAAGATCAACTATGAGGACAAGACCATCACCCTGAACGGCAAGGTCTATCCCATGCTGGACTGCGACTTCCCCACCGTGGACCCCAATAACCCCTACGAGCTGACCGCCGAGGAAAACCACGTCATCAACCAGCTGACGGATTCCTTTGAAAACTCCGAAAAGCTGCAAAAGCACATCCGCTTTCTCTACTCCAAGGGCGGATTGTACAAGGTGTGCAACGGCAATCTTCTGTTCCACGGCTGCATCCCCATGAACGACGACGGCTCTCTAATGACCTTCACCATCGGCGGCAAGGAGCGCAGCGGCAAGCGGTTCCTGGACTACGCCGAAAAAACTGCCAGAAAGGCCTACTACGACAAGCGGGGTTCCGAGGAGCGGCAGTTCGGCATGGATTTTCTGTGGTGGCTGTGGGCAGGCCGGAACAGCCCCATTTTCGGGCGGGACCGCATGACCACCTTCGAGCGGCGGTTTATCGCGGATGAATCCACCTGGGTGGAGCCGAAAAACGCCTACTACACCTACTATCAGGACCCGGCGGTCTGCGACCGGCTATTGAAGGAATTTGGCCTTGAAGGGGAGCACTGCCACATCATCAACGGTCATGTGCCGGTGAAGGTGCGCAAGGGCGAAAGCCCCATCAAGGGCGGCGGCAAGCTCATCGTCATTGACGGCGGCTTCAGCCGGGCCTACCAGTCCACCTCCGGCATCGCGGGCTACACCCTGATCTACAACTCCCGGCACTACCGGATCGTGTCCCACCAGCCCTTCACCAGCAAGTGGAACGCGGTGCACAAAAACGAGGATATCCGCAACGACTCCGAGATCTTTGAAAAGCTGGAGACCCGGATGCGTATTCGGGATACCGACGAGGGCGCGGAGCTGCAGGACCGGGTGGATATGCTGATGATGCTGCTGGACGCCTACCGCTCCGGCGCGGTGACGGAAGACCATAAGAAGTAAGCAGCAGGACCCAGTATATCCCGGGGGCAGGTCAATGACCCGCCCCCGCAGGCAGAGAATGCGCTAAGGAAGGACAAACTATGACATACAGTTATTTTGACAGAAAAACCTCATCTGCGCTGAAGGGAATTGCTCTGATTCTCATGTTTGTCCATCACTTTTTTACTTTCCCGGACTGGATTACATGCGGTGTGGAATATCCATGGCAGCAAGCCTTCGCAGATCAGTTCTGTGCGCCGACGGATATCTGCGTATCTCTGTTTGCTTTTCTGACAGGATACTTTTACGTCTTCTCCAGAGGAACCATCCGCTACTCCCTGCGGAAAATCACGGATTTTCTGATTTCCTACTGGATGATTGCGATTCCGATGATCGCATTGGCGGCTTGGAGCGGCTGCTACACGCTGTCCAAATCCGGCGTGGTATACGAGCTGCTGGGTTTGAACAGCACAGTCATGTCCTTTTGCTGGTATGTCTGCTTCTTCTGCATAATCATGCTGGCGCTCCCGCTTCTGACAAGGCGGATTTCCCAATCCGCGGTAATGGATGTGCTGCTTTTGCTGGTATTCCCAACGGCAGCGCTGAACATCTGGTACGCGTTGGAGCCTCGGCCGTTGGTAGGCGCCGTTGTCTGGAATCTGCGGCAATGGTGGCCCTGCGTTGCGGTGGGGTATCTGTTTGGAAAGTATGGACTGTTTGAGAAATGGATGGATACCTTTCTGCAAAGAGGAGAAAAGTCTGGTTTTGCTGTACGCGTTGTGCTGCCTGCATTGATGGTCTGGGCAGCCTTTCGCGGACGGTACTACATTGGGGCGTTGAATTTCGGCAGCGTCACCTTCCGCTCTGGTGATTATACGCTCATGCTGACGTCGGACATCATCAATGCGCCGCTGTTTCTTTATGGCGCGGCAAATCTGCTGCTGTGTTGCAACGGTTTTCTCTTCCGGGTTCTGGAAAAAATCGGAGAGCATTCCATGCTGATGTGGTTTTATCACTGTGTTTTCTTTAACTGCTGCAGGCAGTTTACGCAGATTGTACTGTATTTCCCCAAAAATCCCGTTCTTGTCCTGCTGAACGGCCTGATTCTGTGCTACATGGCCGCGGTTCTTACGGAACCGGTGCGAAAAGCGCTGGTCAGTGGAAAAAACAGGCTGCTGGATGCCCTCCGCATCTGTCCCGTCACGGAAGTCCGCAAGAAATAAGGCGGCTTGAGGGCAAGCCGCCCTCCATTTTGCCTTTTCGGGAAGGCTTTTTCCTTGCAGAACGGTTTGACAAATGTGCCGAAACACAGTATAATGAGGTTGATTGGGTGAAATATCCAATGCCGTATATCACCATTTACGAAAAGGAAAAGGACGGATCAGAAATGTATAAAATTGTGCGTAAGAAGGAGCTGAATCCCACCGTCACCCTGATGGACATTGAAGCCCCCTTCATTGCCCGTAAGGCAAAGGCCGGCCAGTTCATCATTTTCCGCATTGACGAGATGGGCGAGCGTGTGCCCCTGACCGTTGCAGGCACTGACAAGGAAGCCGGCACCGTCACCATCATCTTCCAGAAGGTGGGCTTCACCACCAAGGCCCTGGGCGAGCTGAACGAGGGCGACTACATCCGGGACTTCGTCGGACCCTTGGGCAAGCCCACTCCCGTGGAAGGCAAGAAGAAGGTCTGCGTGGTCGGCGGCGGCGTGGGCTGCGCCATCGCCCTGCCCTCTGCCCGGGGCTTTAAGGAAGCCGGCGCGGAGGTCACCGTCATTGTCGGTTTCCGCAGCAAGGACATCGTCATTCTGGAGGACGAATTCAAGGAGGTCGCCGATCACTTCATTCTCATGACCGACGACGGCACCTACGGCCGCCACGGTCTGGTCACCCAGCCCCTGCAGGAGCTGCTGGAGGCAGGCGAGCAGTTTGACGAGGTTCTCGCCATCGGCCCCGTGCCCATGATGAAGTTCGTGTGCAAGACCACCGAGCCCTTCGGCGTCCATACCAGCGTGTCCCTGAACCCCATCATGATCGACGGCACCGGCATGTGCGGCGGCTGCCGTGTCACCGTGGGCGGCGAGACCAAGTTTGCCTGCGTGGACGGCCCCGAGTTCGACGGTCACAAGGTGGACTTTGCCGAGCTGATGAGCCGTAACGGCATCTACCGCGACCGGGAGGCCGAGGTTGCCTCCACCCACACCTGCCGCATGGAATCCATGGGCAAGGCGCTGATCAAGTAAGGAGGTAACGGGAAATGGCTAATATGTCTTTGAAGAAGGTTCCCATGCCCGAGCAGGACCCCAAGGTCCGTGCCCGGAATTTCCAGGAGGTCACCCTGGGCTACACCGAGGAAATGGCAGTCGAGGAAGCAGGCCGCTGCCTGAACTGCAAGAACCCCAAGTGCGTGGAGGGCTGCCCCGTCAACGTGCGCATCCCCGAGTTCATCGCCAAGGTTCGTGAGCGGGACTTCAAGGCCGCTTACGAGATCATCACCTCCACCAACGCTCTGCCCGCCCTTTCCGGCCGTGTCTGCCCCCAGGAGACCCAGTGCGAAAGCAAGTGCGTGCGCGGCATCAAGGGTGAGCCTGTGGCCATCGGCCGTCTGGAGCGGTTCGTTGCCGACTGGTATCGTGAAAACGTCAACGCCATGCCGGAAAAGGCCGAGTCTAACGGCATCAAGGTGGCTGTTGTCGGTTCCGGCCCTGCCGGCTTGACCTGTGCTAGCGACCTGGCCAAGAAGGGCTATCAGGTTTCCGTGTTCGAGGCTCTGCACACCGCCGGCGGCGTGCTGGTCTACGGCATCCCCGAATTCCGTCTGCCCAAGGCCATCGTGGCCAACGAGGTCACCAAGCTGCAGGCTCAGGGCGTGGAAGTCATGACCAACATGGTCATCGGCCGGGTTCTGACCATCGATGAGCTGTTCGAGATGGGCTACAAGGCCGTGTTTGTGGGCTCCGGCGCGGGTCTGCCCATGTTCATGGGTATCCCCGGCGAGAGCCTGAAGGGCGTTCTGTCCGCCAATGAGTACCTGACCCGTACCAACCTGATGAAGGCCTATAACAATGATTCCGACACCCCCGTTATCCACTCCAAGGCTGTGGCCGTGGTCGGCGGCGGCAACGTGGCTATGGACGCCGCCCGCTGCGCCATGCGTCTGGGCGCGGAGCACGTTTACGTGGTCTACCGCCGGGGCGAGGCCGAAATGCCCGCCCGTCTGGAGGAGCAGCACCACGCCAAGGAAGAGGGCATCGAGTTCAAGACTCTGACCAATCCTGTAGAGATCGTGGCCGACGAGACCGGCCGTGTCTGCGGCATGAAGTGCGTGAAGATGGAGCTGGGCGAGCCTGACGCTTCCGGCCGCCGCCGTCCCATTGTTGTCCCCGACTCCGAGTTTATGCTGGATGTGGACACCGTCATCATGTCTCTGGGCACCAGCCCCAACCCCCTGATCCGCTCCACCACACCCGGTCTGGAAACCAACCGGAAGGGCTGCCTGATCGTGAATGAGGATGCCATGACCACCCGTGACGGCGTGTTTGCCGGCGGCGACGCGGTCACCGGCGCTGCCACCGTCATTCTCGCCATGGGCGCGGGCAAGAAGGGCGCCGAGGCCATTGATAAATTTCTGTCTAAGTAAATAATACTTCAAACGGGAGGGTCGAATGACCCTCCCGTTTTTGCTTTTCCCTTGGGGTAAGCTTTTCTGTTATCTTGACATTTTATGCCTGCTGACATATAATAACGGTTACGCGTTTACCGTATTTTTTCTGGAAAGAGAGAATTCATAATGGCAATCCAACGCAGAAAACGATCTCTCCTGATTCCGATACTGCTGCTGATCGCGGCGCTGCTGCTGTCTCTGGTGAGCTGGATGATCTACACCGTCTGGTGCGATTCTCAGCAGGTATTCCACGACGTGACCATCGAACTGGGACAGGAGAATCTGAGCATTCAGGATTTCCTCACCCCACTGGGAAAAGCATCCCGGGCATCCTTTGTCACCGATCCGTCCACCATTGACCTGAAAAAGGTGGGAAGGACCTCACTGACCCTGAAGCACGGTACCCAGCGGGCTGTGGTCAATCTTATCGTGGTGGACACCACGGCGCCGAAAGCGGAATTTCTGACGGAGACCACTGTTTCCGTCGCCGATTCCCTGCCCCAGGCCGGAGCGCTGGTGACTAAAACCGAGGATTATTCCCCGGTTCGGGTCTCCTACGCCGCCGAGCCGGTAATCCCCGACGACTATTCCGATACCACTGTCACCATTGTGGTGGAGGACACTTCCGGAAACCAGACGGAGGGGCACTGCACCTTCCACTTCACCGGCTGGCTGAAGGAGACCTGCACGGTGGAACTGGGGCAGACCATCACACCGGAAATGGTGCTGACATTTCCGGACAGGGACGCCGGTCTTTTGGACCCGGAGGCACTGAAAACCGCCTCTGACGGATTGGGCGAACATCTGCTGACGGTTACGGCTGGGAATACCAGCGCAGAATGCGCCGTCACCGTACAGGACACTACCGCCCCCACCCTGACGCTTAAAAATGTCCGCCGGTTCCCCGGGGAGTCCGCAGTGCCGGAAGATTTTGTGGAATCCGCCGCGGATCTGTCCGGTGAACCGGAGATTTCACTGGCTGGGGAATTCCCAGACTTTGACCAGCAGGGTACCTACACCATCACCATTGAGGCCAAAGATTCCAGCGGCAACACCACCCGGAAGGAGGCCACCCTCTGGATCTCCAATAACCTCAAGGCCCCGGACATTCAAGGTGCTTCCCGGGATATGACCGTGGAAAAGGACTCCACCCCGGACTTTTTGAGCGGTGTTACTGCCGTAGACGACATTGACGGTAAGTGTGACGTAACGGTGGATACCTCCGGGCTGGATCTGAGCAAAGAGGGCACCTACACCATCACCTACTCCGCCATGGACAGTTCCGGCAATGTGGCCACCTGCCAGAGAAAAATTATCGTTAAATAGAGAAAATCCCGTCTCAGGACGGGATTTTTCTTAGGCAACTCCGCATAATGGGGCAAAAGATCCGCCGAAGCCCGCAGCTCCCATTGTGCGGAGTTGCCCTTATTTATTTCTCTCTTTTGAACAGCACATCCCGGAAATAATTCTTCACCTTCAAATCGGCGTTGTTCCGGGTCTTGCGTACATTGTCCAGATGGGTGTACAGAATGATGGCGCTGGCAATGACGGCGCAGACCGTGGTGGGGATGTCGTGGCTGAACACGTAGGCCAGCACGGGAAACAGCACTGTGCCCAGCAGCGGCGCGGCCACACCGATGTCCAGCAGCACCATGATCCCGATACCGGACAGCACCACGATGACGAACACCAGCGGATTATAGGCCAGCATCATGCCGCCGAAGGCCGCCAGACCCTTGCCGCCGGAAAAGTGCATGGTCACCGGAAAGCAGTGGCCCAGGATGACCCCGATGCAGGCCAGCATTCCCGAAACCGTCAACTGTGGAAACATCCACCGGGCCAGTCTTGCCGCGATAAAGGACTTGGCCACGTCAAAAATGAGCACGAAAGCCCCCGCCTTCCTTCCCAGCACCATGGTGGTGTTAGTGGCTCCCAGGTTGCCGGTGCCCGCCTCTTTTAAGTTGACATGGTTCCGCTTGCCAACCCATGCCGCCGGGTTGAGACACCCAAAAGCATAGCCAAGAATCAGACTTAGAAAGACTTTCATAGGTTTTCCTCAATTTCCATCTATCTACTACCGTACGGGATTACAGTGGGGATTGTTTGATTTTCGCGTACCGTCGGGGATACTGCTTAGGGGTGGGGGCAATTTTCCGAAAGACGATCACCGCGTGAGAGCCGCCGTCCATGGGAAATTCCCGGACTTCCTCCAATTTTAACCCCAGCTTTTTGATGGCGCCGGTGCATTCGGCAAGCTCCTCCGCAGCCTGCGCGCCCTTCATGGCCAGCACCGCGCCGCCGACCTTGACATAGGGTGCCGTCAGCTCCAGCAGGATGTTCAGCCGGGCAACGGCTCTTGATGCAGCAAAATCGTAGCTCTCCCGGCGGGTCACCACCGCTTCCTCCGCCCGGGCGGTGACGCACTCCGCGTCAATGCCCAGCCGGGGCAGTGTCTCTTCCAGCCATTTTACCCGCTTTCCAAGGCTGTCAAGCAATGTGATTTCTGCCTCCGGGCAGGCAATTGCCAGAGGCACCCCGGGAAAGCCCGCACCGCAGCCCACATCGATCAGGGTCTTTCCCTTCAGATCCGCGCAGCACAGCACCGTCAGGCTGTCCAGCAGGTGGAGCTTCGCTACCTGGGTATCCTCAGTGATGGCGGTGAGGTTCATAACCTCATTTTGCTTCACCATGGCCCGGGCAAAGGCGCACAGCTTTTCCTGCCGGTCCTCCGGCAGAGCAAGGCCCAGAGAAATCAGGCCCTCTTTCAGTGTCGTTTCCATCATCCAATACTCTCCCTGGCGTTGACGATACCGCTTAGATCCACCATATTCTCGTCGTAGGGATCAAACACGCTCTTTTCAACAGTGATGGCGGGCAGCACCACGGTCTGGATATGCCAGTTCACCAGCAGGTCGCAGACCTCGGCATAGGAAGCGATGCCGCTTTCCTCGCCGCTGGTTTTCAGGTAGGTGTCGTTGACGGTGTCAGCAAATTTGGTGGCTTTCGTATCCTGCTTCTGGCTGAAGAAAGCGTCATAGGCATTCCAGTCGTAACGAAGCTTGTCGCCGATGCCCTCCTTCACCCGGGCAGCCGCCGACGCGGCAGACTGGGTGTTCACGCCGCACAGGGCGGTATAGCAATAGCGGAAGGCCATAAAATAAGCGGAATACTGGAATTCCGGGTCAGAATTGACAGAACAGGCCAGAAATCCGGAAAAATTTGCGTCCCGTTCCGAGGCAATGCACATCCGGTGGGCCATTTCGTGGCACATGGTGAAGGGCAGCAGAACATCGGGAATCTGGGGATTGACGCAGGCCTCGCCGGTGATGCCGAAGGTGTAGCCGGTGATCCCCATGGAGGTGTACATATCCGCCCAGTCCAGCTTTTTCACGGGCAGCTGGCAGCCGGCAAAGATGGGATAGTGGTTTACATAAGTCAATGTATGGAAGCCCTCGCCTGCCTTATCCGCCAGCTCCTCAAAGGAGGCAAATTGCACATTCCCGCTGCCGTCCCGGTTTACCTGATCGGCAAGGGCGTTGGCCTTGTCCCGGTAAAATTCCGTAGCCTCGGTCAGTTCCTCCAGATTGTAGCTGGAAACCTCCAGACGCATATCCTCCGCCAGAGAACCGGCGTAGTAATTCATGCCCCACATGGCCATGTGCAGCAGGTAGATGCCGGAAAACACCGCCAGCACCCAGCCGAACCACTGGATGGGGTTCCATTTCAGTACGATCATCAATACCAGACTTGCCAAAATCAGCACGCCCAGCACCACCGCCAGAAGCTGCCAGACAGGGTAACTGATCTGGGAAGTCCAGTTTGCGAGGATGTCCTGGAGCGTCCGCACCACGTAGGGGTAGACCATATCCACCAAAGTGGCGTAACGCTGGCCGAACTGGGACAGCACCCAGGTCAGTGCCGCGAAGATCCCGGCAGTCAGGTAGCCGAACCAATATTTCAAAGGAAGCCCTCCTTTTCAGTGGCATTGTCATAGATTTTAATAGTATAACACAAAAGTCAAGAAAAGTCTTCAAACAATTCATTAACATTACAAATAAGCCTTCCCCTTTGGGGAAGATGGCAGTCCAAAGGGCTGATAGATGAGGGATTTCCTCTTGATGATAGGAAAGATGTACCTGCAATCAGTACAGGCCCTCATCCGACCTCGCCTGCGCTCGGCCATCTTCTCCGGAGGGGAAGGCTTTTTTATTTTAGCCGTTTTTCCAGCGTTGCCGCGTTCAGAGAGGTCAGCCGCACCCGGTTGAAGCCATATTCGCTGGTCAGAATAAAAGACTTTGGCAGCTCGTCGCAGGGCACCACCTCGCCGGCTTCTTCGCTTTTCGCCAAAAAATCCCGGGTCCGTTTGGAGGTAGAGGTGTTGTCCAGGTCAAAAATGCCAACGATAGACCTATCCCGCACCGCCATGTCATTGCCAATGGACAGATACATAAAAACCTCCGGTTTTTATCAGTGTGGAGAGTGGAGAGTGAAGAGTGGAGTTATGTTATCTTCACTCTCCACTCTGCACTCTTCA
>CAMFBN010000011.1 GCA_945948535.1 uncultured Clostridia bacterium
TGTCTCTTCTCTACCTGTTACCTATGTTACTACCCTATACACATTGGGCGCCCGCAACACAACCAATTCGTATTACGACGGGCGGCCAATGGCCGCCCCTACAGTGGCATACCTTAATCAGATAAAGAACAATTTATCTCTCAATTTATGATTGTCGTATCTTTTATTATATCATGGAAACGTGCGAAAAGCAACGCTTTCATCAGTTTACATAATACAAATTCGCATTTTTCAGGAATTTTACTTTGCATTTTCCCGATATTGTTGTACAATAGGGAAAACTGTCAAAACGAGGTGATGACAATGCCCGCTAATTTCGCCCACTACCGCTTCGGCAAGCTGGCGCTCCCCACACTGCCCGCTTCCGCCCGTCAGTGCATCGGCCGCTTCCGCCGGATGTACGACATCGGACTGCATGGGCCGGACATTCTGTTCTACTACAATCCCATCATGGAGACCCCTGTGGGCCAGCTGGGCCACAGCTACCATACCTGGAGCGGCCAGAAATTCTTTGAACAGGCCTGTAAACAGGCGGATTCCGAAGCCGCCCGGGCCTATCTGTACGGTCTTTTGGGCCACTACTGTCTGGACTCTCTGTGCCACCCCTATGTGAACCAGCTGGTGGATATCGGCGAGGTTCGGCACATCGCGCTGGAGTCTCAGCTGGAGCGCCGTCTGCTGCTGGCTGATGGAGAAGCCTCCCCCGCCACCTTCGATATGAGCAAGCGACTGAAGCTGACCCGGGGCGAGTGCATGACCGTGGCCCAGTTCTACCCGCCTGCCACCGGCGCGAACATCAACCGCAGCATGAAGCTCATGCGCCTGTGCACCCATTTCCTCGCCAGCCCCAAGCGGGCCCAGCGAGAAAAACTTCTGGGCCGGGTCAAGCCGGAGCTTTGCGACATCTTCATTCCCGAGGCGGAAAATGAGGACATGTCCCTGTATGTGGACGAGCTGGTGGAGCTGTACGGTCAGGCGCTGGAGCGCTTCCCCCGAATGGTGGAGGAGCTTCTGGCACATATGAAAGA
This sequence comes from uncultured Clostridia bacterium, assembly GCA_945948535.1. Lineage (GTDB taxonomy): Bacteria > Bacillota > Clostridia > Oscillospirales > Oscillospiraceae > Faecousia. Next base: position 1,029 of record CAMFBN010000011.1, read on the forward strand.
CGGCTCACCCCTGGGCGAGGACTTCGCCCCCACCTTCGGCTGATGGGAGAAGAGAGAAATGAAGAAAAAATTCAAACTCACACCGCTGGAAAAAAGCTGGATTCTCTACGATGTGGGCAATTCCGCCTTCATTCTGCTGGTGGCCACGCTGGTTCCCATTTTCTTTAACGCCCTGGCGAAAAACGCCGGGCTGAACGACGACCTTTACATGAGCTACTGGGGCTACGCCGGCTCCATCGCCACCATTCTGGTAGCCATTCTCGGCCCCATTTGCGGCACACTGGCAGACCGCAGAATGAAAAAGCAATTCTTTATTGTGACCATGCTGGCAGGCGTGGCATGCTGCGCAATGCTGGGCTTCGCCCCGGGCTGGCTGTCCTTCCTGTGCCTGTTCATTCTGGCCCGGGTTGGCTACTCCTCCAGCATTATCTTCTATGACTCCATGCTGCCGGAGGTCACCTCTGACCAGCGGATGGACAAGGTGTCCTCCATGGGCTTTGCCTTCGGCTACATCGGCTCCGTGATTCCCTTCATTGTGTGCCTGATTCTGGTGCTGATGCCGGGCACCTTCGGCCTGACCGCCGGCAGCGCTATGACCATTGCCTTCCTGATCACGGCCCTCTGGTGGATCGGCTGCACCGCCCCTCTGCTGCGGCGCTATCGGCAGACCGCCTTTGTCGCCGCGGAAAAGAGTCCCCTGTCGGATTCCTTCCGGCAGCTGGGCCGCACCATCCGGGAGGCCAAAAAGGAAAAGCACATTTTCCTGTACCTGCTGGCTTTTTTCTTCTTCATTGACGGCGTTTACACCATCATCGACATGGCTACCGCCTACGGCACCGCTCTGGGGCTGGATACCACAGGCCTGCTGCTGGCGCTGCTTGTCACCCAGATCGTAGCCTTCCCCTGCTCCATCGCCTTCGGGCGGCTGTCGGCAAAATACGACACGGGCCTGCTGATCAAGGTGTGCATCATCGCCTATACCTGCGTGGTTCTGTTTGCCGTGTTTATGGTCAGCCAGTGGCAGTTCTGGCTGCTGGCGGTGCTGGTGGGTATGTTCCAGGGCGGCATTCAGGCCCTGAGCCGCAGTTACTTAGGCAAGATCATCCCCCCGGAGCGCAGCGGTGAATTCTTCGGCCTGATGGATATTTTCGGCAAGGGCGCGTCCTTCATGGGCATGACGCTGGTCTCCGTGGTGAGCCAGCTCACCGCCGGCATCCGGCTGAACGTCTTCGGACTGACCCTGCAGAACGAAAACATTGCCGTTTCCTCCCTGATTTTTCTGTTTGCCATCGGCTATGCGCTGTTCTGTAAGGCGGATAAGCTGAACAAACATCGCCGTTAACCCCCGGAAAGGATGCTTCCCAATGATGAAATGGATTCGCGAAAACTGCCTGTCCCCTGCGGAGCCGCTGCGGCAGGAACCGCCCCTTCTCAAAGACCGGCGGCTGTTATTCTGCCTGCTCAGCGTTCTGTGCTGGGGGCTGGTTGCCCACGGCTACGGGTTTCTGAACTGCAATTTCTCCCATGATTCCCTGAACGCCTTCTATGCCACACCCCGGGAAAACCAGTGGAAGCTGGAAAACGGACGCTTTATCGTCCCGGTTTACCGGGCGCTGTTCCGGGGCAGCTTCGCCCTGCCCTGGCTTGTGGGTCTGCTGGCACTGGTGTTCATCGGCCTGAGTCTGTACCTGATGGCAAGAATGCTGAAGCTTCGCAAGCCCCTGCTTCTGGTGCTGGCCGGCGGAATCCTGACAGTCAACCTGTCGGTCACTGCCCAGACCGCCACCTATATCCATGAGCTGGACTGCAACTATCTGGCCCTGCTGCTGGCGGTGGCTGCCGTATACCTGTGGTATTTCTATCGGGGCTGGCTGCCTTTTTTGGGGAGCACCGCGCTGATTTTCCTGTCTCTGGGCATTTATCAGAGCTTTTTTGCCACCGCGGCGGTTCTGATGATTCTGCTGAGCCTGAAGGAGCTGCATGAGGACGCGGATGTATCCAGCGTATTTCTGCGGGGGCTTCGGGGCATTGGAGCACTGCTTCTGGCGATTGTTGGCTACTGCCTGTTCAACGCGATTCTGTGCCGACTGTTCCACCTGGCGCAGCCCTACGCGGCAGCCCAGTCCATCAGCATTCTCACCAGCCTGCCGAGCCTCATTGCGGGCACCTATTCCGACTTCTTCCAGGCCCTTCACAACCGGGCCTACCCGGATGGCTTCCGATTTGTGCTGTACGCAGTGGATCTGCTGCTGCTGGCGGAGCTTGCTTTTGCCCTGGCCCAAAAGTGGAAGGAGCCGGTTCGTCTTCTTCTGATGGCTGTTCTGCTGTGCGTAATGCCCCTTGCCATGGATGTCACCTTCGTGCTGACTCAGGGGGATCAGGTTCATGAGCTGACCTATTACGCCGTATGGATGGTATGGCTGATCTATCTGCTGGTCACTTTCCACCCCGGTATTTGTCCGGTTTCGCGGCGCTGGCCCAGGGTCGTCTGCGTCTGCCTCGTCGGCATAATCCTGTGGCAGAACGTGGTATTCGCCAACACCGCCTACATGAAAAAGCAGGTCGCTGAAAAGGCGACCTACTCCACCATCACCCGTGTGCTGGATCGCATTGAGCAGCGGGAGGATTATGTCTACTGCGAGACTCCCGTGGCCTTCATCGGCACCGGCGGCGGCATCGCATATCCCATGGAATATGGAAATATGCACCGGCTGGTGGGTCTGCACCTGAACGATTCCATCGGCGTGGACATTCCCTTTGACTTCTACAATGCCTATCGCGCCTATTTCCGCTATGTTCTGGACTATCCCATCATCCTGTGCTGGGAATCCAAATGGTGGGAGCTGCAAAGCAGCGAGAAAGTGGCGCAGATGCCCGCCTTCCCCCACCCGGACTGCATCCAGATGATTGACGGGATTCTGGTGGTGAAAATGGGGCCGGATGGTGAATAATACAAAATTCTTTTCTTGCAGCACAAACCTCCCTGAGAGCGGCGCTCCCAGGGAGGTTTCTTATGATACTTCCTATGTGCTATGCGCTTATCGGACGGATTTGGCGTATTCCGTGGGGGTAATGCCGAACTTCTCCTTGAACTGCCGCGAGAAATGGTGCACCGTGGAATATTGCAGCTCCGCGGCGATTTCCGTGAAGTTCAGGTTGTTCTCCCGGATCATCTGCTTGCTCTCCTGCAGCTTGATGCGGCGGATATACTCGCCGGGGGATATTTGCAGATTCTTGTGGAACAGCGCCGTGAGATAGCTGGGGCTCACGTCCACCTGCCGGGCAACCAGCGGCACACTCAGCTTCTCCCGGATGTGGGAGGAAATGAACTGCTGGGCCTGCCGGATGATCTCGTTTTCCGAATGGACGGAATTGGCGGTTTGCAGCTTGCCGCCGGTAGGCGCGGTGATCTCCCGCATCAGCATCAGCAGCAGCAGATTCAGCTGGCTGAGAATGATGTCGCCGGAATAGGCGTCCATCCGCTCCTGCTCCTGGAGCATGGTCTGAAGCAGGGACACCACCTTCTGGGGGGCGGAGAATTTGCGGTTCAGCAGCGGGACAAGGTCAGCCCCCTGAGTCGTGAAGGACAGGGTGACAAACCGAGGCGCCACACCGATATCGGCGTACTGCATATGCCACTGGCCGGGGCCGTATATCACCAGATCTCCCTGCTTCAGCAGCAGATCCTGACCGTCCGCCACGGAGTGCAGCGCGCCCTGATCCACATAGGTCAGCTCCGCCATGGGGTGGGACTCACCGGGGAACAGGAAGCCCTGCTCCTTCTCGTGGTAGAAGAAGGTATACAGCGCGTCCACCTGCAGCTGGTGATGCACTCGCTGACTGTCCGCGCTGCGCTTGCCCACCGGCGCAGGTGCCTGGGCGCAGGACATTCTGGCGCTGGCTGGCCCAAGGAAGGGGCTGACGCAGAAGTAAACCCCGGATTTGACACATACGGGTTTATCCAGATAGTAGTCCTGATATTGCTGCCCGTCCAGACTCACGCTCAGCACGCTGGAGCCGGTGCCGTTGGTGAGCCAGGTGTCCGAATCCGCTCGGAAAACAACCGCCTCCGTCTGGGACAGGGGAAGCGTACTGGCCGTGGATCTATCGAAACCCTTGGCGCTCTGGGACCGCTCGGGCGGTACCGTGCCAAAGCCCTGAAAGGTTACCTGATTCAAATTTCGGATCATGGCTGATTCCTCCAAAAAATAATAACAGGGTCAAAGTAGCGACCCTGTTATTATACAAAAGAAAGTCGAAAATGGCAAACACTTTTCCGTAAAATAAGCCGTCGCTTTTTATACGAAAGTGGGGTTGCTTTTTTGGTACTAACGCTGGTACTCAAATTCGATATCGTAGATATCCACGGTATCGCCGTCGGCAATGCCCAGCTCCTCCAGCCGGGCAAAGAGACCGGCCTTGCGCAGCAGACTGTCAAAGTGGTTCCGGGATTCATAATCGTCAAAATTGATGTTCTCCACCAGCCGGGACAGCCACTCGCCGGTGACCATCCAGGTGGAACCGTAGTGCTCGATCTCGAAGGCCGTGGGATCGGCGGGTGCCGCCACCATTTCCACATACTCCGGCTCGTAGATGGTAACGGGAGGCAGCTCCCGAAGCTTCTGGGCCACCACCCGCATGAGGTTTTTGGTGCCCTGGGTGGTTCCCGCGCTGATTTCGTAGAGCTCGCAGCCCGCTTCCTCGGCAGCGGCGCGCAGGCGCTCCAAGTTGTCGGAATCCGGCGGCAAAAGGTCACACTTGTTGGCAGCCACGATCATGGGCCGGTCGCCAAGGTCAACAGAGTAGCTGTGCAGCTCCTGATTGATGGCTCTGAAATCCTCCACCGGGTCCCGGCCCTCGCTGCCGGACACGTCCACCACATGCACCAGAAGACGGCAGCGGTCGATGTGCCGCAGGAAGTCGTGGCCCAGCCCTGCGCCCTCCGCCGCGCCCTCGATGATGCCGGGAATGTCCGCCATGACAAAGGACACGCCCTCGTCCACATAGATGACACCCAGGTTGGGAAACAGAGTGGTAAAATGGTAATTGGCGATTTTGGGCCGGGCGTTGGAGGTGACGCTCAGCAGGGTGGATTTACCCACATTGGGGAAGCCTACCAGACCCACGTCCGCCAGGAGCTTCAGTTCCAGAATCACGTCCCGTTCCTGGCCCTTCAATCCTGCCTTGGCGAACCGGGGTACTTGCCGGGTGGGGGTAGCGAAGTGGGCGTTGCCCCAGCCGCCCCGTCCGCCCCGGGCGATGACAAAATCCTCGCCGGTGGACATGTCCACGATGATCTGGTTGGATTCGGCGTCCCGGACAACGGTGCCCCGGGGCACGTCGATGACGAGATTTTCACCCCGCTTGCCCGCCATCTTCCGGCCCATACCGTTCACACCGGCACCGGCCTGATACTTGCGCTTATAGCGGAAATCCAGCAGGGTGGACAGGTTGTCGTTGACATGGAGCACCACACTGCCGCCGTGACCGCCGTCGCCGCCGTCGGGGCCGCCGGAGGCCACATATTTTTCCCGGTGGAAGGCCACCGCGCCGTCACCGCCCCGTCCGCCGATGACGGTGATGCGTACTTTATCTACAAACATAAAAACCTCCAGTTTTCAGTTGACAATTGACAATTGACAGTTGACAATTATGGTATCTCCTTCGGAGATGAATTAAAAATATATGTCAGGATATCGACCAAACGACGTTCTTTTATCCGAGCATCACCGTTTTTTGCACAATGCCCAAGTATGACATGAAATAATTGTCAATTGTCAACTGTCAATTGTCAATTAAAAAGAGCTGCCGCAGGTAGTGTGCGGCAGCTCTTTGCGTTTATTCGCTTACTGCTCAGCGTAAACGGAGCACTGACGGCGATCCTTGCCCTTGCGCTCGAACTTGACGGTACCGTCAACCAGAGCGAACAGGGTGTCATCCTTGCCGATACCAACGTTGGTGCCGGGATGGATGTGGGTGCCTCTCTGACGAACCAGAATGTTGCCAGCCAGCACGAACTGACCGTCAGCACGCTTCACGCCCAGACGCTTGGACTCAGAGTCACGGCCGTTCTTGGTGGAGCCGCCGCCCTTGTGGTGAGCAAAGAACTGAATACCAATCTTCAGCATGGTGTTACACCTCCAAAACTTCGATATAATCAGGATAGTCGTCCCGCAGGGAGCACAGGTACACCAGCATACCGGCAAGCACTGCCTGAATGGTGTCCTCCTCGTCGCAGACTGCGGGGAGGGTCAGGGTGATACGAGCCTGCTCGTCCTTGACCCGAACCTTGGCATTGGCGCCGCACACATCATTGATGGTGGCCTCCGCCATGGCAACCGCGGCAGACACGGCGGCGCAGACGATGTCGCTGCCCGATTCCGCGTAGCCGCTGTGACCCGAGATGCTGAATCCATTGATCCGGTCATTCTCGGTGAAAAATTCGCATCTTGTCATAAATTACAGAGCGATCTTGGTGATCTCCACCTTGGTGTAGGGCTGGCGATGGCCGATGTGGCGCTTCTCGCCCTTCTTGGCCTTGTAGCGGATGATGTCGATCTTCTTGCCCTTGCCGTTCTTGACGACCTTGGCTTCGACGGTAGCGCCTTCCACCACGGGAGCGCCGATCTTGGTGTTCTCACCATCCAGCACAGCCAGAACCTGATCGAACTTGACGGCGGCGTCAGCCTCGACGTTCAGCTTCTCGACGAACAGGACGTCGCCCTCAGCCACGGTGTACTGCTTGCCACCGGTAACGATAACTGCTTTCATTTGTTTCACCTACTTTATATTGTGTAGTCTCGCTCTTGAGGCGTGGTGTTTTTTGCGCACCAACTTAAGCCCCTTCAATGCGGCTTGTCTATTCTACCATTGGGAAATAAAAAAGTCAAGAAGTATTTTGGCAGTTTACTTGCGTTTTTCCCACAATTTTGCTATACTATCCGGGAAATCCAACTGTGGAATCTGCCGGAAAGCGAGGTGCCGTTCCGTGAAAACCAAAACTTGGATACTGCTTCTGAGCGGGGTGTTTCTGCTCAGCCTGCTGGGCAGTTTTTTCGTCCTTCGCCAGCGGCCGGACGCCGCCCTTGCCCAAATCTCCAGCGGCAGACAAGTGGTGAAAACGGTAAACCTGCGTGAAAACCAGCAGTTTACCATAACAGCCGAAAACGGCGGAGTAAACATCATCACCGTGCAAGATGGCAAAATCGCCGTCACCGACGCCACCTGCCCCGACCACTACTGCATGAAACGGGGCTTCCGCGCTTCCGGCACGGACATCGTATGCCTGCCGAATCAGCTGGTCATCCACTTCCTCGGCGCGCAAACCGTCGACGCGGAGGCGGGCTGACCTTGCCCCAATGGGGAAATGGTGGTATAGTAATAGAAAGAGTTGACAGTGAACAGTTGACAGTGGACAGTTAAGGTGTCCCTGCGGGACGATTCTTGTTAGGGAGATAACTGTCAACTGTCAATTGTCAACTGTCAACTAAATTCCGGGGGTATGGTATATGAAAATCCAATTCATCGGCGCGGCCCATGAGGTCACCGGCAGCTGCACGCTGCTGGAAGTGGGAAAGCGTTACTATCTGGTGGACTGCGGCATGGAGCAGGGGGCGGATATTTTTGAGAACGTGCCCCTGCCCGTCAATCCCGCCGCCATTGAGGCGGTGTTCCTGACCCACGCCCATATCGACCACTCCGGTATGCTTCCCAAGCTGTGCAAGGACGGCTTCTCCGGGGCCATCTACGCCACGGAGGCTACCTGCGACCTGTGCCGCATCATGCTGATGGACTCGGCCCACATTCAGGAATCCGAAGCCCAGTGGCAGACCCGGAAGGCCGAGCGGGCCGGTCAGCCCCCTGTGCAGCCGGTGTACGATGTAAACGACGCCGCCGCCGCACTGCGGCTGCTGCGGCCCTGCCGGTACGGGGAGATTTTGCAGGTCGCCGAGGGCATTGTGCTGCGGATGACCGATGCCGGACACCTGCTGGGCTCCGCCTCCATTGAGCTGTGGCTGACGGAGGGCAAGGAAACCCGGAAAATCGTCTTCAGCGGCGACGTGGGCAACACCAATCAGCCGCTCATCAATGATCCCAAGCCCGTGACGGAGGCGAACTACCTTGTCATCGAATCTACTTACGGCAACCGCCTTCACGAAAAGGACCGGGGCGATGTGGTGTCGGAGCTGGCGGGCTACATCCAGCGGGCGCTGGACCGGGGCGGCAATCTGGTGATTCCCTCCTTTGCCGTGGGCCGGACCCAGGAAATGCTCTACGCCATCCGGGAAATCAAGCAGCGTGGACTGATTCAGGGCCACGACTATTTCCCCGTGTATGTCGACTCCCCGCTGGCGGTGGAGGCCACGGGCATTTTCCTGCAATGCGATGAATCGAATTTTGACGGAGAAACCCTGGCAGTGATCCGGCAGGGCATCAACCCCATCTGGTTTGACGGCGTGACGCTGTCCGTATCCTCCGAGGAATCCAAGGCCATCAACTTTGATACCCGGCCCAAGGTGATTCTGTCCGCCAGCGGTATGTGCGAAGCGGGCCGTATCCGCCACCACCTGAAGCACAACCTGTGGCGCGGTGAAAGCATCATCCTGTTCGTGGGCTATCAGGCGGAGGGATCTCTGGGTCGGAAGCTTCAGAGCGGTGCCAAAGCCGTACGGCTGTTCGGCGAGGACATCGCGGTGAACGCGGAAATTGCCACCCTCCACGGCACCTCCGGCCACGCCGATCGGGATGGACTGCTGAACTGGCTGGGCGGCTTTACCGAAAAGCCCGGCATGGTGTTCGTAAACCACGGCGATGAGGAAAGCTGTGAGGCTTTCCAGAAACAGCTGAAGGAACTGGGCTACCGGGTGGAAGCGCCCTTCAGCGGCACTGAGTACGATCTTATAACCGGCAGGCTGGTGACCTTCGCCCAAGGCATCCGCATCAATCGGGAGGCGGTCTTCAAGGGCAGCCAGCGGGCAAAACAGGTCTACGACGATCTGGTGGCGGCTGCGGAGGCTCTACTGGCGCTGGTCAAGACCCGGAAGGGCTGCACCAACAAGGACAACGCCAAGCTGGCAGCCCAGATTCGGGCGCTGACGGAAAAGTGGCGTAAATAGGCAAACAGTAGGGCGGGGTCATGACCCCGCCGACGCACCGATTCTTTTGTATAGGTTCCTATTATGAGAATTCTGCCATGTGCGCCGGTTCTTCCCATCTGTATTCCAACCGGGTCGGCGGAGTCATGACTCCGCCCTACGATAACGGCAACGAGCCTGCCCCCTTCGGGGCAGGCTCGAATTGTATTGTTGCAGGTGAAATAGCGCCTTAAGCCTTCTCCAGAGCCAGGGTTCTGGTGGTCAGGTCACAGACCTCAGAAGGTCCAAAATACTGAATGGCGCCGGGATAGGTGTAGCAGGTCTCGGTAGCCCACTCCGCTCTGTGCGCAGCGAAGTACTGGAAGGGCTTGCCGTCCAGCTCCACCAGAGCTTTGCGGATAACTGGCTTATCCTGACCGTTTCTTCTCTCCATGTTCATCATCTTGGTGATGGGCATGCCGCCGGCAACCCACTCCTCAGCAGGCTTGGACAGGTTGGAAACCTTGGACAGGTACCCGGTGTAGCCGTACTGAATCAGCATGAAGGCATTGTAGCCCAGGGAGTAGCAGTAGTCCGCATCGAAGTTGGAGGGGAATGCGCAGCGGCCTTCGTAACCCAGGAAGTGATGCAGAGCAGAGAATTTTCCGTTGTAGGTGCCGGCGGCCTTCCGGGCAGCCAGATTGTCCTTCACCAGCGCGGAGAACAGCTTCTCGGACTCGATGAGAGAAACCTGCACGTTGCCGTGAGGATCCCGCTCCAGGAACAGCTGCTGCTGAATGCTTTCAGGCAGGATTGCGAAAACAGCCATGGATTCCTTGGTCAGACCGGCCTCGATGAAGGCATACTTCTCCTTCCAGGTGGGCAGGGCATTAAACTGGGCAGTCTTTTCGCCTGCCAGCAGTTCGTTGATTTCGGCAATCAGTACGGAGAACTCGGGGACAAACTCCACAATGCCCTCGGGGATGATGGCAACGCCGAAGTTCATGCCCTTGGCAGCACGGTCAGCCACGGAATCGGCAATGTAATCCGCGATCTGTGCCAGGGACATCTTCTTGGCGGCAACTTCCTCGCCGATCAGGCAGATGTTGGGCTGGGTCTGCAGAGCGCACTCCAGCGCCACATGGGAAGCGGAACGGCCCATGACCTTGATGAAATGCCAGTACTTCTTCGCGGAGTTGGCGTCTCTTTCGATGTTGCCGATGATCTCACTGTAGGTCTTGGTTGCGGTATCGAAGCCGAAGGAGCACTCGATATCCTCGTTCTTCAGGTCACCATCAATGGTCTTGGGGCAGCCAATGACCTGAACGCCGGTGTTATGTGCGGCGAAGTACTCCGCCAGGACAGCGGCGTTGGTGTTGGAGTCGTCGCCGCCGATGATGACGATGGCGGTAATCCCGTGCTTCTTGCAGACTTCCGCGGCAACGGCAAACTGCTCTTCCGTTTCCAGCTTGGTTCTGCCGGAGCCGATGATGTCAAAGCCGCCGGTATTGCGGAACTGGTTGATGTACTCATCATCAAAAATCCGATAATCGTCCTCCAGCAGGCCGCTGGGGCCGCCCTTGAAGCCGTACAGGACGTTATCGCTGTTGGTAGCCTTCAGCGCGTCATACAGACCGCAGACAACATTGTGACCGCCGGGAGCCTGACCGCCGGAGAGAATCACGCCGACAACCTGCTTCTTGGCCTCAGCGGTATTCTGACCTTTCTGGAAGGTGATCTCATTCTTTCCATAGGTGTTGGGGAACTGCGCGGCGATCTTTTCCTGATCTGCAACGCTCTGGGTTGCATCTCCATTCTTCACGCAGATTTCAGAGATACCGTTTCTGAGCATACCGGGGAGCTTGGGGGTATACTGGTATCTTGCAATCTGCAGAGGGGACAGTTTCATCTGAAAAACACTCCTTAATGTTAATGTTGATTTAAGTAGATGTCTACACACAGATTATACTCCATTCTGAGGAAAAGGTAAATTGCCATTTCTTATAATTTTATGAACCTTGATACGCGGAAATATGGTTTGTTTGATTGTCAGGGCGGTTTCTTGGGCGTATATAAAGATTGGTATTGAAATATGGAAAAAATGTGATATAATGAAAAGCGTAAAAATTCGGGCTGTAAGCCCGTTATAGAAAGGATTGGTACCAATGCCTCTCGTAACAACAACTGAGATGTTTAAGAAGGCCTATGACGGCGGCTACGCCATCGGCGCTTTCAACGTCAACAACATGGAGATTGTTCAGGGTATCACCGAGGCCTGCCGGGAAGAAAAAGCTCCCGTCATTCTGCAGGTTTCCAAGGGTGCCCGCGCTTACGCCAACCACACCTACCTGGTGAAGCTGGTGGAGGCCGCTGTCATCGAGTGCCCCGAAATTCCCATCGCCCTGCATCTGGACCACGGCCCCGACTTCGAGACCTGCAAGGCCTGCATCGACGGCGGCTTTACCTCCGTCATGATCGACGCTTCCAGCAAGCCTTTTGCCGAGAACATCGAGATCACCAAGAAGGTTGTCGAGTACGCCCATGACCACGGTGTTGTGGTCGAGGCGGAGCTGGGCACTCTGGCCGGCATCGAGGATGATGTGAAGGTTGCCGCGCACGCCGCTTCCTACACCCGCCCCGAGGAGGTCGAGGAGTTCGTGTCCAAGACCGGCTGCGACTCTCTGGCCATCGCCATCGGCACCAGCCACGGCGCTTACAAGTTCACTGCCGCACAGTGCACCCGCAATGAGAAGGGTATTCTGGTTCCGCCTCCCCTGCGTTTCGACGTGCTGGAAGAGGTTTCCCGTCGTCTGCCCGGCTTCCCCATCGTTCTGCACGGCTCTTCCTCCGTCCCCCAGAACTACGTGAAGCTGATTAACGACAACGGCGGCAAGATGCCCGACGCCGTGGGTATCCCCGAGGAGCAGCTGCGTCACGCTGCCGAGCTGTCCGTCTGCAAGATCAACATCGACTCCGACCTGCGTCTTGCCATGACCGGCACCATCCGTCAGTTCTTCAACGAGCATCCCGACAAGTTCGACCCCCGTGAGTACCTGAAGCCCGCCCGTGCCAACATCAAGGAACTGGTTCGCCACAAGCTGGTTGACGTTCTGGGCTGCGCTGGCAAGGCCTGATTTGCATACATCTCCCAAAGGCTCCCGATTTTCGGGAGCCTTTTTGCGGCGGGCCGCAGGGCGGTCGGCCAATGCGTTACGGAACGGGTCTGTAATCGCAACACCATTGGGTCTGCTCGGTATCGTTCCCTGGTCAAATAAATTGTGCTTTAGTTGACAATTGACAATTGACAGTTGACAATTTAGGAGTCCCTGCGGGACAATTAAAAAATGTCATAACTGGCAGGTTCCTATGGAAAAACCGCAGGTATTTCGTGCTTGTAGTTTATTTTAATTCATCCCGAAGGGATACCACAATTGTCAATTGTTCATTGTCAATTGTCAATTCAATTCCCCTTTCCCTGAGGAATGCCTTCCCCAAAGGGAAGTGTTTTGAAGCTCGATTGTAAACCCGCAATAAATTATTGGTTGACAATTGTTTCCTGCCGTGCTATACTCCCAACGAAAAAAGCGTTTGGAGGTATCTTCCATGGAAACAAAGACAAAGCTCTCCGTCCGGGATATGGCCTACATCGCGATGTTCGCGGTGATTATGGCGGTGTGCTCCTGGATTTCCGTCCCCTATGTGGTGCCCTTCACCCTGCAAACCTTTGGCGTGTTCCTCGCCGTAGGCGTACTGGGAGGCAAGCGGGGCACGCTGGCAGTTCTCATCTACATTCTGCTGGGCTGCGTAGGTCTTCCGGTATTCGCGGGCTTCAGCGGCGGCATCGGCATTGTGCTGGGCAGCACCGGTGGCTACATCGTAGGCTTTCTGTTTACGGCGCTGGTCATGTGGGCCATGGAAAAAATGCCCGGTAATCGAACTGTAGTGAGCATTCTCTCCATGGTGCTGGGCCTGATCGTTTGCTACGCCTTCGGCACCCTCTGGTTCATGCTGGTCTACGCCCGGACCACCGGCCCTGTGGGGCTGTGGACGGCGCTGGGTTGGTGCGTGTTCCCTTATATCCTCCCCGATCTGGTGAAAATCGCGCTGGCTCTGGTGCTTCAGAAGCGGCTGCGCGCCGCCATCCGGCTGGCATGAGGACTTATAACATCCGCGCCCACCACGGAATGTGCCTGTATTTCTTCCAAGGCAGGGGCTACAGCGGGGAATTTGTGGAAAATATGAGCAGGATGAAGGCAGTTCTGGAGGAAAACCCGGAAATTTGCCTGATGGACAGTCCCGACGACATCTGCGCCGCCTGTCCCAACCGGTTAACGCAAAATTGCGCCGAAAAAGCCTCCCGGTATGACCGGGAGGTTCTGCGGCGTTGTGGGCTTTCCGTAGGGGAGCGGCTTCCCTACCGGGAGTTTTCCCGAAAAGTGATCGAAACCATTCTCCGTCCGGGCGACCGGCGGGAAATCTGCGGCGACTGCCAGTGGAGCAGCCTTTGCCGGTGGGAGGAAACCCCATGACAACAAAAGAGCAGCTTTTGACCCTGCTGGAAGCCCGGCAGGGAAGCTTTGTTTCCGGCGAGGAGCTTGCCGGCGCCTTAAGCCTGTCCCGGGCGGCGGTGTGCAAGGCCATCAAGACTCTCCGGCAGGAGGGCTGCGCCATTGAGGCAATTACCAACCGGGGCTACCGCCTGTCCCCGGACAGCGATATTTTATCGGCGCAGGGCGTGAAAAAGCACCTGAATTCATTTTTTCAAATCACGGTCAGCCCCAGTGTTGATTCCACCAATACCCTTCTTCGTTCTATGGCGGAGCAGGGCGCGCCGGAGGGCACCGTGGTCATCGCCAACGCCCAGACAAACGGGCGGGGCCGCCGGGGACGCACGTTCTACTCTCCCGGCGATACGGGCATCTATCTGAGCCTGCTGCTGCGCCCGGTGAACGCCGACCCCCGGCAGGCCGTGACCCTGACGGCAGCTGCCGCCGTGGCTCTGTGTCAGGCAATGGAAGCCGTCAGCGGCGCACAGCCGCAAATCAAATGGGTCAACGACATTTTTCTGAACGGCAGAAAGGTAAGCGGCATCCTGTCGGAGGCCGCCTTCGGTCTGGAATCCGGCGTACCGGAGTATGTAGTGGTGGGCGTGGGCGTCAACGTCTACACCCCGAAGGGCGGCTTTCCTCCAGAGCTGGTGGAGATTGCCGGGGCGCTCTGGGACAGACCCGTGCCCGATGGGAAAAACAGGCTGGCGGCAGAATTTCTGAACCGGTTCTGGGCGCTTTACACCGCCGGCGATCCGTCAAGCTTTCTGGAGGATTACCGCCGCCGCAGCCTGGTCGTAGGAAAGGACATCACCGTGATTGCGGGCAATGCGGAGACCCCGGCCCACGCCGTCGGCATCGACGACAACTGCCGCCTGCTGGTGCGCTATGAAAACGGCGAAACCGCCGCCCTGTCCTACGGCGAGGTGCGGATTCGGACTCAACCTTTTTTCTGTTGACTTTTCCCGAATTTCGGCGTATTCTATCCTTGGTGCCGCAATTGCGGCACCGGGCGCTGCACAAAACGGCAGGCGGTTAGCCACACCACCCGTAGATGGGAGGTGATGGTCATGCCTATTACATTGACCTTTCACGTTCTTCACTGGACCGTGACGATCAGAGTAAAAAGCAGAAACCGCCACTCGGCAAAGTGACGGTTTCAAGGCTTCTGTCTTGCAACAATAACTAGTTCGGGCTAACCGCTTGTCGCAGCGCCCTTTCTATGCTCAGTATAGTCCAAAGCGGGCCATTTGTCAATGTCCCTCCTGATTTTTTGGTCTTCAAATTTCGTTCATTTTTTCTTGACATTTTCCGCCAAGGTTTTTATAATATTTCCTATATAGAAAAATGCAGTGAAGGAAAGAGTACTTCGTTTTCCTGCTTTCCAGAGAGCTTCCCAAATGCTGAAAGGGAGACAGGCAGGCACGAAGGAACATGGCTCCGGAGCAGCGCGGCTGAAGGTTTAGGCCGCGACGGGTCTGCCCGTTACAGCGGAGGATATTGCTGGATATCCGTCGATGAGGTTCCGGTTTCCGGAACGAACAGAAGTGGTACCACGGGCATTGCGCTCGTCTTCTATCAGAAGACGAGCGTTTATTTTTTTGCAGGAGGAAACCTTTATGAAGAAGAAAAAATCCCTGAACATTACCCTCGCTATCTTTATCGGACTGGTGCTGGGCATTCTGTTCGGCCTGTTCATGCCGGGACGGTATGAATTCGCCCTGCCCGTGGTGCAGCTGGTCAGCAGCCTGTACATGAACGCCCTGCGCATGATGATCTATCCGCTGGTCTTCTGCAGCCTGGTCATCGGCATTCAGGGCATCGGCTCCGTCAGCGCCACCGGCAAGGTGGGCGGGCAGTCCGTGCTGTACTTCGTCTCCACCACCCTCATTGCCAGCACTCTGGGCCTGTTCCTGCCCCGGCTGCTGGGTCTGGGCAAGGGCGTTTCCATCCAGATGATGGAATCCACCGTGGAAGCGGCAAAATTCACCAGCCTTCTCGACACCGTGAAGAACCTGATTCCCGCCAATCCTGTGGCATCCTTCGCCACCGGCGATATGCTGCAGGTACTGGTGTTCGCCGTCATTGTGGGCATCGCCTGCCTGACCCTGGGCAAGGCGGCGGAGCCGGTGGTAAAGCTGTGCGAAGCCTTCCACGCCATCTGCATCAAGGTGGTGGGCTGGGTTATGTACTGCACCCCCGTGGGTGTGTTCTGCTCCATCGCCGCTGTGATGTACGCCAACGGCGTGGAAACCATGCTCGCTCTGGGCGGCGTTCTGGTCGCCATGTACGTCACCTATTTCTTCTACATTCTGCTGGTCTACGGCGGCATCGTCAAATTCCTCGGCAAATATCCTGTGGGGAAATTTTTCAAGTCCGTCATGCCCGCGGCCCTCACTGCCTTCGGCACCTGCTCCAGCGCCGCCACAATCCCCATCAGCAAGCGCTGCGCCGATGAGATGGGCGTGCCCAACGAGATTTCCTCTCTAGCCCTGCCTTTGGGCGCTACCATCAACATGGACGCCGTGTCCATCATCATGTCCTTCATGATCGTGTTCTTCGCCAACGCCTGCGGCGTGGAGATCACCTTCGGCATGATGCTGGTGATCATGCTGTCCAACACCCTGCTTTCCATCGGCGCCCCCGGCGTCCCCGGCAGCGCCATCGCCTGCTTCGCCGCCCTGTCCACCATCGCGGGACTGCCTGCCGGTGTTATGGGTGTGTACATCAGTATCAACACGCTGTGCGACATGGGCGCTACCTGCTGTAACGTCTTGGGCGACATTGCCTGCTCCGTGGCCATGAAGCACACCGTGAAGCTGGATACCGTTCCCGCTGAAGAGGAGCATTAATCCGAAAACCCGAATAACTCCTTAAGTGATGGAAAATCCCGAGGCAGTGTACATACTGCCTCGGGATAATTTTGTACCGGAATAAGAAATTATGCGCGCTCAGCGGCCTCCACAACGTGCTTCATGAGAACGGAGGTAGTGACGGAGCCCACACCACCGGGAACGGGGGTGATGGCGTCCACAATGGCTGCCACCTCGTCGAACTTGGCGTCGCCGGCAATGGCACCCTTGCCGCCCTTTGCGTTGGGCTTGTTCTCGTCCCAGTTGATGGACACGTCAATGACCACCTGACCGGGCCGGACATAGTCGGCAGTCAGAGAGTTCAGCACACCGGCAGCGGAGACGATGATGTCCGCGTTTTTGCAGATTTCGGCAGTGTTAACGGTCTTGGTGTGGCAGACGGTGACGGTAGCGTTCTTGCCCATGAGCATCATAGCGGCAGGCTTGCCCACCACCAGGCTGCGGCCAATGACAACGGCATTCTTGCCCTTGCAGTCGATGCCGTAGTAGTCCAGAATCTCCATGCAGGCGGAGGGGGTGCAGGGAGCGAAGCCCAGATCGCCCAGGCCCTCGAACACGCCGGCGTTGGACAGATGGGTCATGCAGTCCACGTCCTTCTGGGGAGCCAGACGGTTGCAGATCTCGTTCTGATCCGCCTTCAGGTGCTTGGGCAGAGGCCGGAACATCAGCACGCCGTGGATGGAGTCGTCGGCGTTGACCTGATCGATGACCGCCAGCACGTCGTCCTTGGTGGCGTCGGCAGGCAGCTCGAACTTCTTGACCTCCACGCCCACCAGCTCAGCCCGCTTGGTGGCGCCCTTCTCGTAGGACAGGTCGGAGGGGTCAGCGCCCACGCGGATGATGCCCAGAGTGGGGACGATGCCCTTTCCCCGCAGAGCGGCGGTACGGGTCTGCAGATTGGCGTTCAGGGCGTCGGTGACTTCCTTGCCCAGCAGTAATTTAGCCATGTAACATTTCTCCTTACTTTATCAAATCTAAACGGTAAACTCTTTGAATCGGTCGCGTTACCGAGCAGCGCCCAATGGTGTAACGACTACAAACAAGTTGGTAACGCATTGGCCGTCCGCCCTGCGGACCGTATTGCCAGCGGCGGCTCGCCGCTTACTGACCAAAGCCGGCTTTGACTTCGTTGAAAATCTCATCTGCCAGCTGGCAGTACTTGCTCAGCATCAGGTTGGCCTTGCGGTTCAGCTCCTCGGCAACCTCACGGTTCTTGAGGGACTTGGTGTTGATGAACACATTCAGGGACGCGGCCTGAAGGGCGGCCTTGCAGCACACCGCGCCGCAGCCAGCGTCGGAAACTGCCAGCCGGGAGCCTTTTGCGGCAAAAACGGCAACACAGTCAATGGCCTCGCAGCACAGCTCCATGATGTGCATGGGCACCTTGCAGGCGGTGATGGTGGCGTCTTCCAGAATCGCGTCCCGGTTGGGGTCGTCCTTGGGAATGCCGTAGGCCTTTGACAGGGGGACAAAGCCCTTGTCGTCCTCTTCCACCTGATTCAGCAGCTCAGTCTGGAGGGCATCGCACTTGGCCTTCAGAGCGACAATCTCCGCCTCCACGTCGGCGTACTTCTTCTTGCCCACGGTCAGGGAGCCGACCATGTTGCCCAGGGCGGTGCCGATGGCTCCCACCAGAGCGGCAGCGCCGCCGCCGCCGGGAGCGGGGGCATTGGATGCCAGCACCTCAACAAAGGTGCGGCAGGATTCCATTGTCATATCCATAAACAGAATTCTCCTGTATGTTCAAATTTGGGAAAAGCACAGGCGAGGGGTCGCCTGTGCTTTTTTGATTAAGTAAGATTTGCTTAGAACAGGCCGGTGATCTTGCCGGTCTCGTCCACGTCGATGCGCTCGGCGGCGGGAACCTTGGGCAGGCCGGGCATGGTCATGATCTCACCGGTCAGCGCAACCAGGAAGCCGGCACCGGCGGAAACCTTCACGTTGCGAACGGTAATGGTGAAGCCGCGGGGCGCGCCCAGCTTGGTCTGGTCGTCGGAGAAGGAATACTGGGTCTTGGCCATGCAGATGGGCATATGATCGTAGCCCAGCTCGGTCAGGGTCTTGATCTGCTTCTCGGCATTGGCGGTGAAGTTCACGCCGTCAGCGTGGTAGATCTTCTTGGCGATGGCCTCGATCTTCTCCTTGATGCTGCAATCCAGCTCGTAAGCGAAGGTGAAGTCGTTGGGCTGTTCGCACAGACGGACAACTTCCTTAGCCAGCTCGATGCCGCCTTCGCCGCCCTTGCCCCAAACCTCGGACAGAGCAACGTTGACGCCCAGCTCCTTGCACTTATCCTCGATGAGCTTCAGCTCGGCCTCGGTGTCGGTGGGGAAGCGGTTGATAGCCACCACGCAGGGCAGCTTGTAAACGGTGGTAATGTTGGAAACGTGCTGCAGCAGGTTGGGCAGGCCCTTCTCCAGAGCCTCCAGATTCTCCTTGCCGGTCTCGGCCTTGGGCACGCCGCCGTTGTACTTGAGGGCACGGGCGGTAGCGACCAGAACCACGCAGGAGGGCTTCAGACCAGCCATGCGGCACTTGATGTCCAGGAACTTCTCAGCGCCCAGGTCAGCGCCGAAGCCAGCCTCGGTGATGGCGTAGTCGCCCAGCTTCAGAGCGATCTTGGTGGCGGTGACGGAGTTGCAGCCGTGAGCGATGTTGGCGAAGGGGCCGCCGTGGACAAACGCGGGGGTGTGCTCCAGAGTCTGAACCAGATTGGGCTTCAGAGCGTCCTTCAGCAGAGCGGCCATAGCGCCCTGGGCGTTCAGGTCGCCGGCGGTGACGGGCTTGCCGGCGTAGGTGTAGCCAACCACCAGACGAGCCAGACGGTTCTTCAGGTCGGTGATGTCGGAGGCCAGGCACAGAACTGCCATGATCTCGGAAGCCACGGTGATATCGTAGCCGTCCTCACGGGGAGTGCCGTTGACCTTGCCGCCCAGACCGTCGACGACGAAGCGGAGCTGACGGTCGTTCATATCAACGCAGCGGCGCCAGGTGATCTGGCGGGGGTCAATGCCCAGAGCGTTGCCCTGATAAATATGGTTGTCGAGCATCGCAGCCAGCAGGTTGTTGGCAGCGCCGATGGCGTGGAAGTCACCGGTGAAGTGCAGGTTGATGTCCTCCATGGGGACGACCTGAGCGTAGCCGCCGCCGGCAGCGCCGCCCTTGACGCCGAACACGGGGCCCAGAGAAGGCTCCCGCAGGGCGACCATGACGTTCTTGCCCAGCTTGCGCATACCGTCAGCCAGACCGACGGTGGTCGTGGTTTTGCCCTCACCGGCGGGGGTGGGGTTGATGGCGGTGACCAGAACCAGCTTGCCGTTGGGCTTGTCAGCCATATCCTTCAGGATGTTGTAGTCAACCTTGGCCTTGTAGTTGCCGTACTGCTCCAGATACTTCTCATCCACGCCCGCGATCTTGGCGATCTCGCGAATGTGCAGCATCTCAGTTTCCTGTGCGATTTCGATGTCAGATTTGAATCCCATGTTAATACACTCCTTGTAATATGTTGGTGCCTACCGTTTTGTGAGGATCGGCCCATACAGGATGGATGCGGCTGCCGTTGAAGTGGCTCACCGCATATTTATTCGGTACTTAAGTACCGAAATAAGAATACCACTCTTTCCACCGCTTGTCAATATGTATCCTCGATTTTCTTTGTAAAATTTCCATGATTTCTGTGGATAGGAGACAAATTGTCCCCGCCTGTTCCGTCAGTTTTTATGGATTTGAAACAGAATTTCCACGTCATCCGTCTGATCGGTGGAAATCGTCAGTTTTGCCTGTCCGGCCCGGCCCACGGTGCGCAGATACGCGCCGGTCATGCCGCCCTCGGCGGTCACCACCGCGGGGCCGACAAGCTGCGCGTCCCCCTCCAGCGTCAGGCGCACCGGCAGCTGGGCGTAGGGCGCGGGATTGCCGTTTTCATCCAGAATCCGGATACGGACGGAGGCCATGTCGTAGGTATTTCCTTCCCTCAGGCGGACGCTGCTGGGGGTCGCCTCCAGATGGAGACGGGCGCTGGGGCCGAGAGTGCAGCTTGCCACCACTTCCCCGTCCTTCACCGCCATCAGCCGCCAGAGTGTGGCCTCGCCGCCCCAGTTGCCCACATATTGTTCGTAGAGCTTCACGGCGTCGGCGTATTTCAGGCCGTATTTCACCATGACGTAACCCATTTTTGCCGTTTCAGCCGGGGGCAGGTTCGCAAGGCCGTATTTTCGCACCGCCAGCAGGCAGGCGCTCACCTGCTCCGCCTTCTTTTTATCGAAGCCCTCCTGGGTCTCCAGCAAGGAACCAATGGTATCGTCGATGACCATGGGGCTGTGGGACAGGGCCGCCCAGCGCTCGCCCACCAGCCGGGTGACGAAGGTGCCGTTTTTATAGACATTCACGGAATCGGCATTGGTGAACACCAGAATATCCCCGATCTGTCCGCCGGGGTAGTCGCCGATGTCCATGGTGGTGCCCACCGCCAGCACCGGTCTGTCCTCGCCCTGACTGGCATAGGCATAGGCCGCCAGCTTGGGGTTCCGAAAAGCGTCCATGACGCCGTGGTAGCACACCCGGTCGCCGGAGCCGAAGTCCCGGTGGGTGGGGTAGTCGAACATACACCAGCCGAAGCAGCCCGCGTGCTCCCCGTCCGCCATGGCGTCATTCAGCACCTGCATATGCCGCCGGGCCTGCTCCTGACGGTGCTGCCAGGGGTCGAAGGATTTTGTCGGGAACATATGCCCGTTGTGTTCGGAAATCAGCAGGGGTTTGTCCACAGTGACCGCCTTTTTGGGCTTGCAGCCAGGGTTAGACCCGGTGTGGGAAAAGTCGTTGTAGGCGTACACATCCTCCAGCGGGCTGCTCTTTTCTAAGTATCGGACGCCGGAGGTGGGACGGCTGGGGTCCAGGGCGTGGGCAATGCCGTTTGTCATGCGGTACAGCTCGTCATCGTCCTGACTTTCATTGATGCGCACGCCCCATAGGACAATGCTGGGATGATTTCTGTATTGCAGAACCATCTCTTTTGTGTTCTCCATGGCCTGTTTTTTCCAGTCGGTGCCGCCGATGTGCTGCCAGCCCGGAATTTCCGTAAATACCAGCAGGCCAAGGCGGTCGCACTCGTCAAGAAAATAGTGACTCTGAGGATAGTGGGAGGTACGCACCGCGTTGCAGGCCAGCTCCTCCTTCAAAATCCGGGCGTCCTCCCGCTGCAAAGTCTCCGGGGCGGCATAGCCCACATAGGGCCAGCACTGGTGCCGGTTCAGCCCCCTCAGGAAGGTCTTTTTCCCGTTGAGGAAGAAGCCGTCGTTTCGGAACTCCACCACTCGGAAGCCCACCTTCTGCTCCTTCACGTCCATAACTCTGCCGATTTTCAGCAGGGTCACCCGGCAGGTGTAGAGGACGGGGTGCTTCGTGTCCCAGGGCTTGACGCCGGGGCACTGGATGGTGATGACGCCGTCGGTGGTGAAGGCCTTGCGAATCAGCACCCGTTCCCCCTTCAGCAGCTCCACCAGCAGCAGGCACCCGTGGGCGTCGTGGAGGGTGGGGCGGATTTTCAGGGTGGTCAGGGTTGGCGTGGTGATAAACAGGTCCTCGATATAGCTTTTTTCCCGCACATCCAGCCAGACCTCCCGGTACAGGCCGCCATAGGTCAGGTAGTCAATGACGTGACCGAAGGGCGGGATTTCCGGATTTTCGGTGGTGTCCAGCCGGACGCACAGCAGGTTCTCCCCGCCTAAGGTTACCGCGTCGGTGATCTCCACACGGAAGCCGGTATAGCCGCAGCGGTGCTGAACCAGCTCCCGGCCGTTTATGGAAACCGCGGCGATATGGGCAGCGCCGTCAAATTGCAGAAAAAGGTGCTTTTCCGCCAGCTCCTTCCCCAAATTCAGCTTTCTGCGGTAGCCGCAGACGCCCTGATAGCGTTCGTGGTCGGCGTAGTGGAGCGGCATTTCCGCCACCGTATGGGGCAGGCGGACGGCAGTCCCCTCCCCTTCTCCCAGAGCGAAGCCATCGAACCACTCCGGTGTAAATTCCCATTCATTGCAAAGACTGAGCATAGTAACAGCCCCCTATTTTTCAGAAAATCGTAGGGCGGGGTCATGACCCCGCCGACCCAGTCGGATGATTGCAGGGCAAAAGCGGCGTACAGGATATGTTTCCGAAAAAAAGACGCCCATTACAGGAGGCCGGTGCGTCGGCGGAGTCATGACTCCGCCCTACGAATGCTCTTATTATACTCCACCGCAAAGCACAGTACAAGCACGAAAAAAGCCTGCCTTCGCAGGCAGGCTTTTTGAGAATCAGGTAATCCGCACGGCGGCGACCACCAGCCGTCCATTGTCCAGCGTATACTCGCAGGTGGACAGACAGATCAGCTTATCGCCGTAGACGGGAGTGATGCCGGTGTCGTAGAAGGACAGTTTCTTGCAGGTGGACACGAAGTCATTGAACTCCTTCTCGTTGGCGGCGTCCACGAACTTGTGGTAGCTGAAGCCCTCGCCCACATTGGCGGAGGTCTTGAACACCGCGAAAATCTTGTAGGTGTGGTACTCGTTCAGGGTGTCGAAGAAGATCAGATTGTTCTTATCCCAGGCGTCCTTGCTGGTGTAGGCGTTCAGGCCGGCAAACATACTGCCGTCCGCCATGTGGTGGCCGAACAGGGTAATGTTGTCGCTGGGCTTATTCACGTCCGCCTCGCCCCAGGCGTAGATGCTGCCCCGCTTGCTTTCCTTCTTGTCAAAATCCCGGTACAGGTAGTAGTTGGGGTCGTCGGGAGTCTGAAGGACGGGATAGTTGATCTTCGTGCCCTCCATCTTGATCCAGCCAACGGTGTCGTTATTCTGCTCATAGATGTCCTTATAGCCGGGGAGCATACCCGGTTCCGTGGTTTCCTTCGGTTCCGTTTCCTCGGTGGTGCCTTCCGTAGTGGCCTCCGTGGTCGTCTCGGTCTGGGCCTCGGAAACCACCTGAGAAAGCTCGTCCATCCGGTCTGCCTGTTTCTTGCCGTCAAGCAAATAATTACCAACCATAAAGGCACTGATGCCGAAAGCAGCCACAAGCAGGAGGACGGTTACTGTAAAGAGTGTTTTTTTCATAGAGTACCTCCATTCCTCATTATTCTCGTATTATAGTATAGAAACCCCCGGCAGTCAAGCCGACAGAAGTTTAAGAAATTCTTATGTCAGTTCATGTAATACATCCCGAGGCAGTCCCGCATGTCGTAGTAATTGGGCAGCCGCCGCCAGCCGCCGCCAACGGTAGCGTCGCCGTTGAGAACCACACGGGTATCCGGCAGAGCCTGCGTGCACTGCCATGCCGCGCTGCCGCTGCAAAAAATCATGTACAGGTTCTTCAGCCAGGTCATTTTCGTAATGGGCGTGATGTCGCAGAAAGTCTTGCCGATGTTCAAGTCCTGAAGGGCGGTGCAGTCCACCAGCGGCGAATAATCCCGGATGCAGCTGTGATCCAGCTCCAGCCAGATGAGATTCTTGCAGCTGCGGATTGGCTCAATATACTGAACCTCTGTCCAGGCGAGAATCAGATACTTAAGATTGGGCATGAATTCCACAAAGCTGATGTCCGTCAGGGTCATGTGGCCCACGTCAAGACACACCATGTCCTCGCAGTAGCGCAGATTATAGGCATAGTCGTCGAACAGCCGGCCCACGCCGAAGTGGTTGGGCATGAAGTTGTCCTTGTCCGTCCGCAGGGCGATGCTGGGGCCTAAGCGGACCGTCCAGACCACCTTGTACTTGTCCCGAACCCGGTCCCGATAGGCCGCCATATCCTCATTTTCAATGTCACAGGCCACAACCTTGGCCTTGCTGTTGCCCCAGTCCGGATTGTCCTTGCCGCACAGGCCGAAAATCACCTTTTCCGCGTTCGGCAGATATTCCATCTGCGCTTCCACCTGGGCGATATCCGCCACCACGGTCTGGGACAGATCCACCTCGGTATCCGTGCTCTGGAACACGCCGTCTCCGATGTGCACCTCCCAGCTGATGTCCACGTCCGGATAGGCTTCCGAAAGTGCCGTCAGCGCCGCCGGGTCTGCCGCCGGGTCCACCATGTGCAGCTTCTTCAGATTCGGCAGGCTGCCCAGCAGGGAAAGATCGGTGTCGGTAATCCTCTCCGCCGTCAGTTCCTGAACATCCTGTTCCACCAGATTGTCGCCCAGACGCAGACGGAAGGTCAGGCCGTTATCCTGACAGTACCGGCTCAGCGCCGAAAAATCCTGAGACTCGCCCCCGCCGTCGGCAATCACGGTGCGCAGCTCCGTCAGGAAGGGCAGCAGCTTCAGATTCTCCGGGCTGCCGGTACGCAGCTCCACCGTATCGGTATCCGCCGGATACTCGGTGCCGTCCAGCGTCACCCGGCTGGAAACCGTCACATTTGGGTACGCTTCCCGCAGGCGCAGCAGGCTGTCATAGTCCCGGCAGTTCTCCGCGTGAACCGTTTCCAGCTGGGGGAAGCAGGCCAGCGCATTGACATCCTCTTCCGTCAGGGTGTCCACCGTGATGAC
Source organism: uncultured Clostridia bacterium (assembly GCA_945948535.1). Taxonomy (GTDB): domain Bacteria; phylum Bacillota; class Clostridia; order Oscillospirales; family Oscillospiraceae; genus Faecousia. The sequence continues at coordinate 26,035 of CAMFBN010000011.1, forward strand.
CGTAGTATCACTGGGCAGCTTTTCACCCTGAAAGGGCACGTCCCAGAGAATTTCGCAGCGCGGCAGCTTCTGCCGCAGAGCCTCGTAATGGTCAACGCTGATATCCTGCCCCCGCAGGTCCATACTCACGGCATTCTTTGGATAAAGCTGGAAATCGATGAGATAATTGTCATGCAGGATCAGGGCGGTTCCTCCGGCGGCAGCCAGCAAGACCGCCAGCGCCAGAAGAGTCGCCAAAAGCGCCGTTTTTCCGCGCATAGTTCGTTCCTCCCGGATATTCAGGCAGGGTCTTCCCTGCCAATACTTCCCTTTATTATGCGGTGGTTTTTCCCATAAGTCAAGGGTGAAATGCCCCAATGGTGCTAATACTTGCGAAACCGGGCATTCTGGTATATAATGGGCATACGAGATTGGAGGAACACAAATGGATTTTAAGGTATTGGCGGTAGGCGACGTGGTGGGAAATCCGGGACTTGACCGGGTGCGCCGCCGCCTGCGGCAGCTGAAACGGAACACCGGTGCGGATTTTACCGTGGTCAACGGAGAAAATGCCGCGGTGGTGGGCCTGCTTCCCCATCAGGCGGAGGACATTCTGGACGCCGGAGCGGATGTGATCACCATGGGCAACCACACCTGGGGCAAGCGGGAAATTGTAGACTACATGGAGGACTGCCCCCGGATTCTGCGGCCCGCCAACTATGCCCCCCAGGTGCCGGGACGGGGCTGGCAGGTGTTTGACACCAAGGCCGGGCCGGTGGCGGTCATCGATCTCATCGGGCGGTGCAATATGGACTACGGCCCGGACAACCCCTTTTTATTGATTGAAAAAATTCTGAGAGAACTCGACGTGAAAATCATTCTCGTGGAAATCCACGCCGAGGCCACCTCGGAAAAGCTGGCTATGGGCTATCTGCTGGACGGACGGGTCAGCGCCGTCTGGGGCACCCACACCCATGTGCCCACGGCGGACGCCCGGATTCTGCCCAAGGGCACGGGCTATGTCACCGACCTTGGCATGACCGGCCCAAGGGATTCGATTTTGGGCATCCGGCCGGAGCTGTCCATTGCCAAATTTCGCGGGGATCTGACTGAGCGATACCGCTGGGCCGAGGGCCCGACAAAAATGGAGGCGGTGCTGTTCACCATCGACAGCGCCACCGGACTGTGCCGCAAGGCAGAAAGAGTGGACGAATGGGACTGAAAATTCTGCACAGCGCCGACTGGCATCTGGACTCCCCCTTTGGGGGCTTTTCCGAACCCCAGCGGCAGCTTCTGCGGGAGCAGCAGAAACTGCTCCCCGGGAAAATCGCCGACCTGTGCCGCCGGGAAAACTGCGGCCTTGTGCTGCTGGCGGGCGACCTTTTTGACGGACAGCCAAACCGGGATACCATTGATATTCTGAAAGAAGCGCTGGCCCAGTGCGGCGTGCCGGTGCTGATTGCCCCGGGCAATCACGACTTCTGTTCGCCAAACAGCCCATGGCTGTCGGAAACCTGGCCAGAAAATGTGCGTATTTTCACCGGCGCGTTGGAATCCGTGGTTCTGGAAGATCTTTCCTGCCGGGTTTACGGCGCGGGCTTCCGGAGCATGGACTGCTCTCCCCTGCTGGAAGGTTTTCACGCCGAGGGCAGTGAAACCTACCAGATCGCCGTCCTTCACGGCGACCCCACCCAGCGGGAATCCCCCTACAATCCCATCACCGCCGCCCAGGTCAAGGCGTCGGGCCTAACCTATCTGGCGCTGGGCCACATCCACAAGGCGGGGGCCTTCCGGGCGGGGAGCACCCTGTGCGTCTGGCCCGGCTGCCCCATGGGCCGGGGCTGGGACGAGACCGGGGACAAGGGCGTGTGCATCGTAACATTGGAGGAGGAAGCCAAGGTACAGGCCGTGAGCCTTGACACCATCCGTTTCTACGATCTGGAAGCGGACGCGGGCGCCGACCCGGTGGCCGCACTGGAAGGCCTGCTTCCGCCCCAGGGAAGCCGGGATTTTTACCGCATTGCCCTCACCGGCAACGCGGATGTGGATATTAAGTCGATTTACAGGGAATTCCCGGATTTCCCAAACCTTTCTTTGCTTGACAAAACAGAGCCGCCCATTGACCTGTGGGAGAACACGGACTCCGATACACTGGAAGGGATGTACTTCCAGCTGCTCCGCCGCGCTATGGAGGAACAGCCGGAAAATGCCCGGCAAATCCAGCTGGCGGCGGAGATTTCCCGGAAACTGCTGGACGGAAGGGAGGTCAAAGTGTGAGAATCTACAAAATGACCGCCACCTTCGGCAAGCTGGAGCATGAAACCCTGACCTTAGAGCCGGGGCTGAACATCATCACCGCCCCCAACGAATGGGGCAAAAGCACCTGGTGCGCCTTCCTGATGGCCATGCTCTATGGGCTGGACACCCGGGCCAAAACCACCAAAGCCGCTCTGGCGGACAAGGAGCGCTACCAGCCATGGTCGGGAAACCCCATGTCCGGCCGCATCGACTTAAATTGGAACGGACGGGACATCACCATTGAGCGCACCACCCGCCGCCGGGTGCCGCTGGGGGAATTCAAAGCCTACGAAACCGAATCCGGCCTGCCGGTGGAGGAGCTGACGGCGGCAAACTGCGGTTCCCAGCTTTTGGGCGTGGAGCAGACCGTGTTCCGCCGGGCAGGATTCATCCGCTTTTCCGACCTGCCGGTGACACAGGATGAGGCCCTGCGCCGCCGTCTCAACGCCCTCGTCACCACCGGAGACGACAGCGGCGCGGCAGACCGGCTGGCGGCCAGCCTGAAGGATTTGAAAAACCGGTGCCGCTACAACCGCACGGGACTGCTCCCCCAGGCGGAGGCTCAGCGGGATGCCATTGAGGAGAAGCTCACCGAGCTGGAAACCCTGAACACCCAGTGCCAGAAGCTGAAAATGCGCATTGACGAGGTCAAGGACTGGCTGCGGCAGCTTTATAACCACCAGCAGGCGCTGGCCTACGCCAAAATGGAATCCGGCCTGTCTCAGATTGCACAGTCCCGGGAAGCCGTGGAGGAAACCGAGCAGGCCCTCCGGGCGCTGGAAGAAACCTGTGCCGCCCTGCCCCCGCAGACGGAGGTGGAAAGCAAGGTACGGGAGCTGCGCTCCTTCCGGGACCAGTGGAACGCCCTGCGCGCTGAGCAGCAGCAGGCCCCCGCGGAGCCCCAGAAGCCGGAGCTGCCCAACCCCTTCACCGGGCTAAGCGCGGAAAGCGCCCGGGCCATGGCCCGGGCGGACGCGAAGGAACTGACAGAGCTTTCCGGGTCCCGGCTGTCTCTGATACTCATGATCGTGGGCGTCATCGGCCTGCTGGCAGCGGGAGGGCTTGCCCATCTGACGGCCTACCTGTTCGCCGCCATCGCCGGGGCCGTGGGTCTGCTGGCCCTTGTGTGGGGCGTGGTTGACCGGGTGTCCACCCGAAAAAAGATCCTCGCCATCGTGGAAAAGTACGGCACCGCCGACTGGAAACGCTGGACAGTGCCCATCGCGGCCTATGAGCAGGCCATGCTTACCTATGCGGAGGATTTGAAAGCCTATCAGGAAATTTCCAGCGACCTGGAGGTCCGGCTGATGGTGGCCCGCAAGAAGCGGGACTCCCTGTGCGGCCTGCAGGAGCCGGAGGAGGTGCTGGACTTCTGGCTGGACGCCCAGCGCAAATGGGAGCAGTATGACCGGGCACAGGCCGAGGCAATTACGGCAAAGCGGCATTTTGAAGCCCTGAACGCCATGGTAAAGCCTGTGGAAAAGCCCACAGCCCCGGACAATCTAACCCAAAACGAGGCCCAGACCGCCCAGCTTCTCGCCGAGTGCGCCGCGGAGCAGCAGCGGCTTCAGAACCGCTTGGGCCAGTATCAGGGCCGGATGGAGATTATCGGCAGCGCCGAGGACCTGCGCCTGCAGCACAAGCGCCTGTCTGACCGGATTGCCCGTCTGGAGGACACTTACACCGCCCTGACCATTGCACAGGAGACGTTACAGCAGGCCCGGTCCGAATTGCAGCGGCGGTTCGCCCCCCGGATCACCCAGCGGGCGCAGGAGCTGCTTGCGGCCATGACGGACGGCCGCTACCGGAGCCTGACCATGGGGGAGGATTTCTCCCTCCGGGCAGCCGCCGTGCAGGAGGACGTGCTGTGCGACGCCATCTGGCGCAGCGACGGCACCATCGACCAGCTGTATCTAGCCCTCCGTCTGGCAGTGGCCGAGGAGCTGACTCCCGAGGCCCCGCTGGTGCTGGACGACGCGCTGGTGCGCTTTGACGACAAACGCATGGCGGCGGCGCTGGACATTCTGCGAAAAATGGCAAAGGACAAGCAGGTCATCTGCTTTACCTGCCAAAGTCGCGAATCAAATGGATAGCAAAAAGCGCCGGTTTTCCGGCGCTTTTTCTTATTCCCACGGAAAGGGCTTTCCCGTGAGGACATTTTCCTTTAGGTAGCGGAAGGTCTTTTTTTCTCCTTTTTCCGCCAGCATGGTCAGGATATATCCCAGCTCCCGGCAGGTCTGCGGGTGCATCAGCTCCCGCTCCCGGCTTTTCTGGAAGTAGTTGAGGGCCGAGTCATCCCGGTAGTTTTTTCCCTGATAGGTCATGCAGGCCGCCCGGCGGTCCATGACCATCTCCACCAGATATTTGCGGGGCATGGGGATGGGTTCATAGCGGCGGGTTTCCCGGTTCATGTCCGTCCAGTATTCGTAGTGGTGCCGGTTGCGGCCCTTGTGGTGCATCCAGGCCTCGCTATAGCCCTTGTCCTCCCTCTCGGCGGCGTTGGGACTGCGGGTGCCCTGATAGTATTTCGCGCCGATCCAGAATTCCGTGGGGGAATATTTGGACAGGTCGTGGGTCAGCCCCTGACTGTACAGGCCCACCCGGAAGCAGCCCTTCAGGACAAGCCAGCGGTGCTTGGTGACGGTTTTCAAATGCAGCCATGTCTTCATGGGCGTACCTCCTGAAAGTGTGGAGTTTTGAGTGTGAAGTGTGGAGTGTGGAGTGTGGAGAGTGGAGAGTGGAGAGTGGAGTTTTTACTCTTATTCCTAACATCTAATTCCTCACTCCTCACTCTCAACTCTCCACTCTTCACTCCCAACTCTTCACTCTCCACTCTTAACTAATTCGTATTATACTCCCCCTGCCGCCAGAAAGCAAGGGTTGACAAGGAAGGTTTAATGTGTTAAACTTCAAGCATCAGGTTTAACGTATTAAACCGTCAAGGAGGATACGCTATGGTCACCCCGAAAATTTTTGAGAGTGAGTACCGCTTCTGCCTGATTCTGTGGGAGCATGAGCCGGTGAACTCCACAAAGCTTGTGCAGCTTGCCAAGGAAAACTTAGGCTGGTCCAAGGCCACCACCTACACCGTCATCCGCCGCTTAAGCGAGCGGGGGGTGGTGAAGAACGAGAACGCCGTGGTCACGTCCCTCGTCTCCAAGGAGGAGGCCCAGAAAAGCCGTCTGAACGAGATGGTGGAGGAAACCTTTGAAGGCTCCATGCCCGCCTTCATCGCCGCGTTTTCCAAGAGCAAACGGCTGAGTAAGGAAGATGTGGAGCAGTTAAGGCAGCTGATTGACAGCTATGAAGAATAAAGATTGTAGAGTGAAGAGTGGAGAGTGAGGAGTGAGGAGTGAGAAGTGAGGAGTGGAGATAACAAAATCTCATTTTCAATTCATCGCCGAAGGCGATACCATCACTCCACACTCAACACTCCACACTCCACACCCCACATTTACCGTTCCACACAAAAAGGAGAAATGACGTATGGAATCCCTGTTTTCAAACATTCTCACCGCCAGCTTTCATGGCAGCATTGTGATTCTGGTGGTGATGGCACTGCGGGTGCTGTTAAAGAAAGCGCCCCGGAAGTTCATCTGTTTTCTGTGGCTGCTGGCAGGGCTGCGGCTGCTGATGCCCTTCGAGATTCAGAGCAGCCTGAGTTTGCAGCCCGTGCCGGAAACGGCGCAGGTGCAGCAGTGGCAGGCCAGTGAACCGGCTCCCGCGCCGACCTTCCCGGAGCCGCCGGCGGGGCGTCAGGAGGTACAACTTCCCCAGCCCACGGCGGCAGCGGCGGCCCAGACCAACCCAGCCCCCGTCTCCCCTGCCCCGGCAGCAAAGCCCGCCGGGAACTGGAAGAAAGCCGTGCCCTATGTGTGGCTTTCCGTCGCCGCCTGCTTCGGCGTCTACACCCTGTGCGCCTACCTGAGCCTGAAAAACAAGGTGCGGGAGGCGGTGAAAATCCGGGGCGGCTGGGAGTGCGACCGGATTGAGACGGCCTTCATTTTGGGCTTCATCCGCCCGAAAATCTACATCCCCATGGGCTTAAGCCCCACGGTACGCAAGCACATCCTGGCCCACGAGCGCACCCATCTGGAAAAGGGCGACCACTGGTTCAAGATGATCGGCTTCCTTGCGCTGGCCCTGCACTGGTTTAATCCGCTGGTGTGGGTTGCCTACATCCTGCTGTGCAAGGATATCGAACTGGCCTGCGACGAGCGGGTGGTGCAGTTCATGGATTTGGAGGAACGCAAGAGCTACTCCGCCGCTTTGCTCAGCTGCTCCACCAACCGCGCCCACTTCGCCGCCTGCCCGGTGGCTTTCGGGGAGGTCAGCGTGAAGGACCGGATCAAAACGGTGCTCAACTACCGCCGCCCCAGCTTCTGGGTGAGTTTGCTGGGCGTCGTGGCGATTTTATTCGTGGCGGTGTGTTTGTTGACAAATCCGGCTAAGGAGCCGGATACATCCGCCGCCACGGTGGAAACAGCGCAAGAGCAGGAGAGCTTGCAGAAATGCCATGACGCGCTGGATGCCCTGCTGTCTCAGAAGGACTGTGTACTGGGTCTTACCGGAAACAACGAATACCCCCAATGGTATGTGTGCCTGTCCCGCTTGGGTGACGACATTCTGTGGCAATATATGCCCACTTCCAGCCCCGACCCCACCAGCGGACGGATGGAGTACGGCGGCAAGCACTACGCCCTCCAGAGCGGGGCATGGGTGGAAACCGAGGAAGCGGACACCCAGTTTGAAGCATATCTCGATACCTTCCGCTGGGATTTGGATGATGCCATTCTGCTCAGCGACACTACAGAAGATAATTGGGAGACCATTCGCTTCACTACTACATGGAACACGGACTCCAGCGCAGTGGAAACGGCAACCAATACCTACTACTTTAACACCGAGGGAACGCTGTACCGCATTGATGTTCAAAACGCTCCCAATACCAACACCACGAAAGTCATCCTGGACACAGATGGCTGGATTGCCGACAAGACTGCGACATACTATTTTGATGAGGCAATTGCCGCCATTACCGAGGGCGCGGTATCGGAGGATGAACTAAGCCAGCAGGCGGAATTTGACGCCTGGGGCTTCAACCTCCGGGTGGATGATGACCGGCTGTCCGATTCCGGCTCTGATGTGTACTACAGCCAGAGCGAAACCGGCAGAGGCACACTGTCCACCACAGATGAATACTGGCTGGAACGGAAAGTCGGTAACGAATGGGAAGTGGTCACCCCGGTGAACCAGCCCCAGTGGAGCGACAACGCCCAAGGTGTCGCCAAGGGAACCGCCACCTACGGCTACATCGACTGGACACCCATTTACGGCAAGCTCCCCACCGGCACCTACCGCATGGGCAAGACCGTCACCTGCCGGGACGAATCCCCCCGCTACATCAATACCCACGATTTCTATTCCGAGTTTGAAATCTACTCCGTAGTGGATTCCAATTCCCCGGAAGCCGCCGCGGCGGTGGAGCGGTGCTATGCTGGATTGGAAGCCCTGAAAAACCGCAAGAGCCTGCACTGGAAATCCGTCATGGGGGGAGACTCCGATTTTGAAAACTGGCTGGACGGAGAGAACCTTCTGCGCATCACCAACTGGTATCTGCCGGATGTTGACCCGGAGAATCTTACCGAGCACGACCTCACCATTCTCCCCCGGACGGATACATGGATTAACTACAACGGCGTTGCTTACGGCGATGTCCGGGAGGACCCGGCGATTCCTGCCAGCAAGGTGTTGGGACTGGGTGTGAAAAGCCTGTCCACCAGCATGAAGTGGAACCGCTTCGCCGACGATTTTAACTACGGCTTCTTCGAGCGGAGCAACCATCAGATTTCCTTCCCGGAGGGCATCGGTGTGGTCAGCGACGAAATGGTGCGCTTTGTCGAGTCATGGAATTTAGCTGGCATTGACCAGAGGGAAACAGCCCAGTTCACCTATCGCTTTGACGGAAACGGTGATCTGGTGTACATGGAATACAAGTCCAACCTTGATGACCACGAATACATATCTTCCATCGAAATCTATCCCGACACTGCCGAAGAAATCGACGCAAAAATCCAGTCCAGCATTCAGAACCTCTACGTTTCCTGCTTCTCGTGGAAGGATGCCAAGGCAAAGTACGCGACCGATGAATTTAACCACCGGGACAGCGGCTTTGTCAACAACGACATGGTTTCTATCGACAATCCCGTGGACGCTGCCCGCCGGGCGTTGCTGGAATATCCCAAGCTAGGGGACTACCTGAGTCTGGACGTTTCCCACGATGACGAGAGCCATATGTGGCGTGTCACTGTCAAGAGCTACCACGACTATCAGGCCAGTGACGAATACCGGGATATCTACATGGACGACAACGGCGTAACCCAGCTTCTCGTCTACGAAGGCCCCATCGAATACGACCAGACACGGAAATAACGCCCCGCAGGGGCGGGCCAATAGCCCGCCCCTGCTATTTGTTAAATATGTTCAAAACCAAGCCTTGAATACCGCCGAAATGCACAAAGAATCTGTCCCATTTTCTGAAACTTTGGCGGGAATGCGCCTTGCGGCAACGCCCCAATGGTGCTATGATGAGGACGCTTAAAAAGTAAGGATTTTCGGAAAGAAACGAGGTTTTGAACGTGGAAGTTTCCCTGATTTCTCTTGCCGTCGCTCTGGTCGGCGGTTTGATGCTTTCCCGTGTGACCAAGCTGGTCAAGCTCCCCGCCGTCACCGCCTATCTGGTGGCCGGCCTGCTTCTCGGCCCCTTCTGCATCGGCGCGCTGAAAATTCCCGGTCTGGGCTTCAATACTGCCGAGCAGGTGGACGGCATGAAGATCATCACCCAGACCGCACTGGGCTTCATCGCCTTCACCATCGGCAACGAGTTCCGCCTGAGCCAGCTGAAGGCCACCGGCGCCAAGGCCATCACCATCGGCATTTTGCAGGCTGTCATTGCCACAGTGTTCGTGGACATTACCCTGATCGTGCTGCATCTGCTGTTCCCCAGCCTGATCTCCATTTCCTGCGCCATCACACTGGGCGCCATCGCCTCCGCAACGGCCCCCGCCGCCACCCTGATGGTAATTCGGCAGTACAAGGCCGACGGCCCCCTGACAAAACTGCTAATGCTGGTAGTCGCCATTGACGACGCCGTGGGTCTGGTGCTGTTCAGCGTGTCCTTCGGTATTGCCACCGCCCTGTCCGCCGGGCACGTCAGTGTGATCGCCGTGGTGGTGGAGCCCATCGTGGAGGTCATTCTGTCTCTGGGTCTGGGCGCGGCTATGGGATGGCTGCTCAACTGGGTGGAGCAGTTCTTCCACTCCCGCTCCAAGCGTATGAGCATTTCCGTGGCCTTCGTCATGCTGACCGTGGGCCTGAGCATGATCGAGTTTGAGGTGGGGGGCATCCACTGCGGCTTCTCTCTGCTGCTGGTTTGCATGATGACCGGCACCATTTTCTGCAACATCTGCTCCACCTCCGAAGAGCTCATGAGCCGTATCGACGGCTGGACCACGCCCCTGAATGTGCTGTTCTTCGTGATCTCCGGCGCGGAGCTGGACCTGAACGTGCTGGCCCAGCCCGTGACCTTGCTGGTGGGCGTGCTGTACATCATCGCCCGCAGCGCCGGTAAATACTACGGCGCCGCTTTCAGCTGCCGCCTCACCGGCCAGCCCAAGCCCATCACCGACCACCTGGGCATCACGCTGCTGCCTCAGGCCGGCGTGGCTCTGGGCATGGCCATCACCGCCGCCACCCTGCCCGACGGTGCGCTGGCCCGGAACGTGGTGCTGTTCAGCGTGCTGGTGTACGAGCTGGTTGGCCCCGCGCTGACCAAGCGTTCTCTGCTGGCTGTGGGCGAAATCAAGCCCGAAGGCCGCACCAGCGCCCGGCAGGAAAACAAACCAAAAGCATAAAATTTCCGCCTGTCCCAATGGGGCAGGCGTTTTTTATGGCAAGGCGTTAAAGGAGAAATTAATTGACAATTGACAATGAACAATTGACAATTGTGGTATCCCTTCGGGATGAATTAAAATCCGAATATCAACGCAATACATTTTTTTGAATCGTCCCGCAGGGACACAATCATTGTCAACTGTCAATTGTCAATTGTCAACTAAAGAACAAATTTTAATATTACCCAATATTCTTATAATAGGTGGAAAACGCCTCGATATCCCGGCTTAAAAGTTCATTGGTCTTCTTATCGTATTTGCACTTGAAGCTTCTTGCGTAGACCGCCAGGCTGTCCTCGCCGGAGGTAGTCTCCATCTTCACATAGTAGTCCTTTTCATCCGTGCCCAGCAGCTTCATCTTCACATAGCCGTCACTGACCTCCGCCTGAATTTTCACAGGGAAACGGTACTGGTTGCGGAACTGAAAATCCGTGGTCAGATAGTTCACGGTGGCGTCCAGTCCCGGCGGCACATAGGTCACCTTGGCCCCGTGGCAGGCCCGGAACACCACCTCCAGATCCGCCAGCAGCACACAGTTGTACAGAGTCGTCGACCCCTGACACACACCGCCGCCGATGGAATCCACCAGCCGGTTGCCGGAGTAGGCCGGGGCAGGCAGATAGCCCTTCTCCGCCGTCCGCTCTCCCACTACCTCGTTGTAGGAGAAGGTCTCCCCGGGTTGGACGATATGTCCGTTCAGTGCCTGACACAGCAGGCGCAGATTGTTGTTGCGGTTCTCGTTGGTGTTGTGCTTCGTCTCATATTCGCCCAAAACATCCTGAAACAGGGCGTCCTCGCCAATCACATCCGGGGCGGTGTAAGTCAGCGGCAGGTCAACCGTCTGTCCGTATTCCGCCGCCGCAAGAGCCGCTTTCAGTGTCACGAAATCCACAGACTGCCCATAGGTTCCGGGCTTCACACCGCCGGTGGTCAAATCCGGAGAATCATTCACCGGTTCGATATACACTTCCTTGTACAGGCTTTCAGCGTCAGGCATCTGTGGAATTCGTTCCGGCTTCACTACGGAAGCGATGAGATCCCCATTTCGGGAAACCGGGTGGGAAAAGGAATCCAGAATCGCGTCCAGCACGCCGTCCACGTTCAGATGGGCCTCCGGCAGACCCAGCGCCACCACCAGTCTTTGGCCCGGAGCGGTTAGGTCAAAGCGGTCGGTTTGCAGCGCCGGTAGGGTTCCCTCAAGATGCCACTCCGTTTCCCGATAGGTGGTGTCATGGTTTGCGGCATATTCCGTCAGTCTCGCGCGGATAGCCGCTTCATTGGCCCTCAAATAGGGGCGCAGGGAAATGTCGCCGCCCCGCTTCCGGGCAGCCCGCAGCGCACCGCCAAAGTCAATTTTCACACCGCAGTCCCCGGGGGAAAACGTCAGCTCCTCCTCCGGCAGGGATACCCGAAGGGTCTGAGGATAGAGCGTATTTGCTTCCGCTCTTGCCTTCCAGTAGGGCAGCCCGGATAGACTGACCCCGTCCAGTGCTGCGCCCTGTGGCATGGGCAGGCACAGATACAGCGCGATGGCTGTCAGCAGGACCAGCAGACACACCGCCCCGAGGACCAGCACCCATTTGCGGCGAAGCTTCAGAAAAAATGTGCGGATTGGCATGGTTTTTCCTCCGTTTTTCATAGCCCGGCATATTCCGGGTGGCACTGTTCCTGCCGCCGCACCCAGCGGCTGTTCAGATTGTGGAAGGGCACGGGGCCTTCCAGCTCGCAGTCGTCAATGGTCATGTCCGCCCGGATGGCGCTGTCATAGACGGAATGGCCCAGAAAGGGAACGGGAATCCGGGCCGGGGCCGTGAGAAAGCAGGCGTGGTACTGCACCTCCGCCGCGAAGCTGGGGAAGGACACATCGGCGGTGTAGGTTGCCAGAATCGCCAGTTTTTCAAAGGGGTTCAGGTGCCCGGCATCCCGGATGAAAATGGATTGGTGGTCGCAGACGGTGCAGCCGGCGCGGGCGTTGTTTTCCTCGATAAACCTTGGTAGGCGGCTCTCTTTTTTCGCCATTTTGTAAGCATCCGGCACCGGAACGCTGCCATTTTCTGCAAGAGACGCAATTTTCCGCACATATTCTTCCGCAATGAGATAAGCGCCCGCAGACTCCGTTTTCTCAAAATAGCGCTTCAGCGCCGGGTGATGGCTCTGGCCCCGGAGGGATACCACCCGGTTGATCTCCCGGTTCATGGCGGCCCGGTTTTCCATCGTCGGCTCCGCAAGGCACCGGGTCAGAATTTCCGGTTGAAAGGCAATGAAGCACACCGTCACACCGGGGGTATCTCCATCGCCGATGCGGCCCTCCTCCTTGTCGTGCTCCTGCTCCCGCAGCTTCACCAGAGAGTAGACCCAGCCAACCTCCTCAACGGCGTACAGATACCAGTCGTCAAAAAACAGGCCGCACTCCCGGGCTTCCCCCCGGTCGTTGGGGAAGGTTCGGATATTCTTTTCCAGAAGGATGTCCGCGATAGATTTGCGGGTCATCCAGAAGCCGTCGCCCGTGTGAACGGCTGGCAGGCCCAGCTCCCGAAACCGGGGCGGCAAATTTTCATCGCTCATAATGTCTCTCCACTTTCTCTTAAATGCAAAATGCAGAATGATGAATGCAGAATTGTGGTATTTCCTTCGGAAATGATTTTCAATCCGTCCGCAAAGCGGACACCTTCCTTTTGCATTTTTCATTTTGCATTCTGCATTTCTTTCCTCTACCATATCCCTTTTCCGTCCAAATGTCAACACAAAGAAGCGGCCCCGCTTTCTTTCGCGGGGCCGCAGTGGGTATGGAATTACTCGTGGTGGCTGGTGTGCAGCAGCTCGTGGGTCTTATCCTTGAAGGGGCCGTTGTAGAACACGTCCATCAGGGGGTTCTCATGGGGCTTCTTGATGACCATGTCGCTGTCGGCGTTGTACAGGCCCTGACGGCGGGTCTCCACGCGGGTAGCCTTTGTGCCGTAGATGGGCTGACCGCCGCCCATGACACAGCCGCCGGGGCAGGCCATGACCTCAATGAAGTGGTAGTTCTTCTCGCCGGACTTGACAGACTCCAGTACCTTTCGGGCGTTTGCCAGACCGGAGGCCACGCAGATGTTCACATCGATTCCCTTGTAGGGAACGGTGAACTCCCGAATGCCTTCCTTGCCCCGGACGCCGCAATCTTCGATGGCAGCCATGGTGGGGGTGCCCTCGCCGCCGGACAGACGGCGCAGAACCGCCTCGGTCACGCCGCCGGTGGTGCCGAAAATCACGCCGCCGCCGGAGCCGATGCCGAAGGGCATATCGCAGGCTTCGCTGGGCAGGGTCTCAAAGTTGATGCCAGCGGCATCGATCATGCGGATCAGCTCGGTGGTGGTCAGGACCATGTCGGTATCCTGCTCGCCGAAGGTGTGGTAATCCTCGCGTTTGGCTTCCATCTTCTTGGCGGTACAGGGCATGATGGAGACGACCTTGGTCTTCTTACCCTGAGCGTTCTTTTCATCCCGGTAGTACTCCTTCAGAACGGCGGAGAACATACCCTGGGGAGATCGGCAGGTGGACACATTGGGCTTGAATTCGGGGTACTCATTCTCCACAAACTTGACCCACGCGGGACAGCAGGAGGTCATCAGGGGCAGAGTGCCGCCGTTGGCGACCCGATCCAGGAACTCGGCGGACTCCTCCATAATGGTCAGGTCAGCGGAGTAGATGGTGTCGTAAACCTCGTCGAAGCCCATACGGTGCAGGGCGGCGACGATCTTGCCGATGGAGTTCTCGCCCTTGGGCAGGCCGAAGGCCTCGCTGACCGCCACGCGGACGGCGGGGGCAATCTGGACAACCACCCGGGTGTCCTTGTCGCCCAGAGCCTGCCAGACCTCGGTCATGTTGTGGTGAATGGTCAGAGCGCCGGTGGGGCAGACAACACGGCACTGGCCGCAGCTGACACAGTTGGTATCGCCCATCAGGCGGTTGAAGGCGGGAGTGACAATGGCATCGGTGCCGCGGTGGGCAAAGCCCAGCACGCCGATGCCCTGCAGCTCAGAGCAGGCCCGGACGCAGTTGCCGCACAGGACGCACTTGTTGGGGTCCCGGACGATGGAGGGGGAGGAGAAGTCCACAGGCTGCTCTTCCCGGTGGTTCTCGAACCGAACCTGATTGACACCCAGCTGGTAGGCCAGCTTCTGCAGCTTGCACTTGCCGTGCTTGTCGCAGGTAGTGCAGTCCCGGCAGTGGGCCGCCAGCAGCAGCTCCACAATCAGCTTGCGGTGCTTGCGCAGCCGCTCGGTGTGGGTGTAGATCACCATGCCGTCCCGGGGCTCCTCGGAGCAGGAGGCGAAGCACCGGCCCCGGTCGTCCTCCACCGTACACAGACGGCAGGCGCCGAACACAGAAAGCTCGGGCTGGTAGCACAGGGTGGGGACCTCAATACCCGCGTTGCGGATGATGGTCAGGACATTTTTTTCATTGGTAAATTCGTACTTTTTACCGTTAATCGTGATAGTTCCCATGGTTTCCCCTCCTTATGCTTCCACATAGATGGCATCGAAGGCGCAGTTCTCCTTACAGGCGCCGCACTTGATGCACTTGTTGGAATCGATGGTGTAGGGCTTCTTGACCACGCCGGAGATGGCGTTGACGGGGCAGTTCCGGGCGCACTTGGAGCAGCCCTTACAGAATTCGGGATTGATGACATAGCGGCGCAGGGCGGTGCACTGCTTGGCCCGGCACTTCTTGTCCACGATGTGCTCGATGTACTCGTCCCGGAAAGTAGCAAGGGTGGACAGCACAGGCAGCGGGGCGGACTTGCCCAGACCGCACAGAGCCATGGTCTGAATCATCTTTGCCAGCTCTTCCAGGGTGTCCAGATCCTCCAGCTTGCCCTGACCGTTTACGATGCGCTCCAGAATCTCCAGCATACGCTTGGTGCCCTCCCGGCAGGGGGTGCACTTGCCGCAGGATTCCCGCTGGGTGAAGCTCATGAAGAACCGGGCAACCTCCACCATACAGGTGTCCTGGCCCATGACCACCATGCCGCCGGAGCCGATGATGGCGTTGTACTTCTTCACGTTGTCGAAGTCCAGAGGCACGTCCAGATGGGCTTCCGTCAGACAGCCGCCGGAGGGGCCACCGATCTGAACAGCCTTAAATTCCGCGCCGTTCTTCAGGCCGCCGCCGATGTCGAAGATGATCTGCCGCAGGGTGGAGCCCATGGGCACTTCGATCAGGCCGGTGTTCTCAATGGCGCCGGTGAGGGAGAAGGTCTTGCAGCCGGGGCTGCCGGGGGTGCCGATGGACTTAAACCAGTCCGCGCCCTGCAGAATAATCTTGGGCACGTTGGCGTAGGTTTCCACGTTGTTCAGCACGGTGGGCTTTTCCCACAGGCCCTTTTCCACGGTTCTGGGGGGCTTGGTTCTGGGCATACCGCGGTTGCCCTCGATAGAGGCGGTCAGCGCGGAGCCTTCGCCGCAGACGAACGCGCCTGCGCCCTTGTTGATGTGCATATGGAAAGAGAAGTCGCTGCCGAGGATGTTGTCGCCCAACAGGCCCCGCTCTTCCAGCTGGGCAATGGCGTTCTTCAGCCGGGCAACGGACATGGGGTACTCGGCACGGACGTAGATGTAGCCGTTGTCGGCCCGGACGGCGTAGCCGGCAATCATCATGCCTTCAATCAGCTTGAAGGGGTCGCCTTCCATGACGGACCCGTCCATGAACGCGCCGGGGTCGCCCTCGTCGCCGTTGCAGACCACGTAGCGCACGGTTTCCTTCTGACGGGCCACCTGCTTCCACTTCTTGCCGGTGGGGAAGCCGCCGCCGCCGCGGCCACGGAGGCCGGACTTGTCCACTTCGTCGATGACCTCGTCCCGGGTCATCTCGAACATGGCCTTCTTCAGAGCGGCAAAGCCGCCGGCAGCCAGGTACTCTTCCAGAGACTCGGCATCGAACTTGCCGCAGTTCTCCAGAACGATTCTTGTCTGCTTGGCGATGAAGGGAATCTCGTCAGGCTGGACATAAGCCTTGTCGCCCTTCTTGTAGAGCAGCCGCTCGATGATCTCGTCGCCGATAACGCTCTTTTCCAGAATTTCCTTGCAGTCGTCGGGCTGAACCTTCACGTACTGGATGACCTTATCACCCTTCTGGATACGGACCAGCGGGCCCAGCTCACAGAAACCCTGACAGCCGGTCTTCTTGACGCCGACGGACTTTTCATCATGGTGGCCGCCGCAGGGGGAGAATACCAGCTCGACGCCTTCCGTCTGCTTGACCAGTTCGGAGAAAATTTCGTGAATCTTGTGGGAGCCGGTGGCGATACAGCCGGTGCCGGAGCAAACCAGGATCCGGCAATCATATTGCTTGATCTCCTCGCAGGCATTTTTCTGGGCCTGTGCCAGTTCTTCAGCAGTCTTAATCATTAGCCTTTCCCCCTCAATTCCTCGATGAGTGCCAATGCCTTCTCCGGGGTCATGGACGGATGCACCTGGTCGTTGACCATCATGGTCGGAGCCAGACCGCAGGCACCCAGGCAGGACACCGTTTCAACAGTGAAGAGCATATCGTCGGTGGTGTGTTTTTTCTTGCTCAGGCCCAGTTCCTTCCACAGCGCTTCCAGAACCGGGGTGGAGTGACGAACATGGCAGGCGGTGCCGTCGCAGACCTTGATGACGTACTTGCCCTTTGCTTCAAAGGAGAAGTTCTCATAGAAGGTGGCCACGGAGTAGGCCTTCGCCTCGGTGATCCCGATCTGCTTGGCGACGTAGCTAAGCAGCTCCGCCGGCAGGTAGCGGTATTCCGCCTGAATATCCTGCATGATGGGGATCAGGGATCTGGCATCCCGCACGTAACGGGAAATGATCTCGTCCGTTTTGCGGTAGTAGGATGCATCCAGCATAGTATGTTTTACCTCCTTATACTTATCCCGATGATAAGTGCTTTTCGGATTACCAAACCTATTATAGCAAAGCTGGCGGTGACTTTCCATGAATGTATCTTCCAGAATTCGACAGAAAAATTTGTACAATTTCCATAGAAAATCAAGAAAAGAACCGCATAAATGCGGTTCTTTTGCTGCAAAAATATTGAAAGTTAAGTAAGCCTTCGCTAACCTTTCGCACGTTAACCCACTGTCAGCTTCCTACAGGCGGCTGCCAGCTCCCGCAGGGTGCTGCAGGATACCATGGGGCATACCGCCGCCACGCTCTGCACGCTGCGCAGGTACTGCCACTTCCCCTCCGGAATGGGGTTCAGAAACAGCACCCGCCCGGCCTGCCGCTTTGCCTCCGCCAGCGCCCGCAGCGCCCGGGGCTGGTCGATGGTCTTGGTGTCCGACAGAATCAGCAATGTGGTTGCGGAATTCAGCACCGCCGGCTTGCGGGTGCAAAGAAATTCCAGCGCTGTGCCCAAGTCCGTGCCCTTGCCGTAGATGCCGGAGTCCCGGACGAAGGAGCGGAACAAATCCATGTTCTGAAGCTGGAAAGCGTCCGCTTCCGTGACGGTCTCAGAAAACAGGAAGGTGCGGGAATTGTCGGACACCTGATTCAGGCTCTGGATAAACCGCAGGGCAAACTCCGAAAACTGCACCATGGAGCCGGACACGTCGCACAATAGCACCAGGTGCTTGCGGTGTGCCCGCTTCTTTTTATAACGCAGGTGGTAGAAGCTTCCGCCGGTCTCCAGTCCCTTGCGGATGGTCTTGCGAAAATCCAGCTTCCCCGTGTGTCCCCCGGCCCGGCGGCGGGCGGACAGTTCCCCGTTGATCTGCCGGGCCACGGCCTGAATCAGCTCGATGGCCTTGGGTATCTCCGTGTCCCTAAACTCGGAGATGTCCCGGTAGAGAATGCCGATTTCCGGGTCCAGCTCCTGCCCGCCGAGGCCCGCGTTTTCCAGCAGCATCTGCTGCTCCATCAGGGTCTTGGCAAAAACAGAATGGATAAACTCGCTGTAGAGCTGGGGGTTGCGCTCAGCGGTGCCCCGGTACTTGTCCATAAAGCTGCGCAGCCGCTCCCGGGCCTCCTCCGGCATGGCGGCGTAGGTCTCCCGCTGCTTTTCATCCAAGTCCATGGGCCTGCCGTTCAGCTGCAACTCCTCCTCCGCCTCCTGCCGGTGCTGCTGCAGCTCCTTCTCCCGCTCCATCTGCTCCTTGGCCTGACGGCGCATGGCCTCCTCGGAGATGAAAAAGCCATCGAAAGCCTGGTCGAAGGAAATCTGCTCCTCCCGGGACTTGGCGTAGACCGTCCGCAGGGCGGTTTTCACCCGCTGCCGGTCGTCAAGGCCCAGCGTAATCAGCAGGCGGCTGGCATCCTCCGTCTCCTTGGGGCTGACGGTCAGGCCCTCCATGCGAAGGATACGGGAAAAGGCGGAGAGTTTTTCAAGATAAACCTCCGGCTCAGCCATGATGGTGTCCTCCGCAGCTGCCGCCGCAGGTGCAGGTATGGGGTTCCTCCGTGTCCAAATCCATGGCATCCAGATCCTCGTTGTTTTTCAGGACAAAGCCCGCGGTCTGACGCAATGCGTCGGGGGTCAGCTCCCGGATGCCAAGAGCGTCCAGTGCCGCCGCCCAGTCCAGAGTCTCCGCGATGGAGGGCTTCTTGAGAATGATGTCATTGGCGCGCAGCTTCTGCACGGCGAGAGCCACATGGGCGCAGAGCCGGTCGTCCACATGGGGCAGCTTGGCCCTTAAGATAGCCAGTTCCTTCTCCATGTCGGGATATTCAATGTAGAGGTAGGCGCAGCGGCGGCGCAGGGCCTCGCTCAGGGGCCGTGCCCGGTTGGAGGTCAGCACCACGAAGGGAATGGATTTGGCCTTGATGGTGCCGATTTCGGGAATGGTCACCTGCATTTCGGACAGCAGCTCCAGCAAAAACGCCTCGAATTCCTCGTCGGCCTTGTCGATTTCGTCGATGAGCAGCACCACCGGTTTTTCCGAGCGGATGGATTGCAGCAAGGGCCGTTCCAGCAGGTATTCGTCGCTGAACAGAGACTTGGTCAGGCTGTCGCGGTCCTGCGCATTCATATTGACCTGAATGGACAGCAGCTGTTTCTGGTAGTTCCACTCGTAGAGGGCCTTGCTCTCGTCCAGCCCCTCGTAGCATTGCAGACGCACCAGATCCCGGCCCAGCGCGGAAGCCATCACCTTGGCAACCTCGGTCTTACCCACCCCCGCTGCGCCTTCAATGAGCAGGGGCCGCCCCAATTGCAGGGAAACATACAAAATCGTTGCCAGCGTCTCGTCATAGATATAGTGGCAGTCGTCCATTTTGGCTTTCAGTTCTTCATAGGTCATAGAATCGCCCTCCTTTTTTCTCAGTATACCACATTCCGCCCTTTTCCGTAAGTAACAAAATCACAAAATGCCTTCCCCAGAGGGGAAGGCATTTGCGGCGCAATATTGTTCTTTAGCGGCGAGTCGCCACGGACAATGCGGGCGGCAGTGCCGCCGGACAATGCGTGCACGACTGGTGTGAAATTGTTACACCATTGGGTATTGCTCGGTATCGTTCCCTAGTCAGATAAATTACTCTTTAGTTGACAATTGACAGTTGACAATTAAGGAGTCCCTACGGGACAATTAAAAAATGTCATAAATGGCAGGTTCCTTTGGGAAACCCACTGGTATTTCGTGCTTGTAGTTTATTTTAATTCATCCCGAAGGGATACCACAATTGTCAATTGTTCATTGTCAATTGTCAATTCAATTCCCCTTTAGCAGCCATACATTTCCCTGCGGGGAAAGCTTTTCTCAGTCGCCGTCCAGCCCGAATTGCAGGCATTCTCCGCTCATGACGAAGGGGTTGTACAGGACGATGACCATATCCGGCTGGATTGATTCGATCATCTCCACCGCCGTGGCGTTTTCCAGATACCGCAGATCCAGCGTCTCCACCTGCCGGAAGGCTGTGCTGAGGAAATCCTCCACAGGCAGGCCAAAGCTGTCCTTGATCATCAGAATCTTCTTTTCGGAAGGAGCGTTCTCATTGTAAAACCAGACATGGGCGTAATTTTCGCCGGTGTGCACGTCGTAGGGGGAGGAATTGTAGTAATCCGGCTCCCCCGTGATGCGCTCCATGTTCAGCGCGGCCTCGGCGAAGCTGCCCTCCCGGTAAATCCCGTCACCGGGAATGCTGCAGGAAAGGTAGGTTTCAAACTTGGGGGTCAGATAGAAAAAGTCCTCCACCCCGGCAAAGCCGATACCCACCCGCCGGCCGTGGCTGCCCAGGAAGAAGTCCGGCAGGGTGGTTTTCTCCCAGTTTTCCCGCTCCGTCACATAGGATTCCACGGTTTGCCCCGGGAACCGCTCCTGAATCCGCTGGGTAATCCGCTGAAAGGCCACGAAGGCCCCCTCGTCGTTCCAGTGGTGATCCGTCCGGAAGTAATACCGCTCCAGCGCCTCCCGGGTCCCCGCCAGCTCCGGCCGCAGGTCAAGGAAGGGCACGTTATTTTCTTCCAGCAGCGCCAGCAGACCGTCGGCGTTTTCGTTGCAGTGGTTTTCCGTACCCTCAGGCATCAGGCTGCCGTCCAGCCCCGGCTTCCGGGGGGCCTCCACAAACAGGAAGGGGGTGTCCCGCTCCTGCAAATACCGGTACAGCCCCGTAATCCGATCAGCCGCATAGCCCGGGTCGGCCTTCCGGGTCTCCTCCGTCAGCATTCCGTTGGTCATCCGCACCACGCCGTTGCTGATTCTGGCCCCGGTAAGGCGCATATAATAGCCGTTCAGGGTCAGCAGCGGCTCCTTCTGAGTTAAGCGCTCCTGATAGTCCGCCACAATCTGGTGCATGGCAGAGGCGAAGGAAAGCTCCCCGGAGAGATATTGCCTGGCGCAGTTCAGCGGGATGCCCAGATTGCTGACCGTCAGGAAAAACAGGAGCAGCAGGAAGACCGCCGCAATTACCCGCGGCGCAAAATTTGTTCGCTTCATACCGTTCCTTTCAGAAATTGAAGTAGATAAAGGGATTATGGGCGTTCATCACGAGGCACGACAGGCCCACGGCAAACAGCAGCAGCTGCACCAGCCCGTCGCACAGCTCATAACCGTTTTCCCACACAGGCCCCCGTGCCGCCGCCTTTTCATGGAGCCAGCGGAACAGCGGTGTGGAGCACACGATTCCCGCCGTCAGCGGTACAAGGTACTCCCGGAAGTTAAACGCTGCCAGAGAATCCGTCAGCGCCGCCCCATTCAGGCCGAACATGGTCATCAGGTAATTCCCCGCCGCACTCAGGTTGTCCGCCCGGAACAGCACCCAGCCCACCACCACGGCGAGCATTGTGAGCACCTGATAGATGACTGCCGCCGCCGGATGGGATGTCAGGCGTTTCGGCAGATTCAGCAGCTTCTCAGCAATGATGATAAGGCCATAGAGACATCCCCACAGCAAAAACGTCCAGTTGGCCCCGTGCCAGATACCGGTAGCCAGCCACACCACGGCCAGATTGAATACCAGACGGCCTTTGGATTTCACCCGGGAGCCGCCCAGGGGGAAGTAGACATAATCCCGGAACCAGCTGCCCAGAGAAATGTGCCACCGCCGCCAGAATTCCGTAACGGTTTTGGAGATGTAGGGATAGTTGAAGTTTTCCAGAAACCGGAAGCCAAACATCCGGCCCATGCCGATGGCCATTTCCGAGTAGCCGGAGAAGTCGAAGTAGATTTGCAGGGTGTAGCAGATGCTGCCCAGCCACGCCATGGCTACGCTCAGATCGGAAGCGGCAAAGGCCGCGTCCGCCGCCTTCGCCAGCACATTGGCCAGCAGCATCTTCCGGTTGAAGCCGTACAGAAACCGCATAACGCCCCGGGAAAAGCCGTCAAAGGTAATCGTTCGGTTCTCGATGTCCTCGGCGATGGTGGTGTAGCGGACGATGGGACCGGCAATGAGCTGGGGAAAGAAAGAGATGTAAAGCCCCACATAAGCAGGATTCTTCTGCACCGCCACCGTGCCCCGGTACACGTCCACCACATAGCTGAGCGCCTGAAAGGTGAAAAAGGAAATGCCGATGGGCAGGCGGAAGTCCGTCTGCGGAATGACACCCTCCAGTACCGGGAACCAGCCCCGCAGCACGGAGGTGACAAAATTCATGTACTTGAACACGAACAGAATCGACAGGTTTCCGAGAACCGCCGCTGCCAGCAGGGCCTTGCGCAGGCGGCCCGCCGGGATTTTGTCGATGAGCAGCGCCATGCCGTAATTGAACACGATGGAGCCAACCAGAAACACGGCGAACTTCGGCGCGCCCCAGGTATAGAAAAACAGGCTGACCAGCAGCAGCCAGTAGTTCCTCGCCTTTTTCGGCAGGAGAAAATACACCAGCAGGGTTCCCGGCAGGAAGGTCAGCAAGAATTCAAGACTTGTAAAAAGCAGAAGTAGTCCCCCTCTTTTCGATTGCGGATACTGCCGGCTGGCGGGGAGCCAGCGCGGGCAATGCGTTACGAACTCTGGTGGTTAACACACATCCTTAGGGCCCCTCGACCACAACCACTCAGAAAACTGGAATTTAGCGGCAAGTCGCCGCTGACAATGCGTGCCCAGACTTTGTGTATTCGTTACACCATTGGGTACTGCTCGGTTCGTTACATAGTACCGTAGGGCGGAGCCATAGAACGATACCGAGCGGGTCAGGGAAGTTGCGATTACAGGCCAGCCGTGCACGCATTGCCTGCGGCGACTCGCCGCCAAATTACAATTTGCCGCACTGAGGGTCATTCTGACTCATCTTCGCCATTCAGATACCAGCCCACATGGTTGGGGGTAGCGGGGAAAATGTCGTAGCGGAAGACCTTCCGGATGGTGGCGTACCATTCCAGCGGGTTGTTGTCATCGTCATACCGCCAGGCGGAGCCGTAGGGCTGGGAACCCACGAAGGTCATCTTGCAGTCGGGCTTCAGGGTCTGGAACCGCTCCTGCTCCTCCTGGGGAACCCGGGACTTGCCCTCGTACATGGCGCACAGGTTTACCAGATTCAGGTTGTCCAGCGGGGACAGGTCGGTGATGTGGGTGTAGCTGATGTTCAGCCGCTCCAGCGATTCGCAGCCTTCCAGTC
This sequence comes from uncultured Clostridia bacterium, assembly GCA_945948535.1. GTDB lineage: Bacteria > Bacillota > Clostridia > Oscillospirales > Oscillospiraceae > Faecousia. The sequence continues at coordinate 49,269 of CAMFBN010000011.1, forward strand.
CCTCCGCGCTGTAGATATACTCGCAGAACGCCGCTTCCAGCACCTTCAGGTTCTTGCAGTTTGCGAAAGGTTTCAGGTCGCTGATCATGGAGCCGGAAATGATGACGTATTCCAGACTCTTCATACCGGAAATGAAGGAGGATTCCTTCAGGAATTCGTTGTGACCGATGTCCATGAACCGGGCGTCCTCGCAATAAACCAGATTGGCGCAGTTGGTGTCCACGAGATCATAGACAGCCCGGATGATCTGTGCATCGGTGAGGGTGCTGCCCTTGCCGAAATTCACCCGCCAGACCACCTTGGTGCGGTCCCGGTAGTCGTCCCGGATTTTCGCCATGACCTCGTTGGAAATCTGGCAGTTTTCCAGCACAAACCGCTTGCAGTTCGGCAGCAGATCCAGCGCCGCGCGCACCTCGGCTTCGCCCTCGTCGCCGATCTTTACATTTTTAATGTGTACCTCTTCCTCGGCGGTGGAAAGCTTCGTGCCGAAGAAGTCAAAGCTGTAGTCAATGACCGCGTTGGGCACGGCCTCCTGCAATACCTTCACATCCTCCTTGGACAGCTGGCTGTTCCCTTCTGCGTCGGACAGCGTCAGCGTTTCCAGAGCGGGCAGCATGGACAGTCTCTGTGCAATCTCCTCCACCTGTTCCGCGGTCATCGCCGACAAATCCAGCTCAGTGGTGTCCTCACCGTACTCCCTGCCCAGCAGCTCCACGGTGAAGTGGAGGGTGATGCCCGGGAACTCCGCGCGAAGCTGCTCTGCCTGCTCCAGCGTCAGATCGGGGGTTTTCAGGGTAATCGCCGTGACATTCGGCAGATATTGCAGGTTCCCGGTCAGGGTGTCAAGGGTATAGTCTCCCGGCGCCAGAACCAGCTCGGTGGTATCCGGGGCGAAGGACTTGCCGCCCAGAGTAACCTCATAGATGACTTCCACCTCCGGCAGCCGCTGCTGCAGCGTTTCCAGCATGGCATAGTCGCCGCACCGGGTAGCGTCCACTCTCTTCAGGTTCGGAAAGTAAGCTGCCAGCAGTTCAATGTCTTCCCCGGAAAGCGCGGCGATGGTCAGTTCCTCGGAGTCGCTGGAAACCGTGCCATTCTGGAAGGGCACGTTCCAGAGAATCGTACAGTCCGGCAGCAGGGCGTGGAGCTGGTTGTAGTGCTCGATCGACATCGTCTCCTCCCGCAAATCCATGCTCTCCTCACGGTTGGAATAGGCCTTGCCATCCACAAACACATGGGTATCACGATACCACAAAAACCCCACAGCTCCGGCCACCACCAGCGCCAGAATCAGCGCGATGACCGCCAGAACGGTTATCACTTTCTTGCTCATGACCAATCCTCCCGGTTCGGTTTCTTTTCATCCGGAAAGCATACCACATTTTCCCCGTTAATGCAACCGTTTACCACAGGAAATCCGCAATCAGGCGCCAAATCCGCCCATCGCCGGTGCGGGGATTGGTTTCATCGGCAATCACCGCCGCCGGGGCTGTCTTCCGTTCCGCCACAGCCACCACCTCGTCACAGTTGCGCACCCGCAGAACGGCCTGTCCGGTTTCCTCCACGGAAAGCAGTCCCATGGCCCGGACGGTTTCGCCCAGCTTCACCCGCTCCGCCAGATCGTTGATACCGTAGGCCCCGGAACGGATCTCCGGGACAACGACAATTTCCGCCGTGTCGCCCCGGCTGTCCCGGAGGGTAAAGCGGGAAACCCCTTTGCCCTCCGAAGTCAGCGCCGTCACGGTTCCTTCCGTCTGCACCAGACTGCCGCCCCGGCCGGCATAATCCATTGCCTCCCGGCAGCCCAGCAGCCGGGGAACGTACCGATACATGGACTTTTCGGGTATCCGGCAGTCCGCCAGTTCCAGATACCGCTCCTCTGCCCTTTCCCGCAAAACCCCTGTGACAGCCAGCGGCGTGCCCACCTGAATGCTCTGTGGAAAGCTGCCAACCACCGGAATGCCCCCGGTATCGTCCTGCACATAGATCGTATCCGGGAAGGTGGTATAGGGATTGGTATTGCCGGAGGTTGCGTAGCCCTCGATGGCATAAGCCGTGCCGGGCGTTCCGCCCCGCGCCTGCCGGATATCCGCCTTCACGGGGTTTGCGGCCCCAAAATGCAGAGTCAGGTCCGCCGCATAGCTTCTCTCCCCGCCGTCCACGGCGCCCTGCACCACTGCCGTCAGCCGAACCTCCCCCGGCTCTTCCCAACAGAGCGGAAAGGTATAGCGCAGATTTCCGGCAGCCGCAAAGTCTCCCAGCTTCTCCCCGCCGCGGTACAGCGCCGCGCCGGTGACCTCGAAGGGGATTTCTTCCCAATTATACAGCAGCAGCGTCAGATTCACGGTCTGCCCGGCAAGGGGATTGGCTGTATCCGAGGAAAAATCCTCAATGCCCATATCCGTGAAAGCATCCACCCACACGGGTGCCGTCACGGCAACGTCCCCATCCGGCTGGGTGACCCGCAGAAAATAATAGGGGTATCCGTCGGGCACCGGAAGCGTCAGCACTCCGTCGGACGTATCGCCGGACGCCAGAACCGCGCCGCCGGTGCCGATGACCTCCACCGCCGCTTCCGGCCCATCCGTTGGATCGTCCAGCACCACACCGGCTTCCATCCCTTCCACAGCGCCCATGACGGAACCCATGAGAGTTCCGTTCAGACGGTAATCGATGTACAGGTCGGGATCCTGCGTGGCGTAGACCCGCCGCGCGCCCATGGCTTCGTACAGCGCTTCCTCCGAAAGGCTCTCCGCCAGCACCGCCGTCCGGCTCAGGCCTTCCTCGCCCCAATTGCCGTGGTGGTTGTCCTGCCCCACAGTGGGGGCCACGTGCCACCCACAGTCCAGCGCCTGAATGTAATAGGAGTAGAAGGATTCCCCGCCTTCCCCCTCCACCTGAAGCAGCTGCACCACCGCGTCACAGGCCGGGTCATAGTCCCGGAAGCCTCCAAAATCGCCGTAGAAAATGCCGGGGTGGTTGAACTGACTCACCGCCTCCGGTGCCTTTGCCAGAGCGGCGCAGTAGCCCGCCAGCGTATCCATGCCGGGCTGACGGGGCGTCTGCCAGCCGGGGGTACCGAAGGTGTTGATGTGACCTACCATTTTGTCCTCGCCCCAGCTCATTTCATAGCCGAAAATCCCCACAAACTGTTCGTCCGTCACCGCGGCGGCAGCCTGTTTCCCCGCTGCCCATTCGGCACTAATCTGGGAGCCGTCCCGAGTGACGCTTCCGCTTCCAGCGTTATCCAGAGAGTCGCTGTGGTCAGTCACAGCGAAAAAGTCCAGCCCCTCCACCTGTGACGCGTAAGAAAACGCCTCCTGAACCGCTCCCAGTCCGTCGGACAGATTGCTGTGGGCATCCAGCAGGCCAAACCAGGCGTTCCACTCCCGGCTTGGACTGTCAATGGGCACGATAGAATCGGCGTAAAGAATCCCCTCCAGCAGAATTCCGTACACATCCGCCGCACCCTCGGGAATCTCATCGGCCCGCACCTCCACGCTGTACCTATCCTGTGTCAGAACGCCCTCCGACAGCGTGCCGCCCCGAATGACAATCCGCAGTTCCTCCGGCGCGGAAGCCAGCGTTGTTTCCACTGCCGGAAGGGGGCCGGTTCCCTCCGAAGTCACTTGTTCCGCAAGAAATACCTCCTGCCCCGTCTGTCCGGTGACCAATACCACATCTCCGGGGGAAAGGCGTTCGGATGACCACAGCCGGAGGCTGCCGCCCGTATCCTGCACAATGCAGGTTTCCCCTTCGGCCCAAACCACCGTCCCCCGAACCGTGACCCCCGGTGTATCCGGCGGCAGCGCCTTCACCTCCGGAATCGTCAGCAGGGCCGCCGTCCCCTCCGGCAGCAGCATATCCGGTTCCTCCTGCAGCAGCATATCCGATTCCTCCGGCAGAAGCATCTCCGGTTCCTCCAGCAGAAGCGTCTCCGCCAGCACCGGGGCAGGAAAGACCGTTACGCTCAGAAGAACTGCCAGCAAAAGGCATATCGTCCGGATTTTCACGCAGCCGACCCTCTTTCGACATTTTTCGACTAGCATAACATTTTTTTCGGCCCGGGGCAACCTGTTTGTGAAAAAAAGCGTGGGTACTTCAGAGACTGCGCCCCTTGCGGTACGCGATTCTTCCAAAAATAAGGAACCTCTGAATAAATCGGCAAGAGCCGCCAGCGGGAAGCTTTTCCCCAGTCAACGGTTCCAAAAGTGGAGGAATACAGCACTCCTCCACTTTTGGAACCGAACGGATTAGGGAAAAGCTCCGCCGCGAAAGCCGCAGTCGATTTAATCAGAGGTTCTTTAGGGCAACACCGCACAATGGGCGCTGCGGGCTTCGACGAATCCCCTTGCCCCATTATGCGGTGACGCCTTAGGATTACAGGTCAACGCCAAGGAACTTCTTGGCAAGAATGCCCACAGCAAAAGACACCACAGCCACACCAATGCTGATCAGCGCCATTTCCAGAAAGCGGTTTTTGAAGGGCTGATCCTGTGCAACGCTGGTGTAGTAGGTAAAGCCGGCGATAATCAGAACCACCATGACCAGCATACAGATCAGCGCCGGGATGTACTGGGCCGCGCCAAAGAGCAGGTAGGGTGCAATCAGCAGCATCACCGTAATCAGATAGGCGATGCCGGTGTAGGAACAGGATTTCAGCGCATCGCTGCGGCCCTCACTGCGGGCTGCCAGAAATTCACTGGAGGCCATGGAGAAGGTGGCGGAGATTCCCACGATCAGCCCGGACAGGGCAATCAGGCGGTTGTTTTGCAGGGCGAAGGCAAAACCCGCCAGAGAACCGGTCAGCTCCACCAGCGCGTCATTCAGGCCCAGCACCATGCTGCCTACATATTGCAGCCGCTCTTCGTCCAGCATCCCCAGCAGGGACTGCTCATGTTCTTCCTCCTGAGCGCGGATCTGAATGCTTTCGGGAACCGCTTCCGCCAACAGCGCGTACTCCTCCTGGGCGTTTTCCTCCCCTTTCTCCATCAGCTTCACCGCGAAGGTGAAGCCAAGAATCCGGGCAAGCATCGTGTATTTCAGCACCTTGCCGCCCTGCGGCTTCATTTCGATGCCGGTGTACTTTTTCCAGATCTCATAGTGGGCCCGTTCCTCCCGGGACAGGCGCAGCAGGGTCTGCCTGTTTTCCTCTCCCTTGGCAAAGGCGGCGATTTTTTCGTAGATCACGCTTTCCGTCAGCTCGTTTTGCTGCATTTTGCGGATGATTTCCAGAACCTGAACGGACAACTGTTCCGTCATAATAGGTCTCCTCCCTTAGTATTTTTTTCCATTATATCCCATTTGTTTTGGAATTGCAATGCACCGTGGGGATTTTTTAAGTGCCGCTGGGCAGTCCGGTGGCTCCTGTCACCAGAATCCCCAGATTGGCCTTGTAGATTTCGTCGAACTGGCTCAGCGGCAGGGGGCTTTCCCCGGTTCCGGACTCGATGGTGAAGCCGGGCCGCCGCCAGTCCTGAATAAACCAGTCCTTGTACCCGGCAAAGCTGGATTCATAGGGGGTGTCCTCCAGCGCGTAGCCGCTGAGCCGGGCGAATTCCTCCGCCAAAGCTCTCGCGCCGGGCACCACGTAGTCGCCGAACTGCCAGTAGATCACTTCCCCCTGGGTGTGGAAGGCGATGACCAATGCGGGGTCAATTTCTTCTGTATACCGGGCCATGGCGATGGACTCCCGCTGGTTCAGAGGGGCCCGGCCTACATAATCCCTCGGGCCGGGTTTGGTAAAGCCCTGCGAAAATTTGATTTCCCGCGCCCGGAGCCAGCCGGCTGGGTATTGCAGGTTCAGATCAACCCCCAATAAATTTGCTTTCCAGCCGTCGGGGAAGGGAATGGCAGGATAATTGTCCGCCAGCGTCTGGGCGGCGGTGTATTCCAGCGTCCCCGGCTCGATGGCCCCGGTGACCAGGTCCACGCCGTCCGGATTTACCATGGGCACGGCGTAAATGGTGGCGGCCTTCAGAATATTTTGGGCGGGGACGCCGAAGAGCTTTCCGCCGGATTCCGCCGCCTGTGCCAGCTCTTCCAGAAATTTCAGCAGCACCGGCGTGGTGATCCATTCGTTGGCGTGGTGGGCGGCGGAGTAGAGCACCTTCCGCGCGCCCTGCCCGATGGTCAAAGCGAGAACGGGCCTGCCAAAGGCGGTGGTTGTCAGACTTTCGGAGCGGAACGCCGGATATCGCCGCAGCAGCTGCCCAATGGTTTGCTCGCAGAGCTCGGCGGTCATGGGTACATCGGTCTGCACAATAGCCAAAGTATCACCTCCCGGTAGAATATGCCGCTGAAGATGAAAAGGTGCTGCCGGCGCGCAGTGCTGAAGCAGGAAGGACCCTCCTGTCTTACCCGACGGAATCCACCCTTTGCGCCGCGAAAAATCGGGAAGAAGCCCTGTTTTTTGGAGAAATACAAACCATCCGGGGAATTATGCGGTTAGAACAATTGAAGGGCAAAATTTCCAAATGTTTTTGTTGACTTTTACTGAGAAACGTAATACAATGTCCCTGTACGGCAGGGGTGCGCCAACGCTCCTGCTCTGCGTTTGGAAATGCGCCCCGGAGCTGCGGAGTCCCGTGACGCCATACTGTAAGGAGGGTAATTTATGATTAGTTTCTTCGTATGTCTGGCAATCCTGATCGCTGGATACTTCATCTATGGCGGATTTGTATCCAAGACCTTCGGTCCTGATGACCGCGAAACGCCGGCAGTCACCATGGAAGACGGCGTTGACTACGTCGTCATGCCCAGCTGGCGTATTTTCCTGATCCAGCTGCTGAACATTGCAGGCCTGGGCCCCATCTGGGGTGCTGTGGGCGGCGCAATGTGGGGCCCCAGCGTGTTCCTGTGGATCACCTTCGGTACCATTTTCGCCGGCGGTGTTCATGACTTCGCTTCCGGCTTCATGTCCATGCGTCACCAGGGCCTCAGCGTTCCTGAGCTGACCGGTATGTACATGGGCAACGTCATGAAGCAGGTTATGCGTGTGTTCTCCACCGTGCTGCTGTTCATGGTCGGCGTTGTATTCGCTGTCGGCCCCGCTGGCCTGCTGAGCTACCTGTGCGGCCAGGGCGGTTCCACCGGCATTCTCACCAACAAGTATTTCTGGCTGACCATCGTGTTCGCCTACTTCTTCATTGCCACCTTCCTGTCCGTTGACAAGATCATCGGCAAACTGTACCCCCTGTTTGGCATCTGCCTGATCGTCATGGCCATCGGCGTGGGCTTGGGCACCATCGTGAAGGGCTATACGATTCCTGAGATCTTCCCCCTGCGGAATATGCATCCCGCCGGAACCTCCATGTTCCCCGCCATGTTCATCTCCGTGGCCTGCGGCGCCTGCTCCGGCTTCCACTCCACCCAGTCCCCCATCATGGCCCGCTGCTGCAAGAGTGAGAAGATGTCTCACATGGTCTTCTACGGCGCCATGGTCTGCGAAGGCATCATCGCTCTGGTTTGGGCTGCTGCCTCCTGCGCTCTGTTCCCCATCGAGGGCGGCCTGATGACCGGCCTGAAGGAAGCTATGTCCGTTGGTCAGGCTGGCTGCGTTTACAACATCTGTGCCACCACCATGGGCGGCTTCGGCGCCATCCTGGCGATGCTGGGCGTTATCGCCTGCCCCATCTCCTCCGGTGACACCGCGTTCCGCAGCGCTCGTCTGACCGTCGCTGATGCCCTGCATCTGGACCAGAAGAGCTACAAGAACCGTCTGATCCTGACCATCCCCCTGCTGGCTCTGGGCGTTCTGGTTTCTCAGCTGGACTACACCTCCATCTGGAACTACTTCGCTTCCACCAACCAGATTCTGGCTGCCATCGTTCTGTGGACCGCTGCCATGTACCTGCGTCATGAGGGTAAGAACGCTTACGTCTGCGCCCTGCCCGCCGCGTTCATGACCGCTGTTACCGTGTCCTTCGTGTTCAACAGCAAGCTGTATCTGGGCGGCATCTCCTTCTTCCCGCCCATCTCCAAGTTCCTGGGCATCGGCATCGCTGTCGTTCTGCTGGTTCTGTTCATCCTGAAGGCCCCCAAGGGCGAGAAGGCCGCTAAGGCATAATTTTCCAAAAAGAAAGGAACGTTCCTATGTATATTCCACCGAAAGCCTTGTCCGAAAAAACCCTGCCCCCGGAGCTTCTCCGGCCTGATAGGGTGTGCTGTACCCATTATGAGGACTTCGGTCTGGGCGATCGGGCACTGTACGTAGGTATGTACGGCTTCAGCCGGGTCGGCTATATCCCTTTTTCCGCGATCACCCGGGTGTATAAGCGCCTTGGCGTGACCAAGGGATTCTTCGAGAAGGGGAAGATTTACGGCACGCTGTGCTATCTTGTGATCTGCTACGATGGCAAACAGAAGGTATGCCGGTTTACCCACGAAGAGAATTTGGACGCCCTGCTGGACGCCATTCGGGAACACACCAGTATTCCCGTTGGAAAGCCTTAAAAGTCCATAACTCAAGCGCCCTCCGCAAGGAGGGCGCTTCCGTTTTCTGTTGATGGACGGACTATATCATGGGCCATCCGGCGTCCAGCCGCCGGATGGCAACACCCCACCGGGGTGTTGCATTCAGGTGGGTTCAAGTTCTATGCCTATCCTGAAATTCCCGCACACTGTCTGCATACCGGGAGAACAATTCTTTCTGTGCATCCGTCATGGTGGACTGGAGCTTTTCTTCGTTTCGGCTAATCAACTGAAGGGCTTTCTTGTATTCCGCACAGGGACATGTATCGTATTCCGTTGGTTCGATATTGCCGTACCAAAATTCTTCAAGAATTCTCATGTCGCATCCTCCCCGTAGATTAGCTCCAGGAGTATGATTTCCTCTGCCCTGTTCCGGATGTTGTTCATAGCCCCAACCCAAGCCATTGGGTCAGCAACTTTCAATTTTTCTGTCACTCCCTCGGCCATCTTCATCTGGTGGATCATCTGCTCCAGTCTGTCCTGCGCCTGCTCATTCAGATCAGCAAGGTATGTCCACAGCTTGCCGGACAGCAGCAGGCAGTTGTACTGAATCGGTTTGTGTTCCCTCGGATAGTCCCGGTGCATCCGCCCCCATTTGCCGATGGAGCGGGATTCTCCCGGCAGCGTCAGGTCTGGAATATAGTATTCTCCAACGCGAATGTGCTGAATTTCCATATACAATCCTCCTTTTGGCTGGTACTGCTATTGTACAGAAGGAGGAATCTTTCGTCGAATGTACAAAGCCCCCGGTTCTGCGACAGGCAAAACCGGGGGTCATGAACTCAATATGTAATGTCTTTGATGAAAACAAGAAATCCGAACGCACTCCCGATGGGGAACAAGTTCGGATTTTTCATGTATGGTGGACGATATAGGACTCGATTACAGTATGGAGTGGGCGTCGTCCAGCCGCCGCCCAGCGACACGCCACCGGCGTGTCGCATTTAGACTGGTTCGAGTCCTATGCCTAGCAAAAAGAGAAGCACGCCCAGCGGCGCGCTTCTCTTTTTGGTGGACACATACTAGTTAAATCCGAACTCAGGGCAGCTTCAGTTTCCTTCAGGGTCAGGGTCTGACTGCCGTCTCTGTAATTGTAGGTGAGAAGCAATTTGTCATCGTACACATAGACGGAATTTACAAAAGTATCAATGATTTCTCTCCTATAATCAGGGTCGTTGATATTACCATCCTTATACTGGCTGATCCATTCCACAATTTCTTCCTTGGTAAACTTGCGCCGCTCCAGCGCAAGCTGGGCAATGCTGGCTTTCAGAGAATCCCGCTGGGTTTCCAGATCTTCCAGGCACTCCTTGGTGGTTCCAGTAATGATACCCTGCCGGATGGCCTTCATCACATTGCGGATCTCTGTTTCGCACTGCTGCAGCTGCTGTTTCAGTACAGGGGTCATGGTGTCCTCCTGCTCCTGCATTACTACAATGGCATCCGCGATGCGGTCAATGGCGGCGTCGGTGAGCACATTGGTAACCGTAAACTTAACCACCACATCCTCAATCCAGTCCTTTCGGATGGCTTTCTTTTTACAGCCCAGTTTCCGCTTTGCTCCGCTGCATTTATAGTAATGATAAACAACCCCTTTGCAGCCCTTGCCGCTTTCACCGGCCATCAGCCGCCCGCACTCTCCACAATAGAGTTTCGTGGTAAGCAGATATTCTTCCTCCGCCTTTGCCCGTGCCGGAGCCTTCTTATTTGCTGCCATACGCGTTTGCACCCTTTCAAATAATTCTTTATCTATGATCGCCGGAATCCCATCCGGGATAATCACATCGCCATACTTGTACTCTCCGATGTACTTGCGGTTTTTCAGAAGATTACTGAGCACGCTGATAGAATAGGGATTGCCCCGCTTGGAGCGAAGACCCCGCTGTGCCATTTCTGCCTGTAAAACTGTGAGCCGTTCTCCATCTGCATACCGGGAAAACAGTTCCCGCACATACGGTGCTGTTTCTGGGTCAATTTCAAGCTTTCCCGTCGCCTTATCCACATAGTACCCCAGAGGGGTATTTCCGCCGTTGTTCATACACTTGATAGCGTTGTCCTGCTGTCCCCGGCGAATTTTTTGGGAGAGTTCCGCCGAGTAATACTCCGCATAGCCTTCCAGCATGGATTCCAGAATGATACCCTCCGGGCCGTCGGAAATGTTTTCCTTAATGGAGATCAGCCGGACACCGTTCTTTTTCAGAATGTGCTTGTAGTGGGCGCTGTCATAGCGATCCCGGGAAAAGCGATCCAGCTTCCATACCAGCACCACATCAAAAATGCCTTTGGCACTGTCTGCAATCATCCGCTGGAAATCCGGCCTGTCTGCGGTTCTGGCAGATAGTGCCCGGTCAACATAGGTTCCCAGCAGAGTCAGGTTGTTTTTCTTGGCATACTCCGTGCATTCCCGGAGCTGACCTTCGATAGACTCTTCCCGCTGTCGGTCAGAAGAATATCGGGCATAAATTACTGCGTTCATAAGCATTCTCCTCCATGTGTTCATAATAATATAAGGTGTTTTTTTCGTCAAATGTGCGGCAGGCAGCAGGCCGAAGCCCACTGCCTGCCAAAGTGTTATTCCTCTTTCTTTTCCAAATCCGCCTGTATCTTCGGCAGCAAAAACCGGGCAAAACGAAGGATTGCGTGTTCCGGAATCAGTGAACCGTAATCCTCCTCAGGCTGAGTGACAACTTCCACAATCTGATCTTCCATAATCTGTTCTGGCATAGCTGTCACCTCCTTATCGGGCATCCCTGCCGGAGCGTCTGCGGCAGTCCGCTTCCAACAGCTTCAAAATCCGTTCCTGAATCCGGGCGACACTGTAGGTTTTGGGGAAGTATTTCCGCAAATCCTCCACCCGGAAGCTGATCTTTTCCTGCTGGTTGGCTTTGGGTTCCCTTAGAATTTCAAAGATTCTGTCCATGGAAAGTTCTCCGGACTGGCTCAGCTTTTTCATCTGGACGGCTTGGGACAGGGACGGGGTGCGGTCCTCACTCTCCATGGTTTCCAACAAATCCTGCTGTTCCTGCCCGGTCAGATAGGACAGTTCCACCGCCGGAGTCAGGGCAATTTTTCCGGCATCCACCATGCTGAGAATTTGAGGAATCAACTCGGTAAGACGGATATATCGGCGCACTTGATTTTTGCTTTCCCCACTCTGTTCCCCGATTATTTCAGCCGTTTCTAACTTCCGCCCAACTTGGGTGGAAGTTAAGTCCGTCCGCTGTCCCTGTCTGCTCATGGCATCCATTTTCAGCTTGTAAGCAAAAGCCTTCTCGCTGGGCAAAATCTTCTCCCGGTGGAGGTTACTGTCCACCAGCGCAATGGCGGCGGCATCCCGGTCGAGGGCATAAATCAAGGCAGGAACCGTTTCGATTCCTGCCTTTTGGCACGCGCGTAATCTCCTGTGCCCGGAGACCACTTCATATTCATCCTTTCCCAGAGGACGGACAACCAGCGGGGTCAGCACACCCTGTGTGAGAACGCTCCACACCAGCTGATTCATTTCATCATCGTCTTTTACTTGGAAAGGGTGATTTTCAAAGGGGTGCAGCTTTTGAATCGGCAGCTGCATGGCCTGTACTTCTTTGGTATTATTCAAGGGCAAGTTTTTCCTTTCTTTCAGATTTGGTATTGTACTTCTCACGAATTT
>CAMFBN010000012.1 GCA_945948535.1 uncultured Clostridia bacterium
ATAGCGTCAATCTCTTCCCGCGTGTAGTTCTGATTGTAATGTGGATTCAAGGCAGTCTCACCCCCAACATTATAATACACGAAATCGCAGCGTTTGTCAAGCGCTATTGTATCAATTAGTACGTATATTGACAGGAAATATGGCTTCTGACTGCCATTGGATAACAGTCAGAAACCATATTCCAGAATCAATTAGTAACCACGGATCTTCCGTAGCTCAGTTCGGTAGCGCTTCATCTGATCTGCGAAGGTCCGCTGGGGGCGGCCCAGCGCCTTTGCAATCGCCCGGTCGGAGAGCTTGTCGTTCTCTTGCCACAGGGCAAGGATGGCGTCGGCATCAGGGTCGAGTTCCCAGAGACGTTCGATCAGGCGGGTCAGCAGATCGCGATCGGCAGCGTCATCCTCCAAAAGGGTGCGTCCATCCGGGATGGCGTCCATGAGGGTGGTATCTTCATCGTCACCCTGCGGGGCATCCAAGGAGATGGCGTCGGTCTTGCGGAACACGCAGTCCATGCAGACCATGTCGCACAGCCACCATTTATTCCGGGGGCAGCTGCAGAGACAATGATCCTGCTTCTTTTTCCTGTAGGTGTTACATTCCCGGACGTAGGATTCGTAAACGTCAGCAGGAACTTCAAACCACATGCGCGTCGGCTTGTCGTAAAGGGTGTTGGGTTTACTCTGGTTGACATTCTTTTTCATAATACGGGCCCTCCTCTGGCCCCACGACCGCTGAAGGCGTGGAGAAGCGGAGAGCCCGTATGGGTGCCAGCGGCAAAATGGACGCAGAAATCCCACCCGATGCGAGAGAACAATGTCTCCGCTTCAAGTTGCGTCCAGCTGTTCGCGTGCTGGCCTTGTATTCAGTTGTCGGCATCACCGCCGTGGCGAACAGTTCCTTTATGTGCACTCGGAACGATCACGTCGGTGAGCCAGAGCCTTTTATCGTCTTGCTCAGGACTCCAAGAACAAGAGTCTGTTTTTGTGGATTTACAAACATTAACTGCATCAGATAATTGAAAAACAAACTCTGAGATGATATAATCAAAAAGTGCAGTTGATCTTTGCCCAGAAAATGCCTTCTCTCGTTCCCTGCATATATCCTACAAAATGGAACTGGGATACCTGTCAAGGCCAAGGGAACATCAATTCTGGGAAAAGTGGGAGAATAAATGGGATTTTTCTGGGAGGTGAATAATCTGGAACTGAAGGACTATTTCAAACCGATTTATGAAGTGACAGTGCGCGACTTATATTCACCGAGCAGGAAGAATAGCGGAATCTTCATCACAAAGCTCTTCATAGCAGGTGGAAGCCACCATTTCGTTCTGCCGCAAGGAATTGTCAAGGCTGAGCATGTCGAAACACAGCGGAAGATCTACAATGGAAACTTTGAGTTCACGCCAGAACTGAAGGCAACATTCCATAAAGTTGATATCGATAGTCTGGCGTCGTTCTATCGACAGGCAATACCAGACGGTAGAGTCAGGGATGTAATGAGAAACTTCGGCGTCCCTGACGATGTGGACAAGAATCCCGATATGTTCTGTAAGGCGTTGGCATATCAGTTTGAAGCCTTCGTACAGAGCACCACGCAGGAGGCGAGTGATATTGTCCTGATAAAGTACCAGCAACTTCAGGAAATCGGCGATAAACCCTCAACGGCTCCAGCCCGGACAAAGTACCCGTCTGATGTGCCGATGATCTCACCCAACCAGAAGTCCGTACATCAAATTTCATCCCATGATAAGGATGTGATTCATGAGTGGATCATCCAGAACAGAGGAAAGCGAGAATGGAGAGGTAGAAGACTATACTTTGCGAACCACGCAGATGTAAGGCCAAGGGCTGTGTCGAATTATGTTGATATCCCGGACACGAAGCCGGGTGAATATATAAAAGTGGCGACAAGCATGGATGCCCGTCGCCACGAAGGAAAGACCGTATGTCATTGGATCATGATTGATGATCAGGGTGATGATTGTTTTCCAAACAGTAGTACATTTGATTTTACATTGATAGCCGAGTTTGTTTATGTTCCCAAAAAGACGGAGGTATAGCACGTGAAAGAAATGGTAGTAGAAAAATGGTCAACATTAAAAGAGGTACAAGAGTACCTTGGCGTTGGCAGAGAAACGATTCTGCAGTGGATTTCCAAGCGCAATATGCCTGCTTATAAAGTTGGTCGCCTTTGGAAATTTAAGCTGTCGGAGGTTGACGACTGGATTCGCTCTGGTGGCGCTGATGACCGCAACACGGGAAAGAAAGACGAAGAGGAACAATGATTTGATGGAGGAGAAGTAATGCGAGAGGTTTTTCTTAAGCGGACTTTACCAGAAGGTGCAACTGCGAAGATTTTTCATGAAGTGCACCATACGGAAGAATTAGGGCTTAGGAATCCGAATCAGCTCCGGATATTCTGTTTGGATATTACGAACACAAAATTCTCGTATGCTTCCCTGAAAGACTTCCTCGTAGACTGCGTCGGTTATTATGTGTTTGACCGGGCAGAGATAAAGAAGTTGGAGGAAGAAGGCCATATTCACAGCATCGGTTGGCGTGCCATGCAGAGAATGCTAAAGAATGGAAAAGTTGATCAGCAAGGAACCGGTAACGAGCTGAGCGTGATTCTCCTATATGCATTTCTGGAGGATGTGCTTGGAGCACCAAAGCTGTTCAGCAAAATTGAACTCAGCGCTTTTGATCAGGTTCATAGTGACAGTGTCCATCTTCTTCCCATGCCGGATGACGATTCATATTTCCAGATGGTTTTCGGCACCTCAAATATTGTGGGTGACTTGGGTGATGCAGTGGACAAGGCGTTTGCAGCTTTGACCGAGTTGAAAAAGACTGAGGAAGATGAAGTTCAGCTCGTTTCAACATCGTTCTTGAAACAGTGCTTCGAGAACAAGGAGACTGAGAATTATTTCGTCAGCATTTTGCAGCCAAGCGAAGAACAGGTCACGCGACCGGAGCCCGCCTTCGGAATCTTTCTGGGATATTCTATCGATCTGGATAAAAGCAAGTACACCAACAGGGAGTATCCGGGTGTGGTTGCCCAGAAGATAGAGATGGATATCCGCTCGCTGATCGATGATATAAAGCAAAAAATCGATGAGCTCGGTATGGATTCATACTCGTTTTATATTTACGTTCTGCCGCTTGATGAGGCAGAAGCGGACAAAAAGGCTATCCTGCAGGAGCTACTGATAGGAGGAGAATAAGGGATGGATGCAAATGTCAGAGGCCGCACCATTGGGCAGCGAATCTTCTCAGAAATAGATGACAATCCCTATCTGAACAAGCTGTACTCTGGTCTCCTCTACAACTATGCCATCAAGCTCTTTAAGCTGACAGGGGTTGAAGAACGACCTGTAAAACTAATGGACGTTCTTCGGTTTGCCGACCTACTTTCCAAATCTGATGATCCGGAGAAAGCCGAATCGCACCACACATGGGCGCAGGAAATGATAGCGTTGGCAGAAGAACTGAACGGTGAGAGTAAGGTGCTTAGGGTTTTTAAGGATTCCGTTCTCTCTTCGACCGGTAACTATCAAGGCTTGGATCTGCGGTTTGAGAAAGATAGCGATTATAAGGTTCCTCGGTACGATCCGTTGGAGCAGATGTTTTTTGAATACAACAAAGAAGCCTATCAGATTCCGGCTGAGCCTGATAAGTATTTCTTCCATGTCCAGAAAGGCATCTATGACCACTTTGATGATCAGTACATTAGTTATTCTGCTCCGACGTCCTTGGGCAAGTCGTACCTGATGCGACTGTTGATAAAAGAAAAAATCCAGAATGGCGAAAAGCGTAACTTTGCCATTCTGGTTCCCACTAAGGCGCTGATTAACGAAGTGACAGAGAAACTGACGAGTGAGTTGGAAGACCTGCTGCAGGAACGAGATTACCGTATTGTGAATTCCGCAGGTGCCCTTGCCTTAAAGGATAAGACGCACAGCTTCATTTTTGTAGTCACACCTGAGCGGATGCTATATGTAATGAGTGATCCAGAAGCGGTATCTATCGATTATATGTTCGTTGATGAAGCGCACAAGATTTCCGAGCGGGATGGACGTAGTGCTTTCTACTATAAGGTAGTACAGATGGCAGTTCAGGACAAGGCCAAAAAAGCACATGTCTTCTTTGCCTCTCCGAGTATTGCCAATCCGGACGTATTCTTCCGGGTAATACCAGAGTGGGATCATGGACATGACTTTAGCTTGGCAACACAGTATGCGCCGGTCAGCCAGGAGAAGTTTATTGTAGATTTCCGCGAACACGGCATTTACATCGTAAATGATAGGAAAGATCAAATAGAGCGCATTTCAAGCCTTCCACAGGATCGTGAATGGCTGGATTTTCTTTTTGATGTTGGTGCGGGAATGCGAAATATCGTGTATTGTTCTGGCCGGGATTCTGGGATAAAAAATGCTCGCGATTATGCAGGCAAACTTGATGATCTGAATATACCGGAGCTTGACGAGTTATCCGCACTAATCAAGGAAACTGTCCATGATGATTACTATTTGGCCGAATTGGTAAAGAAAGGCGTTGCGTATCACATGGGCTATCTCCCCACGACTATTAGAATGCGCATTGAGGAGTTGTACAGGGAGAACAAGATTAAAACCATATTTTGTACTCGCACTCTGTTGGAAGGCGTAAACCTACCAGCGGACAACCTGTTCATCACCAGCAAAAAAAGTGGCGGTCACGAATTGAATGCCGTCGACTTCAGGAATCTTGTGGGGCGCGTTGGACGTATCGAATTTAACCTGTATGGGAATGTGTTTCTGCTCTGCTTGAAGCGTTACACCAAATTTGCGGAATATGAGGCGCTGGTGAAAGCGGCCATTCCGTCTATACAGCTCCCTTTCGCTGCCCCAATTATGCCGGAGCAGATGAAGGACATCGTATCAAAGCTGGTTAAAGGAGAGATTCCAGTCTTTGAGGATATTGATGAAAGAGATACAGAACAGAACGCACAAAATGCCTTTTTGAGAAGAATTGTAAACATGCTTGTCCACGATATCGTGAAGGGCAAGAGAAGCCGGATTGTGCATGAGTTCAGGGACTACCTTGATGACGATACATTGAATCAGATCAAGGAGAAGTTTGCTGACCGGGCTGATCTCATCGACGACGATATCAACTCATCGGTGGATCAAAATGAGCGGCTACGGGATGCCATCATTCGCGGACAAATACCGATTCCTCCCAGAAACGCTACAACGCACGGGCAGATGCTTGCATTTCTCGAGAAGCTCTGCGAAGTGTTTATGTGGGAGCACTTTGAAAAGTTCACACTTGGATATAGAGATAAGGATGGTAAGCATTCAAAGCTGAGGTGGTATGCAAAGCTTGTCCTAATGTGGACATCCGGCAAGGGAATAAAGTACATCATAAACGACAATTTGGAGCATTGCAAAGAGACTGGCAAGGTATGGATTTATGGACACACTCAAGATTTCGATCCTGATTCAGATGGACAGAAAAATCAGGTGATTGCGAGTGTGCTTCAGGACATTGACGATATCCTGCTCTTTCGGCTGTCTACATACTTTCTGCGCTTTTCCAGCGTATATAAATCGCTTCATAACGGAGAAGCGCCGTCGCCGGATTGGTACGAGTTCATTGAATATGGAACCACGTTGCCCATTCCGATTTTCCTTCAGAGAAACGGTTTCTCGCGGGAAAGCGCGATCTATATCTCTGAGCATAACGAGAAGAACCAGTACGTGGACTACGATGAAGATGATAATTATATTCTCCACATGGCGCTTCTCAACTGTCCTGATTATGGTGTCCGTAAGGATGCCAAAAAGGTCTATTACAACATAAGAGAATTATTCGCTGAGGAATAAGCAGAAAACTGATAGAGCGTACCAAAGACGTTATCAGAGAAGGAGACGAAGAAAATGGCTATATTGGATGAACTGGTCACCCAGATTGAGAATCCCGATCTGCGTGCTCGGATTGCTGCAGAGGTGGAAAAGCTGGCGAAACAGAAGAAGTTCGGATTGGTGTTTGAAGAGCATCTGCCGGAATGTACGCCTTTGTGGGATATTCCTGTCAAAAAAGGCGGCAAAGTCGCTTTGAAGGCCGGACAGGTCAGTGATTTCTATACCGTGCTCAAAATCGAGGATGGCATTGCCACATGCCTGAATAAAGACAAGAGCGCTACGGCAGAGTTCAAGGTCGATGAACTTGTCAGCGTGGCGGAGTTTGGGGAGCCAATTTACCCTTATCTCAAGCCCATTGATACTGTCTGCAATGCGCCAGACAGTGACCTGTGGCACACGCTGATCGAGGCAGACAATTACCATGCTCTGCAGCTCCTAGAGTATCTCTATGCCGGGAAGGTGGATTGCATCTACATTGATCCCCCCTACAACACTGGGGCGAGAGACTGGAAATACAACAACGATTATGTGGATAACAGCGACCAGTATCGCCACAGCAAGTGGCTTTCCATGATGGAGAAGCGTTTGAAGTTGGCGAAGCGGCTACTCAATCCGAAAGATTCCGTTCTGATTGTGACTATTGACGAAAAAGAGTATCTGCACCTCGGGTGTCTGCTGGAAGAGATATTTCCGAATGCGAGGATGCAGATGATTACATCAAGAATCAATAAAAAGGCATCCACCCGAGTGGGGCAATTTGCTCGATGTGATGAATATATTTTCCTACTGCAATTTGGGGAAATGAATATTCAAAAAACTAAATACTCGATGCTTGATGTTACAGATAACAGTAATCCGGATGCTAAAGAGGCGAAAACAGATACGATATGGAATAGTATGCTTCGCCGAGGTTCGGAAGGTTCGTCAAGACAAGAATCTCCCAATTTATTCTATCCGGTTTGGGTTAACGAAAAAGCTAAAAGGATAGAAGCCGTAGGGGAACCCTTGCCATTAAATGTCGACAGACACGATGTGGAGAAAAAACCTCCCAAGCCCGGATTACGAGCAGTATGGCCTATTCGGACGGATGATAGTGAAGGCAGATGGCAGCTTGGGTTCGATACTTTGAGAAGCTATTTGGATCAAGGTATTGCAAAGTTGGGGGCATATAACAAAAAGCGTGATCAATGGGCCATTGTATTCTTAAAGAAGAAACAGAAGGAACAACTGGCAGATGGTGTTCTGATCTCAAAGGGCAAAGATTCAGATGGCTCTTTAATTTTAGAATGGAACGAAGCCACGGAACAAGACCGTGAGCCAAAAACAATGTGGGTTCGTGATTGGCATGACGCCAGCACATACGGTACGAACCTTATAGATAAAATAATACCTAAGAGGGATTTTGCTTTCCCCAAATCCCTATATGCCGTCCAAGATACCCTCCGCTTCTTTGTTGCCAACAAACCTAACGCCCTCATCGTGGACTTCTTCGCAGGCTCTGGCACCACACTCCACGCAGTCAATCTGTTGAATGCAGAGGACAGCGGACACCGCCGCTGCATCCTAGTCACGAATAACGAGGTGTCGGCAGACGAGGCCAAGACTCTCTCCGCCCAAGGCTACCAGCCTGGCGATCCGGAGTGGGAAAAGCTCGGCATTGCCCGTTATGTTACATGGCCGCGTACAGTGTGCTCCATTGAAGGGCACGATATCAATGGAAGCCCACTAAAAGGTAATTATCTTGGCAGCGATCTTCCAATGGCAAATGGTTTCAAGGCAAATGCTGCCTACTTCAAGCTCGGTTTCCTTGATAAAAATGCCGTCGCACTTGGCAGACAGTTTAAGGAGATGCTGCCCACGTTGTGGATGAAGGCCGGTGCGCATGGTGCCTATCCGACCATTGGTGATGACCAATTGGACATGCTGATCCTGCCTGAGAACAAGTTCGCCGTGCTGGTGGATGAGAAGCAGTACATGAAATTTGTCGAGGAGTTGGATGAACACCCGGAGATTGAGACTGTGTTCATCATCACAGATTCAGAATCTGGCTATCGTGATATGATCGCCGGACTGGATGTCAAGGAAAGCTACCAACTCTACCGGGACTATCTCGACAATTTCCGTATCAACGCAGCAAGGAGGTAAGCGAAAATGAAAGTTGAATTATTCCCGTTCCAGAAAACGGCGCTTGCCAGACTGCGTCAAAGCGTTGCGACTGCGCTTGGTAATTACCGCAGTACCCACACACCACAGGTAGTTTCCTATACTGCTCCCACCGGCGCAGGCAAGACCATTGTCATGTCTGCGCTGATCGAGGCGATATACTACGGCGACGAACTCTACCCTGATCAGAACGAAGCCATTTTCATTTGGCTTTCTGATTCTCCGCAGCTCAATGAGCAGTCGCGGCTGAAGATTGACCTGAAGGCGGACAAAATCCGTTTAAGCCAGTGTGTCGTGATCAGCGATGATTCTTTTGATATGGAAGTTTTGGAGGATGGCCATATCTATTTCCTGAACACCCAAAAGCTCTCTAAATCCAGCAACCTGACCAAGCACTCCGACGGACGGCAGTATACCATCTGGGAGACGCTGGCCAACACCGTTCGAGAGAAAGCTGACCGGCTTTATTTCATCATTGATGAAGCCCATCGCGGAGCGCAAGGGGCAAGAGACCTGACCAAAAACACCACCATCATGCAGAAGTTCCTGAAAGGCTCTGACGCGGACAATCTGCCGCCAATGCCAGTAGTGATTGGCATGACTGCGACTCCGCAGCGCTTCAACCGGCTGGCAGAGGGCATTCAGTCGACCACACACTACGTGAAAACGACAGCAGATGAAGTCCGAGCTTCCGGCTTGCTGAAGGATCGGATCGTCATTACATATCCGGAGCATGCTGGCAACGATATGGCCGTACTGCAGGCTGCTACGGATGAATGGAAAAGCAAATGGGATCACTGGTACCAGTATTGCTACGAGCAGCACTATGGACAGGTAAATCCGATCTTTGTTATTCAGGTGCAAAACGGTACCGCACATCAGATTTCCACAACAGATCTGGATGAATGCCTGCGGATCATTGAGGAACGTCTGGGAGACCGATTCTTGGAAGGCCAAGTTGTTCATGCTTTTGGTGAAGGAACTTCTACCATCCAGATTGGCGGTCTGGACGTGCCGTATTGTGAGCCGTCCCGCATTGCAGATGACAAGCGCATCAAGGTCGTTTTCTTCAAAGAAACGCTCTCCACCGGCTGGGACTGCCCCAGAGCGGAGACCATGATGTCTTTCCGTCGTGCCGTGGATTATACCTATATTGCTCAGCTTCTCGGAAGAATGGTGCGTACACCCACCCAGCAGCATATCAATGTCGATGAAACGCTGAACGACGTGCATCTTTATCTGCCGCAGTTCAGTGAGACCACCGTGTATGATGTTGTAAAAGCACTACAGGATGAAGAAGGCGCGACCATACCCACTGATGTTGAAGCCGAAGAAATGGGCAGCGCCAACTATGATACGCTGAGTTTGCGGCCCACCTATCAGACTGCGCCGCGCCAGCCGGGAAGAGAACGTTCTCAGACACCGGGACAGCTGACGATCTTCGATATGATGAATCCCGGTGAAGCAGAAACGCCAGAGCCCACATCCAGTGAAGCGCCAGCAGGACAGACGACTTATCAGCCTGCTTCCGGGACAGTCGTCGGTGGCTCTACGTCTGCCGTCCGGGAGCCGTCCGTCCCTTATCAGGAACCTGCGCAACCGGCACAAACCACACAACCACCCATTTCTCAGCCGACAACAAGCACTGAACCTCCTGCAACACCGGTTCCGGATCATCCTGACATTGACCGCGAAGCTGTCGTGAAAGCAATCAACGACGCAGGCCTTCTGACGTACAATGTCCGCAGAGTGCGCATCACAGATTACCTGAAATCCATGTATGCTCTGGCCCGGTTCCTTACGCAGACACGAATTGATATTGACGCCAAGGAGCATGTCATTGCTGACATTACAAAGACGATTCATGAGCATATTGAGATGCTGAAGCAGAGCAATATGTATGATATCCTTGCCGGACAGGTGCTGCAGTTCAAGCTGAATGCTCAGATTTTTGATGTGTTTGGACGGTCGATTGACGACTACTCTATCCATGATCTGTTTTCTACAACGGATACTGATATCGAGCGTCAATTTCGACTGGCAGAAACGCGTCTCGGTAATGAAGGAGTTGCGAATGCCTATGTGAACCGCTACTACAACGATGATGAAGTTCTCAATCTGAAAATCCATGTCATCATTTTTGCAGCAAACACTGATTGCATGGATGCTCTCAACGTCTATGCCAGAGAGAAGTTCCACGATCTGAATGACGCCAACCGTCGCCGCACTGTCACGTTGCCGGAGCGGTTCAAGAAGAAATATGATGATATTGTCTCCGATGGCGATATCGTCAGTAAGCATAACTTCCGACTTCCTGAGACTATCCGGGTTCCCCATGAATCGGAAGGCAGGCTGTATAGCAATCATCTGTTTGTGGATGATTCCGGCACCGCTTTGATCAATCTGAACGGTTGGGAGCGCAAGGTCATTGCCGAGGAGGAGCAGCAGGAGGATTTCGTATGCTGGCTACGCAATCCTTCGAGAGGATCATGGGCGCTCTGCATCCCCTATGAGATCGACGGGGAGACAAAGCCGACCTACCCGGATTTTCTGATTATCCGGCGTGATGGTCCTGATTATGTCGTAGATATTCTGGAACCACATGATCCGACGAGGGTGGACAATCTGGGGAAGGCAAAGGGATTTGCTGAGTATGCCCGGCAGAATCCTGGCGTTGGGCGGATTCAGTTGATCCGGATGCAAAGAGACTCTGTTGGTCGGGAAAAGGCATTCCGTCTGGATATGTCCAAGAGTTCCATCCGCGACAAGGTCTCCCGGTGTGCCAGCAACGACGAACTGAATCACATTTTTGAAAGTGACGGATTTTTCCAGTAAAGATATACAGAGGAAGTGAAGCAAATGAACGAACAGGCCATTGTCAGTAAGATGCATGAGTACCTGCACATAGCGGCAAAAGAGCTCTGTGCTTGGCTCAGCAAGATGCTTCCCCGTGTAGGCGATGATTGGTGGCAAGTGTGCGTGATAGACAATCTGTCGTTCACTCAGAAAAAATTTGCCCGCGAGAAGGGTTACAGCAACCTCGAAGACTTGGATCTCGCAGCACTCCTCCGCGTTGCGGACAAGTCGTGGTATGACATGCGTTCATTTGCGTATCTTCCCACCCGCGATCGGCAATGCGTCCGGGACATGGTGAAAGTGCGAAACAACTGGGCACACGTTTCCGGATCCATCGCGGACAAGGATATCGTCCTGCGAGACTTGGATACGATCCTCGCGTTCTTCGAGAATGTGATGGTGACGAACAAATATACGCAGGGTATCAACGATTTCAAAAGCGCAGTAGAAAACACGGACTTTTCTGCGGTGTTTGAGGAAGAGCCGGTAACGGTCAAGCAGCCAGAGCCGGTTGCAGCGGCTGGAGATATCCAAGAAAAGGATCGCGTATATCTTACCGGCGACCCGGACACCAAAGGCATGGTGTTTTCCGTCACGGATGTGGATGGCATAAAGCGGTACGAGGTGTTCGTCGATGGAGAGATCAAGACGTTTTACGACGGACAAATCCAGAAGATCGACACGGCCCCAGCATACAGCTGGATCGACCTCAGTACGCTGCAGAGTAATCTGACCGCCTATGAGATCAACAATCCTTCTGCAGGCAACCTGTATTCACTGAATGCAGCCAGAATTGATTTCGTTCCGTATCAGTTCCGGCCAGCACTGAAGCTAATCAAATCTGATGAGCCCAAAATCCTAATCGCGGACAGCGTCGGCGTCGGTAAAACGATTGAGGCAGGCCTAATCATCAAGGAGCTGGAAGCCAGAAACGAACTGGACAACATTCTGATCATTTGCCCGAAACCTCTGGTTGCGGAGCGCAAGTGGGAATTAGAGATGCGGCGGTTTGATGAAGACTTCATTCCGCTGGACGGCGCTATCTTACGGCAGGCCATTTCCGATACCCATCGGGATGAAGAATGGCCAGTCAGGTACAACAAAGCAATCATTCCTTATTCTATACTGGACGGTCGCGTATATGAGGGCGAAGAGCATCGCAGAGGCAGGCAATATGGACTGCTTGATCTTGACCCTGCTCCGCATTTCGATCTCGTAATCATCGATGAAGCGCATCATATTCGCAACGGAAGCTTGGATAAGGACAAGGCATATGCTTACAAATGCGTCCGGTACTTCTGCGAGCACGCGGACGCTGTCGTGATGCTGACGGCCACTCCGCTACAAACCAGCGATGATGATCTTTTCACTCTGATGAACCTTCTCCGGCCAGATGTCATCATGGACAAGGATGTATTCCGCATGATGTCTCGCCCCAACGAATTCATTTATCGCTGCTCCCACGCCATCCGAGGCGCAGGCGAAGGATGGCGAGAAACCGCAATCGCGGAGCTCACGAACATCAAATCTACACAGTGGGGAGAAAACGTCATTGCGAAGAACCCTTTGTACGTGGATATCATTGGCAGACTTGAGAAGCCGGAGATCAGCCGCGAAGAGCGGGTAAAGCTGGTGTCCGATGTAGAATCCCTGCACAGCTTCAGTACTATGCTGAACCGCACGCGCAGGAAGGATATTCAAGATTTCTGCATTCGACGTTCCTACACAGTTGAGACCAGCTTCACGCCGCAGCAATATGATCTGCACAATGAACTACTGAAGTTCGAGTTTGACGCGCTTGCCAAACTGCACAATGTGCGGAACATTCCGTTTATGATGAGCACAATCCGACGTCAGGCGGCCAGCTGTATTTTCGGTCTGGCACCCCATATTCGAGATCTGATCACACGGCGCTTTGACCAGATGGTCGAAGACCCAGACGTCGATCTGGACGAATACGATTTGGACGCAAAGGCGACATCAACACTGATGTCGCTGGCGCAGCACGTCCTGAATCTTGCTGATATGCTTCCGGAGGAAGACCCGAAATTGGAAAGCGTACTGAAGATCATTGATGAAAAGCAGAAGCAGGACAACAATAAGATCATTCTGTTCAGCTCCTTCCGACATACGCTTTCCTATCTCGAAAGAAAGCTCCGCGCACTCAATTATAGGGTAGCGCAGATCAATGGCAGCATCAAGGATGATGACCGCCGGGCGCTCCGTGAAAGATTTGAGCTGGATAAAAGCGACCCCGAGGCATTGGATATTCTGCTCTTCACTGAAGTCGGATCAGAAGGTCTCGACTACCAGTTCTGCGACACTATGATCAACTATGACCTGCCGTGGAACCCGATGCGTATTGAGCAGCGTATTGGTCGTATCGACAGACGTGGCCAGAAGAGCGAGGCTGTTAACATCTATAATATTATTACGGCGGACACGGTGGATGCAGACATCTATTCCCGCTGTCTCATGAGAATTGGCATCTTTGAGCGTAGCATTGGAGAATGCGAGGAAGTGCTTGGTGCAATCGGTGCCCAGATCGAGCAGATAGCTGTGAGCACCGTCCTAACCGATGAGGAACGCAGGATCAAGCTGGAGCAGATGGCGGACAACGAAGTTCGCCGGATGCAGGAACTAAGCAAGTTGGAAGATGAAGAACGCGCCCTGTTCGGCTTCGATCTATCCAATTATACGGCTGCGAAGGAGATCAAGGATGCGGAAAGCCCGTGGATTTCTCCGCTCAATATCCAACGGCTGGTGGAGCGGTATCTGAGAGATCGACTCGGCGAGGGACAGTACATAATTGGCGCATCAGAGCTGAAGCTGATCCGCCTGAGCAAAGAAGCCAGGATGATGCTGCTGGAAGATTTCCGGAAGTTGTCGAATATCAAGTCAGCGCTGAAGCGGAGATGGGAGAATTACCTAAAGGGCTCCGAGCCGATGCATAAGCTGACGTTTACTTCGGAAACGGCATCCAAAGAGAGAAAAGCTTTCTTCATCACTCCGGTGCATCCGCTGGTTAAGCAGGCGGCAAGGTACTATGCCACGAGCAATGTTTCCTATATTCATCTGGAATACTATTCCGATGAGCTACCAGAAGGCACCTATCCGTTCTCGATCTATGCGTGGAGCTATGTTGGCCTGAATCCCATGTTCCGCATCGTGCCGGTTTGCGGAAGCGACCTGATTGCGGCAGAGCTTACGGATATCCTTCAGGAAGCCGAGACTTCCCCGATACACTCCACTGTCGACAAGGGTATGTGGGCAGGCTTGGAAGGACGGCACATTGCATTGTGGCAGCGGGAGAAAGAAAGCTATTTGGCTAGCATACAGAGCACAGCCAACTATAAGCTGGAAAGCATCAGCAGTAACTATCGAAACCGCAAACGGACACTAGAGCAAAAAATCCGCGATGCATTTGAAGAGAAGATTCGCAGAATGTACCAAAGTGAGCTGAACACGGCAACTGAGAAATACCAGGTCAAGGTAGCTGAGATCAACGATCGCGCTTCCCGCGCGGATATCCATACTGCCCTGATCGCAAATGGGATTATTGAGATCAAGAGAGGTTGAGTCATGAGCACCATTGCCGATAGAGTCAGAACCGCTCAAGATAAGGACGGAATGCTACGTCGTGCGTTGGAACGCATTATCCAGCTCTACACAGATAAATCCCATTTCGTCTATGAGCTGCTTCAGAACGCAGAAGATGCTGAGGCAAAGAGTATCAAGTTTATTCAATACCCCGATAGACTGGAAGTTTTCCATGACGGTAGGCCCTTCACGTCTGCCAACCTACAAGGCCTGTGTGACATCGGCAAATCAGACAAAGTGGACAATCTAAATCAGATCGGAGAGTTCGGTGTCGGATTCAAATCGGTATTCGGTATTTGTGATACAGTGCGGCTTTATAGTGTGCCGGATCATTTCCGCGAGCGAATTGATAGCGATGCGGTTCCCTTTGCCGTGGAGATTCGCGATTTTACCTGTCCCGAGGACATTCCGGAAGAGCCGCTTCCAAAGGGATATACAACGCGCTTTGTTTTTCCTTATACTGTTGGGCAGACGTTTTCCGGCTTTGCGACGGTTAGCGCGCTAAACGAAACACTTTCTCGTAAGTTGCAAAACTTGGGCATAACCACTCTGCTGTTTATGAAAAACCTCGAACTGATCGAGTATCAGATCGAGTTGAGCGGCGGAGCACCGATTACAGGCGAATACCTTCTGGACAAGACAGAGATCAACGATCATTGCCTCATGGTATCTGCGCTGGGAACGGAAGCCCAGAAGGGAGCAGGCAGCAAATCGGAAGAAATCATTTCTTACCTGAAGTTTTCACGCCGCATAGCGAAGTACGCACAGCGGACGGTAGATATTGCTTTTCCAATCCGCATCGCAGCGGATGGCAGTTATCAGTGCATAAAAGCACCGAGTCCATATGTCTCAGTGTATTTTCCGACTGAAACTGAGAGCAAGCTCGATTTCATCGTGCAAGGGCCATACCGGACTACGCCAAACAGAAGCAGCATTCCTGCAGAGGATGAGGATAATATCATGCTGGCGCAGGAAACTGCAACACTGTTGCGCGAAAGCATTCTGGAGCTCAGAGAAGCTGGCAAACTAAACATGAGCTTTGTGAAGGCGTTCCCCATCTCAGAAGAACGATTCGAGACCTTTGATCTGTTCTTGCCGCTCTATGAGATGGTAAGTGAATTGTTCCGGACAGCAGCAGTAATTCCCAGCCATTCAGGGAAATATATTCATGCCAAATATGCTAGGATCACAAGGTCAGAACAGCTGGCCTCTGTTCTCACGGATACCCACCTGACACAACTGATCAATAGCGGGCATCAATACTACTGGCTTCCGACATATCTCACGGAGACCAATCGAGAGTACAAGTCGGTTCGTGACTTTCTGACCGGCGAACTCAACGTGACGGTTATTCAGGCAGAAGATTTGCGGCGGCTCATTGCAGCGAACCCAAAATTCCTGCCAGGACAGACTGATGATTGGCTGGTAGAGCTTTATGGTATTTTTGAGAACATTCCGGCCGCCTTCTCCAGATCACGTTTTGAAGCCAACCTAGCCACCGCTGACATTGTAAAAACGGTGACGGGAGAATTTGTTGCTCCGTTCAGACGTGAAGGGAAAACCTACATACCGAATGTTTTTCTTCCATCCCCCAAAATCCATAGCACAGACATTCACTTTGTTGATCAAGCAATTTACAACCGGTGTCGCCACTTCTTCGACGAGATCCTCCAGCTTCAGAAGCCGAACGAGTACGAGTTTCTGATCAAGGATATCGAGAAGCGATATGCGAGCGGGGATGTTTCCGATAGCGAACAGCACATCGCAGACATCAAGGCGTTGCTGAAGTACATCAAGTACGAAGAGTACAACGATGAAGTAACTCGCATCATTCGAGACACCCTTGCTTTGCGCTGCAGCGATGGAAAAATGCGCAGTGCCTTTGCTGTGCGTATTTTTCTGCCGATTACCCAAGACGGGATTAACATTGAAGCCTACTACCGCAATTTGGGACAAAAAGTATTCTTTGTAGATTTGGATTACTACAACCTACACGATATTGGGATCAGCAAGCTCGTGGAGTTGGGTGTGCGAAGTTCCATTCTGGTCGGAGAGCGGGAAACTGAAGGTGAATACTATACTTACTCTCGAGGCAAGAACCCATCCTGGCATACGACTGGGGACTTTCGTTGGAAACTATCAGCAGATGCGCTGAGGGATGTATTGAAGTATATTTCCTCCCACCCTACAGCAAAAGACACAATTCTTAAATCACAGACCATCATGAAACTTCTGGTCAACAATGAGGCGCGTCTTTGCGGTCGTGTGAATATTGTCAGTAGTGTAGTTTCGGATTTAGAAAATGAACCATGTGAGATGATCCGTATCCTTCGAGGGGAACGTATGCTCGGCTGGGACGGCAAGTGGATCTTCACGGAATCAGGAGAGCTCGTTGCTCCGAAAACCATCTCCAAGCATGATATTAGCACTTCGTATTATGGAAGGATAAAGCCGGATTCCATAATCTTTAAGCTCCTTGCATTCAAAAGAACCGAAGCCGACGAAGTGGATGATCTGAAAAAGATGGTGCCACAGGACAAGTTGGATGCTTTCTTTGAGATGGAACTACGGCAGCGGTACGGCATTTCCATCGCCGATCTCAACGATCGCTATGGTGGGTCTGAACGCACCGAGGAAGCAGTTGAAGAAGTGCAGCTGCCGTTCCCGTCGCTCAATGTGAAAAGCTGGGATGCTCTGCGGAAGCATGCAGTGGAGATGCTGATATATGCAGATCCCGTTCGATACGAAGAGCGCATTCGTAGCATTCGAGTGAGCAATCACTCACGGGAGGCCAAGGCATACCTCCAAAACATGTACCGCTACGAAGGCAACAACCGGTTCAAGTTCGCCTGCCAACTTTGCCATGAGACATGCTCCAGCTTTGAAGCAACAGAAGTTTTCCTGAAGCCGGAAACAGAGCTGGATCCGGTCAATCTTTGCC
Organism: uncultured Clostridia bacterium; assembly: GCA_945948535.1. Taxonomy (GTDB): domain Bacteria; phylum Bacillota; class Clostridia; order Oscillospirales; family Oscillospiraceae; genus Faecousia. The sequence continues at coordinate 17,466 of CAMFBN010000012.1, forward strand.
TTTGTCCCAACTGCGCAGCGGCATATCGCAGGCTGCGCACCAACGCGGAAATCATGGATAATATCCAGAGAGCCTTCCTCACGAAAAGTGAGGCAGACATTGAGGACGGGGAGCACGTCGCGGTTCCGATTGACGATGACAATTCGCTGTGGTTTACACAGACGCACTTTGCAGAAATCCGTGAGCTGTTACGCCTTACGGAAGAAGTGAAGAAGACAAAGAGCAATCCACCAACAGCAGTAAACTCCGATGACGCAAGCGAGAAATCCGGACTCTCTGTGTATAATGGGTACAAGGGTAAAACGATAAGACGGAAGGATGGATTTGTTGGTACGGTAACCGATGTATACACATCAGGGAGTGAAACATATTTGAGTGTTCATGTCACAGGTGGAAAAGATGCCGGAAAAGACACCAAGATACAGCTCTCTTTTATACTGAAGAATAAAGGGGTTTATACGGTTACGAGCTAACGCAAAAATCCGCTCTGACCCCGGAACAGGAGAAAACACTATGGCTATCAACATTGCGCCAAAATCTCTCGATACAGATCTTAGTGAACTTATGAGGGATGTCTCGACCGGCAAGGCACAGTTACCTGAGTTCCAGCGGAGCTGGACTTGGGATGATAATCGTATTATCGGCATTCTGGCGAGCTTGTCTCAAGGCTACCCGATGGGTGCTATCATGCGACTGACATACGGGAATGAAAACGTGAAATTCAAGTACCGGACGATCGAAGGTGTTACCGCTGTCGGTGTCGTTCCCGATTATCTTGTTCTTGACGGGCAACAGCGACTCACATCTATGTACCGTGCCACATGCTGCAAGGATCCAGTAAACACCACCACAGAAAAAGGTAAAAATATAAAGCGTTTCTATTATCTCGATATCAAAAAATGCCTCGATGAAAGCGAAGACCGTGAAGATGCAGTTTTCTCTGTTCCTGCAGATCGCAAGGTCAAGACCAATTTCGACCGTGATGTCGTACTCGACCTTTCAACCAGAGAGTTGGAATACGAGCATGAGATGTTCCCACTGAACATTGTATTTGATAGCGGAGCACGCGAAGACTGGGCAGACGGCTACAAAGAGTTCCATGGCTACAGCAAAGAGTACATGGAAAAATATAAGCAATTCCGGACGGACGTTTTAGATACAATCACGGGATATAAGCTGCCGGTTATTACTCTTGGCAAAGAAACGCCTAGAGAAGCCGTCTGTAAGGTATTCGAGAACGTGAATACGGGTGGTGTTCCTCTGACAGTATTTGAGCTAGTTACGGCTACCTTCGCTACATATGAGTTCGATCTTCGTAAGGATTGGGATGCATGCAGAGATATCATCTGGGGCAAAAACGAACCGCTTAACACAGATGTTATGTACGGTGTTGATGAAACAGCCTTCTTGACAGCAGTAACGCTATTCACTACATACCACGCAGAGACAATGACGACCTGTAAGAAGAAGGATGTCCTTTCGCTGGCATTCGAGGATTACCAGACAAATAAGGTTGCACTACTCGAAGGATATAAGATGGCGCGAAAGTTTTTGTTTAGTCAGTACGTCTTCAGGATGCGTGATCTTCCTTATACTACACAGCTCATTCCTCTTGCTGCAATCTGTGCCGAGATCGGGAAATCCGTGTTCAATCAGCCTCAAACGCAGAACATATTGAGCAGATGGTTCTGGTGCGGTATTATGGGTGAAATGTATGGAGGCGCTAACGAAACGCGCTATGCAAACGATATGGAAGATGTGGTCGCTGCGATTAGAGGAAAAGATAGCCAAAACCGTACAGTCAATGCAGCATATTTCTCTGCCACCAGATTGATTTCGCTTCAGACGCGCAATAGTGCCGCATATAAGGGCATCATGGCATTGGTTTACAGGGAACGCTGCCACGATTTTGTTCAAGGCACCACGATCGACATCGTAAAGAGCATGGACGAAGCGCCAGATATCCATCATATCTTCCCGGAGGCCTATTGTATCAAAAAGGGCTATAAGAGAGAAAAGTGGAACTCTATTGTTAACAAGACACCACTATTACCCGAGTCAAACCGGCAGATCGGTGGCGAAGCACCAAGCGCCTATAGCAAGCGCGTTATGCGCAAGGCCGAAATCGATGAGGCCGAATTGCGTGCTCGCGTGGAATCGCATTTGGTGGATTACGATCTTTTCATAACTGATGATTTCGACGGATACTTCATCGCCCGCGCGAAAGCTATCATGAAGGCTATTGAAGCTGCAATGGGCAAGTTAATAGCGGACAAGGGATCGGAGCAGACAATCAACATATATGGTGTAACGCTGGAGGATCAGCCTAAAGAATCGTCGCGTCAGGAAGTATATCGGCAGCAATGATTATCCTCCCTATTGGAAAGAGCTGAAAAGCACGTTTAAGCCATTTATTGATAAATAACTCCAGGCACTGACCCGGAGCACCGGAAGGATGGAATAATCGGTATGGGTTTGTTCCAACGTCTATTTGCCAAGAAAAGACCAGAGAACGAAAAAACTGCAGAGAACATCAGCGTCTCACAGGAACTATTACGCCTGCGGGAGCTTGATGCTTTTATGCGTGCGCTTCTCAATGCGGATCACTTCGTAGCAAAAAGTGAATATCGGAGCAAACTATCAGAGTACGCAGATCTTTCTGCCTGGTTTCAGGTGCTCAAGACTAGTGGAACTCTGGAAGATTATTGCAAAAAGCAAGGTGTTTCCTCGTCAGAGATCGCTACGATTCTCAACCGCTATCAAAGCTTTGAGACATTGGTCAATTCTCAGAATGACAGATTCATCAAGTCGAAGATGATCTTGGAGAAGGCATACCTTGATACCATCCTCAAAGATTGTGATCCCAAAATCCTTCTGGATGACGATCAGCGCAAGGTCGTCCTCACCGACGAAGATTACTGCCTTGTCGTTGCCGGAGCGGGCGCAGGAAAAACCACAACCGTAGCAGCCAAGGTAAAATACCTTGTGGACAAGCAGGGCGTCGATCCAAAGAAAATTCTCGTAATCTCTTTCACGAACAAGGCCGTCAATGAACTTAAGCAGCGCATCATTGGTGAGCTGAACATAGAGTGTCCGATTGCGACATTCCACTCCACGGGCAATGCCGTAATCCACAAGCAAAACCCTGACAAGCTGAACATCGTCGATTCCAATAAGCTTTACTATGTCGTGCAGGACTACCTCAGAGGGTCGATTCTGAAAAACGAAAGCGCCGTCAACAATCTTATACTGTTCTTCGCCTCGTACTTCGATGCCCCATATGAAGGTAGCGACCTAAACGCTTTTTTCAACCACATAGCAAAATCCAACTTTACGACGATGCGAAGTGAGCTGGATGATTTCAAGCAACAGATCATCGATACGCGAACCAAGAAGACCGTCACCATCCAGAGTGAAATGATGCGATCGAACCAAGAAGTGGAGATCGCTAATTTCCTGTACCTGAATGGCATCGAATACGAGTATGAGCCGTTGTACCGGTATGACATCCTCTTTGCACGTAAGCCGTATACGCCGGACTTTAGAATCTGGCAAGGTGACCGCGAAGCCTATCTTGAGCACTTCGGCATCTCGGAAGACGGCAGAAACAACCGATTTTCTGAAGATGAGCTGCAGGCGTACAAGAAGGCCGTCAATGACAAAGTTGCATTGCACCGGCAGCACGGGACAAAGTTGCTTTATACATTCTCAAGCTACAGAGATTGTCGTCCCCTTCTGGAGCATCTGCAAGAGCAGCTCGAGGCGGCAGGTTTTGAGCTGCGGCCCCGCTCCAACAAGGAGATCATGGAAAAGCTTGTCGTTTCAGAGGAAAACCGGTACATACGGAAGTTGGTTGCACTGATACAGCGCTTCATAACCAACTTCAAAACCAACGGATATACCGCCGATGAGTTTAACCGGATGTACCACTCTACGCAGAATGTCCGCACTCGGCTGTTCCTGAACATCTGCCATGATTGCTATCTCGAATACGAGCGGTACCTGAAAGAAAACCAAGCAGTCGATTTCCAAGACATGATCAACGAATCCGCGCGGATCCTGCGAGAAGTCAAGGAAATGAAGCAGCGGCTCGACTTCCAATATATTATCGTTGATGAGTATCAGGATATTTCCCGCCAGCGGTTTGACCTTGTGACAGCGCTTCATGAGGTGACCACTGCCAAGATCATCGCCGTGGGTGATGATTGGCAATCCATCTATGCCTTCAGTGGATCAGACATTTCGCTGTTCACGAAATTCAGGGAGAAGATGGGATATGCTGCGCTTCTCAAGATTGTTCGGACATACCGCAATTCGCAGGAAGTTATCGATATTGCGGGTAACTTCATCCAGAAGAACACGGAGCAGATTCAGAAAGACCTGATTTCTCCCAAGCACATCAGTGATCCTGTAATCATATACACTTACGATAGTAAGCGCAAGGATCCCAAAGGCGATAACAGAAGTGGCGCAAATTACGCCATAGCGCATGCCATTGAAACAGCGCTGGAGCAGATCATTGAATATAACCGCGCTGAGGGCAAACCTAGTGATTCTACCATTCTGTTGCTCGGGCGTTTCGGATTCGATGGCGACCGGTTGGAAAAGTCCGGTCTATTCGAGTATATCACCAGAGGAAGTAGAATCCGGTCGGTTAAATACCCGAAGTTGAACATCATGTTCATGACGGCGCATTCGTCTAAGGGCCTTGGCTATGACAACGTGATCGTGGTAAACGGCAGGAATGAGACATACGGTTTCCCGTCAAAGATTGAGGATGATCCCGTTCTGGCTTTTGTAGTCAAGGAAGACCTCTCGATCGAATACGCAGAAGAGCGGCGACTGTTCTATGTTGCAATGACCAGAACGAAAAACCGTGTTTTCTTCATTGCACCAGAGCAGAATCCTTCCGAGTTTCTGCTGGAGCTGAAGCACGACTACAAAAACGTGGTGCTGAATGGCAATTGGAATGAAGATCCAACGGCAATCCCATCATACAAAAAGACATGCCCGATGTGCGGATATCCGATGCAGTTCAGGTATAAATCTGCATACGGCCTGCGGCTCCACATCTGTACGAATGATCCGGAAGTCTGCGGATTCATGACGAACACGCCTGCTGCCGGGAAGCTCTCTATCATTAAATGCGATCGATGCCGCGACGGATACCTGGTAGTCAAACCTGGCAAAGAGAAGAATCACTACATGCTCGGCTGCACGAATTATAAGAAGGACGGGACAGGATGCTCACGCATCATGACGCCCAGTTACTTCTATGAATATATGCATATCACCAACACGGAACCTGTCGCCCCGATCGTTGTTCCAAAGGGCTATAATATCAAGCCAGGGAAGCAAAAGCCTGCGTCTGCTCCCGCTACAGAGAGCCCAGTTACGATTCAGGTGCCGGACATAAAGCCGATCGAGTATCACGGCATGGATTTGAATGTGGCATTAGGAACGATTCTGAAAACGTTATCTGCACTTAGCGCAAAGAAGTTTTATGGAATCACGATGCTCGTCGATGTGCTGCGCGGATCGCAGAGCAAGCGGATACAGGCCGATGGCCTGGCTCGGGCGGATGGCTATGGCAGCCTTGCAAATGTTAAGCGTGAGGATGTCCAGTATTTGGTGGAGTGGCTGATTGAGAATGGGTTTATTCTGAAAACGAGGGGACAATATCCTGTGCTCCACCTGACATACAACGGAGAGCATTACAGTGAAGTTATCTCCCGCCAAAAGATTCAAGTGCTGAAAAAGAAGCTTGAGAGTACTTCATCCTCAGGACAAAAGTAGTATAAGCAGAGCACCAAAAGCCATCGCAACTTTTAATACTGTAAATCGTTAAAGATAACCTTATCACTTTTCATTGAAACATTTTTATTTTTTCCCACACAATTATATTTTTCCTCACACTTTTTAACTTTTCCTCTGTGAGAGAATAGTGAGGGGTAAGTCGCCACCTTGCTCCACACCTCCAGCAAAATCTTCATAAAGAAAAAGAGCTTTCACAGCCCAACCGGATGGACCGATGGAACCGTGAAAACCCTTGAAATTAGGCCGTTTCTTGGCATTATGCCCCAGAGGCGGCCTATTCATTTTGTATCAAAGACGACGTTAAGATGGACCTGATTGTGACCAAGAGTGTGAGCCGATTCGCGCGAAATACCGTGGACAGCCTGACCACCATCCGCAAGCTGAAGGAGGCCGGCTGTGAGTGCTTCTTCCAGAAAGAAAACATCATGACCTTCGACTCCAAAGGGGAATTGCTCATCACCATCATGTCGAGCCTTGCCCAAGAGGAAAGCCGCTCCATTTCCGAAAATGTCACCTGGGGACAGCGGAAACGGTTCTCCGACGGTAAGGTCAGCATCCCTTACGGCCAGTTCCTGGGTTACCGCAAAGGTGCCGACGGACTGCCGGAGATCGTCCCGGAGGAAGCGGAGATCGTCAAACGCATCTACCGCCAGTTCCTTCAGGGGAAATCCACCAATGCCATTGCCACCATGCTGACGGAGGAGGGCATCCCTACCCCCGGAAAAAAGACCGTCTGGCAGAGAGCCACCGTGGAGAGCATCCTGCGGAACGAAAAGTACAAAGGTTCCGCACTGCTTCAGAAGTCTTTTACGGTGGATTTCCTCACCAAGAAAACCAAGATCAACGAGGGAGAGGTTCCCCAGTACTATGTGGAGGACAGCCACCCTGCCATCATCGAACCCTGGGAATGGGAGCAGGTTCAGGTGGAGTTGGAACGGCGCAAAAACAGCCGCAACCGTCACCATCAGACCAGCCCTTTCTCCGGGAAGATCATCTGTGCCGACTGCGGCGATATTTTCGGTGCCAAGACCTGGCACTCCACCGACCGCTACCGCCGTGTTATCTGGCAATGCAACGGCAAGTTCAAAGGGGAACGCAAATGCGAAACACCCCACCTGACCGAGGAGCGGCTGAAAGAACTGTACCTTGTTGCCCTTGGGGAGTATCTTTCCGACCGGGATGCCGCCATCGACCAGCTCCGCTATGCCCAGCGGATGCTCACGGACACGGACTTCATTGATGCGGATATTCAGGCTTTGGAAGAGGAATTGACCACCATCACCGGGATGCTGCGCCTGTGCATCGCAGAAAACGCCGCCAACACCGTGACCGAAGAAACCTACCGTACCACCCACGCCGAACTGTGCAACCGCTTCGAAGAAACCGAAGCCAAGCTGGCGGCGCTGCAAAAACAGCGGGACAAAATGAAGGCGGACGCCATCACCATCGGCGGCATGATGTTTGAACTGGGTGAGTTGGACACCCTGCCCGTAGTCTTCGACGAAAAACTCTGGCACGGCACCATCGACCATGTCACCGTCCACGCTGACGAGCGTGTGGTGTTCATGTTTAAGGACGGGAAGGAAATCGTAACGAGGCTATGAAATATTACAGAAACAGGCCCAGGCTGGCAGGGACAATCCTGCTGACCTGGGTCTGTTTTCTGACAATGTCATGTTGAAAAATGCTGAATTATAGTATAAAATGTTTTTATAACAGATTCTCGGGAGGGAAAATTAATGAGCGATTTGCATTTGTCCATAAAAAATATTAAAAACATCCAGTGCTGCGATTTAGAATTCCCTCTTGAAAAGGGCCTATACGCAATAGTTGGAGAAAACGGTTGTGGGAAAAGCACTTTGATGCTTGCCATGTCCCTACTCGTTAAGCCATCATCGCGGTTTAGCTTCCAACCCTATGACTATTCCCATGATTCCACAATTGATATTACTGTTGAGGACAAGACCGACCATTGGTTCGTTAAAGATGGAGTATGGAGTACATCAGCTGATAGCATCAGCAACCACACGCAAAACTATTATCACGGTTTTTACGAAGGTAGTATTTTCTTTGGATCTCGTTTTTATGACTATAACTTAGTTTCCGATTTTCTCCAGAATCCAAACTTTGGTTCTCTTATTAGAGAAGCAGACCCTTTTGTAATAGAAACTCTCAGCTACATTTTACACGGAGATAAAAAGCATTATAAGCAACTATATAAAGTTAAATCAAAGCAAATTGCTTCCTCTCATGGTTTTAGAGGTATTCCGTATTTCTTAAAATCCGGGACCCAATACATCAGCCAATACAGCATGAGTAGTGGGGAAAGTATGCTCATTTCGCTTATTGACTTTATCAATAACTTAACAGAAAGAAATCGTTACACTTCCTCGCAACCACTCCTCTTCCTTATAGATGAAGCAGAACTGGCGTTGCATCCCGCAGCTATCGACCGCTTGGTAGCAATGTTTTCGGATATGCTCAAGCGAGTTAATATGGTTGTAGTGTTCTCAACCCACTCCACTGAAATCATTAACCGGATTTCCCCCAGGAATATCTACATGCTGGAAAACTGCAACGGAACAATCAACTCCCTGAATCCATGTTATCCAAACTACGCAATCCGCAATCTGTATGTACCAAATGGATATGATTTTATCATTCTTGTTGAGGACGAATTGGCCAAGGCAGTTGTGGAACGACTTATTCGTACCAAGAACCTTTGTGCCAGCCGTTTATGGCATGTAGTACCCAGCGGAGACTGGGCGCAAACCCTAAAGTTACAAAACGATATCCAACGGAGTGGGTTGCTAGGAATTGGTAAACGTGTATTCAGCATTCTGGACGGTGATGTGCAAGAAAAAGGTGATGAAAAAGCTTTGGAATTGCAACTGTCCTTATACACATATCTTCCCATCAAAAGTGTTGAAAAATATCTGCACAAAAAGTTGATTACTGATAGTGATCCAACTTTTATCAAGTTAATTGGGGACAAATATTTTACGCTCCGTTCTCTTCCAGATATAATTGAGGACTATAATCTAAATTACCCCTCTGGAAGTGACGAGAACGGAAAAAAGCTATACAAAATGATTTGCTCAAATCTGAATAATGTTGGTATTTCTTCAGAGCGGTTTATCCAATATTTGTGCGAAGATATCTGCGATTATGAAGATTTCTCTCGTTTCATATCTACACTTACCCATATGCTTTCGTAATTCGTAAGATGAATCCACCCATGGTCGAGATCTATATCTCAGCCATGGGCGGTCATTTTTATTTCTCATTTTCCGGTGGCGTTCTCCGTTAGTTCGAGCATCAGCTGCGCTCCCAGTTTCAGTCCAGCGGTAAAGGCGATCCGCTCATACTCGACGCACAGGCACCCAACCTCTCCAACCACCACATCGCTGTCCTTGATCGGCAGCGAGTCCAGGCAGGCCCGGAGATTTTTGAAGCCTTCCTTCGCCTGGGGACTGTCCATGTTGTGATACTCCCCATAATGCCACCACAGGGCATCCAAGCATGGCTGTGGGCAGTCCTCCTCAAAAATGATTTTATGCTCCCGGGCAAAGATTCGGAGCTGCCGGATGTATTCGTCCATTCCATCACCCTCCACAAAAAGTGTGTGTGATGTTAACTCTGGCGGCGGTAAATTACAAGTAGGTGATCTGCCCGAATTTTGACTGTCCTTTTTGTCCTTTCTGTCCCATGGGTATCATTAGAAAACCGTCCATATCCGGGGGTTACTCCCAGCCATGGACGGTTCTGTGTATATAGAAAATAATAATTTATCGTTTATATTCTTATAACGATTGTCATTTTACCAAGCCCTGTCTTTTCAGACCATGGCCGCATCAAATCCGGGCATACAATTTGCTTATGGCTGGAAATGTTCGAAATATCCCCGGTTTCCTTCCAAAAACATCCCCAGAACGGGAATAAATAAAAAGTTACCGTTGTTGAAATTGTATCAACAACGGTAACTGATTTGGTTGCGGAGGCAGGACTCGAACCTACGACCTCCGGGTTATGAGCCCGAAAAACGCCTTTTTACATCGTTTTGTAATGTTCTAAAAGTGCTTGTATTACAACGGTTTTTCGGTTTTATCGTTTTATCCCGTGGTATGTAATAATTCAACTTTTTATAGCGTAGTTGAATTTTTGTTGAACTTGAAACAGCACCCAAAAAGCACGGAAAAACCGCCCAGCGGATAACTGGACGGCTTTCCCGAAAGGAGATTCTATGAGTCTGCGCCTATTGGCTAGGTAGGTATCTTTTTTATGGTGGGGAAGTATTCCCTTTTTAGGGACTCCAAAAACTCCGCTTTTGTGGTGTAGTGTTTGCCGGGGTTCGTGCTGTGTCCGTGCTAGGTCAACAGGTCATTTTTCTCTGTTCGCTCACTGTTCAATGGTAAATCTTCGGACAAATCGAAAGAAAAATCAAGGTCAATTCCATCTAGCGAAAAATCCAAATCAATATCATCCAACAGGCTGTCAAAGTCTGGAATCTCAAAGTCAAAATCAAAATCAAGGGGAGATTCTTTCACCGTTTCACCACCGCTTCCACCTGTTCCCCACCTGTTCCCGTTTTCGACTGCTCTTCGACAGTTTCTCGGGGTTCGCTCGTGGTTCGTTCGTGGTTCAACTCCCTTTTGCGACTCCGAAAACACTTGTCTGTACCGCTACAAAATGGGAGTGGACAGGTCAGGCAGATTTGAGCATCTGCCATAGACTCGTCACCACGCTTTAGTTGTTTCCTAGCTGACATAATCAGAAATTTTCCACGACATCGGCGGTCAATTCATTCCATTTGCCAGCCAACGAAAAATTACGCTCACAACGGTTGAATACATCGCCCATGTAGTCAAAGGCTTCCAAAAATTCACGACCATTTGCGCCCTTGCCTTTCTGGGCAACAAGACGGTATTCCCTTGCTGTATCGGAATCGTTGACCTTATCTGCCCGGTCTTTCGCACTCTGGGCAAGTAGTCGCACCATCGTGTGATTACCTGCGGCGGTGGAAGCATCAATCAGACGGTTGTATTCAGCGGCGGTCAGAATACCGCTATTCATCAAAGCCAAAGTATTCATATCCACCGACTTGGGGTCAGCGGCGAAAGCATCGAACACAGCCTTTTCCAGTTCCGCACGAACGGCGGCGATTTCTCTCCGCTTATCGTCAAACAGGTGGCGGCGCATCTGATCGAAAGCGTTTCTTGCTTCGGCAAGGTCAGCTTCAGCCCGTGCAGACTTCGCCATATATGCCGGGTCTGCGTTATTTCGCCGGGGATATGCGTTGTATCTGGATTCAGCAGACTTGACAGCCGCTTCCGCTCTCCGATATTCTTCAAAAGTACCGTTTGCAATTTCATTCAATCTCTTTGCATAATTATTAAATCTGGACATAAATATTAAACCTCATTTCAAAATTATTTGTTATTGGTGGCGGTTGCAATCCGTGCAACGGCGCAACCTTTAGAATACAGGGCGCAGTTTTCACAATGTCCATAAATTGAAAATGGGCATTTCTTATCCCTTGCCGGTGCTTCTTCAATTTCTGCGCCGGTAGCATCGGCAATGGTAGCAAGGGCGCATTTGCCATCAAGAAATATCCTGCACTTTTCACGGCGGCAAGTATTATTGCATCCATCCATAAAAGGACAGCTTCGGGGAGCAGGTCTGTTTTTCATTTCCTCCAAAGCGGCTTGACGGCGTTTTTCGTCCGCCTCTTTTTGACGGCGGTGGTATTCATCCAACTGGGACACAGGGATTTCAATGCCGCCGGACAATGTGATTGTCATTTCATATTCACGGAGTCCCGGTGCAGTTTCCCGGTATCTCTGCCCACGTTCGTCAACTTTCCATCCATTGTTATCCATCGTATCAACTCCCATATATGAAAATGTCAAGTTTTATCAAGTTCTCACGGCTTTCTCTTGGGTTCAGCCATGACCAACACGGCGCACAATGTAAACCTTTTCTGCGGTTTTGTCGGTGAGTTTCAAACCGCCGTGAGGAATTGTGTCAATGCTGATCGTGGCGGTGTCAATCGCCGTGTGGGACTCTGTAACGCCCTCAGAACGGCGTACACGCACGATACGGAATGTATAGACCTCATCGGCTACAAGGTCATGGACGGTTATTGTAGAGCCATCACGAACGACTGACAGGGTATCGGTATCAATCAGCGTTTGCGGCTGGAGAATGTACCATACAAGGGCAACAGCCGCCACAATAAGCACTATCAGCAGACCGATAACAGCCGCTTTTGTTGAGTGTGTCATAAATACCCCCCTTTTACTCAAAAATCGCCACATAGCCCCGTGTTTTTTCGCCGTTCGTTTCTTCCGTGGGTGTTTCTTCGGATTTTGGTCTATGTCCTAAACGATAGGGAAACAAGGGGCATTTTCCGATAGAACAAAGTCGGACTTCTTTGGGCTGTCCTCCACAACAGTCAAGGCACTTCGCCCGGATTGCTTTAATTGGGGTCAGTTTCAATTCTGTTCCCTCCAATCAAAAGGGGCAAGCCTTCATAGCGTTGTACTGGATTTCGATAGCCGCTTCCCTGATCTTCTTCCGCATAACCTTTTCAGAATCCTTTGCGGCATCGTTATAGCCCCTGAGATAATGCTCAGAAACCAGCCTGTCAACAAAGAAGGCAAGTTCGCCTTCAATAGCAGACTTGTCATTGGGGTTCGCCATAATGAAGTCGACCATTTCAGCAAAATCATCCTTCCGGGGAGTCGCTTCATTTTCCATCAGCTTTTCAAAATCATCCATTTTCATTTTCCTTTCATCATGTAATAATTGGCAACTAAGCAACCATCAACCAACAATCAATCGAAGTTAAGACTTTTATTTTTTATATATTCAAAAATATAATCTTTTCTTTAATGGTTGGTTGGTTGATTGGTTGACATAGTGCAAAAGTCATTGTGTCGCAACACTTTTTTGTATCTACCAGTCACCGCAACCAACGGACAACCGTGGAAGTCGGTTGCCGTCAGAAGGGTTCAAAATCAATCTTCGGCGGTTCTTTGTGATAGCTTTTCTGTTTTCCGTAGCCGTCGAAGTTCTCAGCATTACCACGCACCCAGCCCATTTTGTTACAAATGATCGCCGTCAGCGTATTGGCATCACGCCTTTTCAACTCCGGGAAATGGGGCGCACGGTCAGGGAATAGGGCTTCCTGCCATACCTGAATCAGGCAGGTTCGCTTTTTGCCCTTCAGGTATTCTTCTATCATGCCTTGCCGCCAATCGTCCTGCTGAGCCGCTTCCTGTTCCTCTTTGATCGTGGTCAGCAATTCCACATTTTCGACAGTACGGGCAAAGGCTGAGCCATTGTCAAAGGCGTGTTTCATTTCTGCCCAGCATTGGAGTATTTCCGCCTTGCACTCCTGTTCGTGGTCAAAGAGCCATCGCCCGGTGATGTTCACCCGTACAGGAAACCACCTTCGATTTCCCGTTGGGTCTGAAAGAAATTCGTCCCGGTTGGTTGTACCAACAAAAATACAATGGCGTGGGCTGTCCGTGGGTCTGCGGTCATAAGGTTTTCTGTAAAAATCGCTGGAAGTAGACAAAAATGCTTTTGCGTTTTCCTCCGATTTCGTTCCGCTATAATCATTCGCCAAAGTTGCAAGCAGTTCTTCCAGTTCGCAAACCCATTTCCCGGATATGGCTTCCAGTCCCTTTTGACCGTTGATCGTTTTGGTGGAGGAATACAGTTCCGGGGCTAGGGCTAGCCATTGGGTGAAGGTGGACTTGCCGCCACCCTGTTTTCCCACAAAGACAATGACATTATCATTTTTACAGCCCGGACGAAACGCACGGTTGATACCTCCGGCAAACAGTAACCGGGAACATTCTCTGTTGTATTGTGTATCTTCTGCGCCCAGCCAGCGAATCAACATTGTTTCAACTCGTGGAGTTCCATCCCATTCAATCCCATTTATCAAGGTTTGCACCGGGTCATATTCTCGCTCGTGCTGAAATTCTGTGAACGCATCTTCGTATTTTTGCCTGTTTGAAATTCCATAACAGCTTTCTATGTAGGTTCGTGCCGCCGCATCGTCCGCATCCGTCCATTGTCTGGCTTTTCCATCAACTATTTTTTCCGGCAATCCTCGCAAAGTGTTAAACTTGATATTTTGGAAGCGTTCATCATTTCGGAGAATCGTCAAATAGTTCTGTGAAGTATTGGAAACTATCTGTTTTCGTTCGCCGTTTACCTTCTTTTCAGTCTTATCCAGCAACGCATAAACAGCGTTCCGATTGGTGCTTGCATCTTCGCTTATAGGTCTGCCTGTACGCCAATCAAGGTGCTTTTCTTCGCATCGTTTCAAATACTGGTATGCTTCATCTACTGTCAGCCCGTCACGCTCTCTGTACTCTAGGTATTCCTCTGAGCCCATGTGCTTCAGCACATAATCCAATTTGTTTTCAGATTCATTACTGTTCACCAGAAGAATCACCGTCCCCCAACGCCTTCCGTGCCGCCGTCAATGCCTTTTGCGTATTGACCGCCCGGTTATTCAGCGTTGCAATAAACGAACGAATTTCAGCCACGCCCAACGCACCATCGGACGGTGCAAAGTAGCCGCCACCGTTGCGACAGGTGGACAGAATCAGCTTACCCTCTGCCCGTTCCTTTGCAATTACCATCTGCAAATCCCGGTTGGTTTTGAGTCCTGTCCACTTCAGCAGCTCACGGGAAGGGACGGCGTTCCGTTCGCCTTGCATCAATAATTCGTAAACTATAGCTGTTCCCCTCCTAAATTGTTTAACTGATCTATCAGCTTATCCAGATTGACCAGGCATTTCACGCCCACGAACATACAGGGAAGTTTCCCTTGCTTTTGCATCTGCCGCAAGCAGTTTTCGCTAAGAATCCCCAGCTTCGCAATTTCTCTAATTGTCCGCATCCGGGGCAAGTTCGTCTTTTCTTCCGTCATTCGCCCTCCTGCATCTGCCGCCGTTCCACCATTCGGTCAATCACCCTGAAAATGTGTTCCTTCTGATCGGTGGGCAACTCACGGCGAAGTTTCCGGGACAAATTACCATCGTAAATTCCTAGTGCTTCCGCAAGTTCCCACAACTTAAAACCATTTTCTTCTACTGCGTTTCTAATGTCCTGATTGGGTTTCATTCTTTTTCAACTCCATTCGTAATAATTAACACTTGCTTTCTGTTGTTGCCTGTGTTATAATCATCTTAGCATAACAGATTAATATTTACCACCATCCATTAAACCATTATAATGATTAAAAGAGGTGCTAAAATGCCTAGAAAAAGAATTGATCCTAATCCATTATCAGGGCAAAGGGTTAAGGAATTACTAAAAGAACGAAAAGCAGAAGGGAAACAGGCTTCCCAAGAATGGCTAGCCGAACAACTTGATATTTCATCCGTATATCTGTCCGATATTGTCAGAGGTCTTAAACGACTAACCCCGGAAATGGCTATGAAAATAATCAAGCTGTTTCCTTCCGTTCGAATAGAATGGCTACTCGGTCAGGACAATTTCAAAACACATGACGAACGAATTGAAAAAACGCTTGATATTGCGTTCAATCAAGCAAAATGCTTGGACACTTTAATGCAACAGCTAGCCGATGCACACGGGTGCAAATTCGTTATTTCCACAGACGAATCAACGGGTGAAGAAGTCTACGCCATTGTGGAAAATGATTTAGTAATAGCTTTACTATCATTTGATGATTACTTAAACACACGGCGAGAAATTGCTCACTATTCTACATATCTTTTTGAAAACCTTCTTGCAAAGCAAAAACGGATGTTGTTAAAACCATACCCATTAAAACAGGAGGAACAGGACAATGGCTAATATTCAGGAACGCCGGGACAAATCCGGGAAGCTGATTTCTTTTTCCATCCGTGTCCACCGGGGACGGGGCGCAGACGGCAAACAGTTAAAACCATACACCGCAACTTTTGAAGTTCAACCAACATGGACAGAAAAAGGTGCAAGAAAAAAGGCTGAAGCCTTCGCCGCAACCTTTGAAAAAGAAATAAAAGAAGGGCGAATCTCCGACAACCGCCAGAAATTCGCCGCCTACTGTGATTATGTAATTGATCTGAAGGAAAAACGAGGGGTCAAGCACAGCACCATCACCCGATATAAGGAATTGACCGGGCGCATATACCCGGCAATCGGTCACATGAAACTGACTGCCATTCGTGCCGATGTTCTCAATGATCTATATACCGCCCTATCTGCGGACGGTCTGAACAAAAGAACAGGCGGCAAACTGTCAAACAAAACAATCCTAGAGCATCACCGCCTGATTTCCACCGTTTTGGAACAGGCTGTCAAAGAAGGTCTAGTTCCCTTCAATGTAGCTGAACGGGCAGAATTGCCAAAGGCAACCCGGAAAGAAGTCAACTACTTCCAGCCGGAACAGGTGGAAGCCATCCGGGACGCCGCCGAAACTGAGCCCATCAAATGGAAAACCCTTGTGCATCTGTTCCTAGTGACGGGCGCAAGGCGTGGTGAAATTTTAGGACTCAAATGGGCAAATGTAGACTTTGACGGAAACCGCATTTATATCTGCAACAATGTTCTGTATACGCCTGATCGTGGAATCTATGAGGACACGCCCAAAACCGCCAAATCTATCCGCTACATCTCTTTGCCCAAAGAAACAATGTCCCTACTTCGTGAATATCGTCTCTCACAGCTTGAACAGCGTTTCGCTATGGGTGATCGTTGGCACAACCGGGATTTTGTTTTCACTCAGGAAAACGGCGAACCCATGCACCCGGACAGCGTGACCGATTGGTTGACTAAATTTTCCAAACGCCACGACCTTCCGCACATCAACGCCCACGCCTTCCGGCATACAATGGCATCTATTCTCTATTTCAACGGCGTTGACAGTATCTCCATTTCTAAGCGTTTAGGTCACGCCCAGCCGTCCACTACTACAAATATTTACGCTCATATCATCGAAGAAGCAGACAAGAAGAACGCCGATATTATAGCCGATGTATTCTTGAAAAAAGCCTGATTTTTAGGGCTTGTTGAATTAAAGTTGAATTTTCAAGCAAAAGGCAAAAATCCAAAAATCCGAAAAAGTTCGGAAAATAAAGAAAAACCACCCGGAATCCGTTGATTCTAGGTGGTTTTTTATGGTTGCGGAGGCAGGACTCGAACCTACGACCTCCGGGTTATGAGCCCGACGAGCTTCCAACTGCTCTACTCCGCGATATTTACCTGCGCTCCACAGGTTCTCGGATATTGTAACATGGCTAAGCGGATTTGTCAACACTTTTTTCTTGACAGAATTCCGCCAGTTTCCCGCGGGCTTTTTGCAAAGCTGTCCGAACCGGGGCACAGTGCAAAGGGCGTTGCGCCACCGCGTGCCCCCTCAGACCCAGCCTAGGGTTTTCATCAGATACAGCCAGAAGGTTATGGACACGGCAGACAGCACTGTGGACAATAGCACCGCGTTGGCGGTCAGCACGCCGTCGGCGTGCATATTTTTCGCCATCACGAAGCTCGCCACAGCTGTGGGGGAGCCGGTCATGATCAGAATGGCAATCATCTGGCTGTTCCGGAAGCCCAACATGGCCGCCAACGGCAGAAAAATACCGGGCAGCAGAAACAGCTTCACAAGCGATGAGACAGCCGCCCCCTTCCAGCGCTTCAGAGCCTCACCGCCGGAGAAGGATGCCCCCACCACCAGCAGCGCAATGGGCGTTGCCGTGGCGCCGATGGAGCTGAGTGCGCTGTCCAGCATGGTCGGCACCTTCACCCTGAGCAGCGCAAAGGGCAACCCAGCAAGAATCCCCAGAATCAGCGGATTCTTTGCAACATTTACACAGGCTTTTTTCACCGCGCCCAAGCCCCGGGCCGCCGGGAGAAGATGCCCTTCGTCGTCCATCTGAGGCGAAAAGCTGAGAATCAGTACAGAATATACATTAAAAAAGGGCACCGCCGACATAATCATCATGGGCACCATGCCCGCATCCCCGTAAATATTGACTGCCAGTGCAATGCCCAGCACCGCCGCGCTGGACCGGGCCGAGGCCTGGGCAAACGCTCCCACCTGCCCCCTGTCCTTCATGAAAAGCCATGCTGCCGCCCAGATGCCAAGAAACATCACCGTAGTGCCCAGAAAGCAGAACAGGCAGAAGCCCAGGTCAAACTCGCTGTAAAAGTCCATCCCGGCAATGGAGCGGAACAGGCTGACGGGCAGGGCGCACCGAAATACGAACTCATTGGCTGTTTTATTGAAGGCGTCGTTCAGAAAATGTACCCGCTGTAAAACGTAGCCCAGTGCGATTACCAGAAATACCGGAATCGTGGCATTCAGGGCAAAGGTAAAGTTCTCCATATCAAGCTTCTCCCTTCTCCGGCTGTGCCAATCTCAGCAGCAGCACGCATACTACCAGCACCAGCGGAAAAACGCTGCCCGCCAGCATTCCCTTTTGCAGATTGTCGCCGAAGCGCTGACTCACCGCGCCGGCCAGGCTGGGGCCAAACGCGCCGCCCAAGTCCCCTGCCATGGCAAGCAGAGCGAACATGGCGGTACCGCCGTAAGGCATCCGCCCGGAGGAAATGCTGATGGTGCCGGGCCACAGAATGCCCACGGAGAAGCCGCAGACGATGCAGCCAACGAGGCCAATCACGGGATTTCCCGAAAGGGACGCCATCAGGTAGCAGACAAGGCACAGCAGGCCGGAGCCAAGCATAAAGCCCGTCAACGCTATCCCCTCGCCGTATTTGCCGTAGAGCACCCGGCTGATACCCATGGCGGCAGCGAACAAGCAGGGGCCAGCCAGGTCGCCCATGGTTTTGCTCAGGCCGATGGCGGATTCGGCATAGGCCGAGGCCCACTGGGCCATGGTCAGTTCAGAAGCTCCCGCGCAGACCATCAGCACGATGGCCAGCCAGAACACCGGTACCCTCAGCAGGCCACGGATACCCATGCCCTTCCCCTCCTCCACCAGCGGCTCAATGGGGCAGGTGGCGAAGTTATATGTATTACATAATGGAAGCAGCGCCCACAGGCAGGCCAGCCACCTCCAGCGTTCGATGCCAAACACCGCGAAAAAAGCCGTGGACACCACCACAACCCCCACAGACCCCCAGCAATAGAAGGAGTGCAGCAGGCTCATCACCGACTCCTTGTGCTCAAAGGGGCAGGCCTCCACTATGGGGCTGCCAAGCACCTCCAAAAGGCCGCTGCCGATCGCATAGATCACCACGCTGGTCAAAATTCCCGCAAAGGGATTTGGGAACAGCTCCGGCAGGAAGGCCAGACCCGCAAGGCCCGCCGAGAAGCACAGAGACGACGCCACCACGCAGACCCGGTAGCCGATCCTATCCACGAATTTCGCGCACAGCACATCCATAATCAGCTGGGTCAGGAAAAATACCGTAGAAATCAGGGCGATCTGCCCTAAGGGGATGCTGTAATCGCTGTGGAATTTCAGAAACAACAGAGGCGCGAAATTTGCCGCGATGGCCTGTGTAACGAAGCCCAGATAACAGGCAAGCAGGGTTTTCCGGTAAGGGTTGTCCATGGAATCATTCTCTCACTTTCCGACCGATCTTCGGTCATTATATCCCAAGCCCGGCAATATCGCAAGCTGATTATCGCAGACGAGTGCATTTCCGCCCTGGACGTGTCCATTCAGGCTCAGGTGGTGAACCTGATGAAGGACATCCAGCAGGAAACCGGCACGGCCTACCTGTTCATCGCCCACGATCTGTCCATGGTCAAGTACATTTCCGACCGGATTGGCGTGCTGCACCTTGGGCATCTGCTGGAAACCGGAACCACGGAGGAAATTTTCTCCAACCCTGTGCATCCCTACACCAGAAGCCTGCTGTCCGCCATCCCCAGCCCCAACCCCAGAGTGGAGAAAACCCGCATTGCCGAGAGCTACGACTACGCCACCTCCGGCCTTGACTACCACGCGGGCACCCTGCACACCCTGGAGGGCACCCATCAGGTGCTGGGCACCGACGAGGACATCGCCCGCTGGCTGACAAAATGATATTGCATTGTAAAAGCCGGTTTGACGGAACTTCCGTCAAACCGGCTTTTTCAGTATAACGCCTATTTGCTCAATGTAATGGGAAGACAAATTGAAATTTAATTGACAATTGATAATGGACAATTGACAATTGAGGTATCCCTTCGGGATAAATTACAATATAACTCAAATTACAGGAAACGGAATGTTCATGTGGAAAACGCCCAGTTTTCCCGATAAAACATTTTTAATTGTCCCGAAGGGACTCCATAATTGTCAATTGTCAACTGTCAATTGTCAATTCGCAGAAGCCGCCAAATTACTTTTTATCGTCCTTCTTCCTCTATCTGCTGAGCGCTTTCGCTTTTACGGCTGGGAGCGAGAAAATAGACGCTTAAACCCCCGATGATGGTCACGATGCCGATGAGCTGCCGGGCCGAAATCGACTCGTGCAGGAACAGGTACGCCAGAATGCAGGTGCCGATGGGCTCTCCCAGAATACTCATGGTCACCGCCGAGGCCGGAAGCTGCTTGAGAAGCAGATTGAATACGAACTGCCCGCCTACCGTGGCAATCAGGGCAATCCCCGCAAAGGCCAGCCAGGTTGGGGAAGCATACCCGGTGAGGGGTTCCCCCCGAACCAGCGTGTACAGCAGCAGAACCGCCGCGCTGGTGAAGTAGGCCAGCACGGAATAGGTCAGGGCGGACACCTCTTTTCGGATGTTCTGGCCCAGAAAGTAGTAACCGGAAATCACACCCGCCGCCACAAAGGCCAGCACATCTCCCAGCAGGCTCAGCCCGCTGATCTGAAAATCCCCGAAGCCGATAATCACGCTGCCCAGCAGCGCGATGCCGCAGCCGATCAGCGCGGCGGGCCGGAAGTGGGATTTCAGAATCACCCGCTCCAGCACGATGGAAAACAGGGGCTGCAAGCACACAATCACCGTGGAGCTGGCGATGGAGGTGTAGTTCAGGGATTCAAACCAGAGCAGGTAGTGAAACGCCAGAAACATACCCGCCGCCATGGTTCGCAGCCACTGGCTGGGGCTTAAGGCCCGAACCTCCCTCCGGCAGTTTCCGCTGAACAGGAAAAACGGGAGCAGCACTGCCGCCGTGATCGCAAGGCGGTAGAACGCCGTGACCCCGGAGGGGGCCGCCGCAACGCGCACCCAGATGGCGGAGGTGGAAAGGGCAAACACTCCGCCAAAGAGAATCAGATAGGTCTTTATTTTGTTCATCTGTCTACCTCGCAACGCAAATTCGCCTTACTGTATCACATTTTCCGCCCTTTTTCAACCGGTTTAGCGAAACGAAGAGAACATTAGCCGTCCCCCCTGCGTCAGGTTCTCCCAGCCCCAGCCGCTGAGCTTATCGCAGTCAGGGGAAATCGTACCGTGGATTTCCTCTGCGTTGGACAGCGCCCAGCCGCACCAGCTGATCTGATTCTCGTTCAGAAACTTCACAAACTGCCGGGCGTTTGCCAAATCCATATCCTCCCCTTCCGAACCGTTGATGCCCCACTCCGTCACAAAAACCGGGAAACCGGTTTCCACCGCCTTTTGCAGCCAGTATTCCTGCGAATCCTCCGCCTCTGGTGATACATCGATATACTTATGATAGCTGTACAAAAGGTTGGAAAACGGCAGGGGCGATGCCATGGCGTCCCTGAGTCGGGAGGAATAGTTGGGCGTGCCTACCAGAACCACCGCCTCCGGCGCGTTCTTTCGAATTGCCGGAATCACCATTGCCGCGTAAGCCGCGATGTCCTCCCATGTGGTGTCCCCATTTGGCTCGTTGCAGATCTCATAGAGAATATTCGGTGTCTGCCCGTAACGTTCGGAGATTTCAGAAAAAAAGGCGATGGCTTCCTCCATGTGGGTCAGCGGATTTCCGTCGCTTAAGATGTGCCAGTCCACAATGACGTACAGATTCTCCGCAATGGCGTTCTCAATGCCGATGTACACGAAGTCCAGATTGCGCGGCTCCTCCAGGTAGCCTGATGAGGTTTCCGTGTACATGGCCAGCCGGATCACATTGGCGCCGTACTGTTTCAGAGTTTTCATTGCCCCGGCATTCAGATAGCGGGGATACCAGCCCAGGCCGTGGGTGCTCATGCCCCGCAGTGTCACAGGCCGTTCCTTTGCATCCACCAGGACACCCCCGCTGACCCGCAAAGGCGGCACTCCCCTATCCGGTCGTTTCCAGAACCACAGTGCCAGCAGCAATGACGTCAGAAGCGCGAAAGCCGCAATTTTACGCATAATCCAAATTCTCAAACAGCCGGCAGTTCTCGATTGCGAGATTCTCCGGGTACAGGCAGGCAAGCACATAGTCATACCGGTTCTGCCGAATCATTTCCAGCACATCCTTTCGATTACCGCCCAGATTGTACACCAGATCCAAACGCCCCACATTCTGTGCCAGAAAGCACCCCAGAGGGGTGGAGTAGGAATCACACAGCAGCAATATCCGCAGTCCTCCCGGATTTCCGCAGTTCTCGATTTGCGTCAGGTCGTGGAGGCCGTGCAGGAAGTACAGGTCGTAGCTGCTGCTGCCGAAAATGTGATTGCGGATACTGTTTCCGAACTGGTCATCGGTCAGCCCGCCGCGAAACCCGCCGAAATATTGCGTTGTTTCGCCGTGTTCCACCGCCTGCATACGGTAGCTTCCGTCCTCCAGCGGGTAGTAAACGGAAAACGGTTCCGTTCCCCCGCTGTAATACAGGCCCGCCCGGCGGCCCTGACTGCCGAACAGCCAGTCTGATTCCACGGTGTAATTTTCTAACCTTCGGGTTTCGCCGCTGCGGTACAGGGGCGCGCCCTCCATCCCTGCCAGCCAGTCCAGAATCCGGCAGTAGCCGTAGAAGGCGGCAGGCGTTGTCCAGTGGTGGTCGGTTTTATAGAAGCTGGCCTCATAGCCAAGGCCGCTTTCCTCCGGCAGGTTTGTCAGGTCCAGACAGGGCACGCCGTAATACCGGAGCCAGGCCAGCAGCTTGTCCGCCTCGGGAAGGAAGCTGTTGTAGGGAATCCCCGGATACCGGGCATCCGCCGGGGCCGTCTTCATGGGCGTGACGATGACCCCCGTCTTCGTTCCCATGGCTGCGCAGTAGTCCAGCAGGTAACGGTAGTTAATGGCAATTTTCCGCTGGTCGTCGCCAAAGCCTACGTAAAAATTGCCGCTGTGCAGATAGCCCAGCCGGTCCCTCACCAGATCAAAGTTACTAAGCTCCCGCTTGCCCATGGCCTTCTGGAGAACGCCGTAGGCCTCAATCATAGGGTGTTTCAGCAGCACCTCCTCCTGCGTAAACGTCTCCAGAACCCCAACGGCGCCGCTCAGCGTGCGTTCCTTTTTGACCTTTCGGGTCAGCTCTCCCCATTGCGAGGCCCCCGCGAAAAAGTTGCCTGCCGAAAACACCAGCCATACCAGCAGGAGCAGCATTCCCGCAATTTTCGCTGCCCGCTTTGACAATGTAATCATAGCATTCCTCAGAAATTGAAATAGATGAACGGGTTATAGTCGCTGCGCACCAGATAGATGATGCACACCGCCAGCAGCACCAGCATCGCCGCCGGGTACAGTGCCGGCGGCAGCTTCAGGCGCAGTCGCTTTGCCAGAGTGCCCCGGGTTTCCGGCGGCACGCAGGCCAGCAGGCTTCCGGCAAACCACAGCCAGTTTTCCCGCAGAAACATCCACGCTTCCGCGCTGAAAAAGCCGTTTCCGTTCAGACAGAACAGGTTTGCCATGTATTCGAAGAAGCAGTACAGGTTGTCCGACCGGAACAGAATCCAGCCGACGAGAATCACCAGCAGCGCGTAAATGTGCCGCCAGAGCGCCCCCTTACCCTCCCACTCGTCAAAGCCCGTCACCCGCTCCAAAACGGCAAACAGGAAATTCCAAAGGCCCCACAGCACAAAGGTCCAGTTGGCCCCGTGCCAAATCCCGGTGCACAGCCAGACGATCAGGAGATTGCGCACCATAAAATCTGCGTTCCGGGTCCGGGAGCCGCCCAGTGGGAAGTACAGGTACTCCCGGAACCAGCGGGTCAGGGAAATGTGCCAGTGCCGCCAGAATTCATTGATGGAATCGGCAACATAGGGGTAGTTGAAATTTTCGCAGAAGGAAAACCCGAACATTCCGCCCAGACCGATGGCCATATCGGAGTAGGCGGAAAAGTCCAGATAGATTTGCAGCATGTACGCCGCCGCCCCAACCCACGCCAGCGCCGCCGGCACCAGATACTGGATGTGCCACAGTCTGGTCAGGCCGAACACCGCGTCGGCAATGGCGCCCATGCTGTTCGCCAGCAGCAGCTTTTTCGCCAGTCCCTGCACAAAACGGCACATTCCGCCGCATACCCTGTCAAGGGTTTCCTGCCGGCTCCCCAGCTGCTGCTGGATCTCGTTGTAGCGGACGATGGGCCCGGCCACCAGCTGGGGAAACAGGCAGATATACAGTGCCAAATCGAAAAAATTCTTCTGCACCGGCGCGTCGCCCCGGTAAACATCGATAACGTAGGACATGGCCTGAAAGGTGAAGAAGGAAATGCCCAGAGGCAGAGCAAGCTTCGTCTCCGGCAGGAGAGTCCTCCCTGCCAGGCCGTTGACTGTCTGAACCGCGAAATTCAAATATTTGAAGCAAAACAGCACGCCGAGATTGAAAATAACCGATACAATCAGGAAGCTTCTCCGCGTTTTCCCGGAAAACCGTTCTCCCCCCGCCACCAGCCCGAACAGGTAATTGGCAAGGCAGGAGAATGCCAGCAGGAGCACATTTTTCGGCTCGCCCCAGGCGTAAAAAATCAGGCTGGCAATCAGCAGCAGGCCGTTTTGCGCCCGGATGTGTCTTCTTCCGACGCTGTAATACAGCACCAGCACCACCGGGAGAAAATACAGCAGAAATACAACGCTGGAAAACAGCATGGCGTGCCTCCTTCTTTGGTATCAGCTGTTTACCGGTACCTCACTGCGGGTGTACTGGCACAATCTGTCAAGAAAATCCTGTGACTGCAGCAGTTCTTCCCGGTTCATAATCTCGTACAGGCCCGGACGGATGGAGCTTCTGCGAAGCGCTACGGGATGGGCAAAAACCCTTAGGGTCAGTTCATCGGGCAGATCAACCGCCCCGGAGAGGCGCACATATTTGTAGTTCATGTTCTCCACCATCACACTGCCGCCGCCCTCCATCGGGAACTGTTCGCCAATCGGGATACGGGGCTGCTTACGCAGAGACTGCCGCTCCCGGCCCAGCCGCCCGCGGATGTTCACGGACAGGTCGGAGAAGGTGCTGACGGTGGGCTGCATGATATCGCTCATGGAATGGTGCCGGTCATAGACAATCTGGTCGTAGGCTTCCCGGTCTTCCGTGTCATGCACACACAGGCCGTACCGCCATCCGCCGCGCACCTGACTGACGCTGGCAACCAGGCACTGAAGGCGCGCAGTGCTGCCCCGATCTGTAATTGTGACGGGAACCGGCTCGTCATCCGGCAGGTAAACCGGGTCCGGCAGCACCACCGCCAGACCGTTCTCGGAAATATCCATGGTCTGCCCATCCAGCGTCCGTCCGCAGCTCTCCACCTGTACCGGCAGGGTGACCCGGAAGCGTTCCTCGCTGCGCCGGTTCCTCCGCCCCGCCACAAACAGCAGCGCCATCAGAAGGTTAAACCCGTTGACCAGCAGCCAGTACAGCACCACCACCGCGCCGTAGCTCCGGGCCGTCAGCAGCTCCCAAGTGCACAGCACCACCGCCAGCAGATCAAACATCAGCAGAATCAGGTGGGGCAGGCCCAGCAGGTACGGCGTGCTGCCCTCCGTCACTTCCTTGCTGGTCACATGGAAGGTTTTCAGCCGGATAAACAGGAACTCCGCCAGAATCGGCAGAATCAGATAGGGGAACAGAATGGTGTCGATGATATTGGACCAGCGGTAGGAACGGATTTTGCCGGAGGATACCTTCAGCGCGTGGTTATACAGCAGGAACGACGGCAGCCAGAAGATAAGCAGGCTTCTGAGGCCGCAGACCATGACCGGGATATGAAATACCACAAACAAAATGGGGGCGAGAATGTACACAAACCGCCGCAGGAAGGTAAACCAGTACAAAAACGCGGAAAGATAGGCAAGCTTTGCCCGAAGCTTCAGTCCCCGGTTGAAGATCAGATGGGTATGCCGCAGAGAAGAAATGCAGCCCCTGCCCCACCGTTCCCGCTGCCGGAGCAGGCTTTCAAAGTCCCGGGGCGCCAGCCCGTGGGCCAGCACCCTGTCGATGGCATAGCAGGTGTAGCCTGCCGCCTGGATACGGATGCCGGTCTCGAAATCCTCGGTGATGCTGCCCGTGGCGATGCCTCCCACCGCCTCCAGCGCCTGCCGGGAAATCACCGTATTGGAGCCGGCGTAGATGGGCGCGTTGGCCCGGTTCCGGCCCACATTGATCTCCCGGAAGAAATAATCCTGCTCATTGGGAATCCGGTTTTCACTGTACAGGTAATACTGGAACAGGTCGGGATTGTAAAAGCTCTGGGGCGACTGGATAAAGCCGATTTTGAAATCCGGGTCGATTTCATCCTCGGTTCTGGGAACCCAGTGCCCATCTTCGTCCTTTTTCATCCTGGGCAGGAACAGGTAGGGGACGGTTTCCATCAGAAAATCGGAGGTGGGAATCATGTCCGCGTCAAAGGTGGCAACGCAGGGAGAATGGGTCTGAGACAGGGCGTTATTCAGGTTGCCCGCCTTGGCGTCCCTGTTTTCCGCCAGTCCGAAATAGCCCACCCCCAGTTCCTTTGCCAGCTGCGCCACCGCCGGACGGTTTCCGTCGTCGCACAGGAAGATGTGTACCTTGTTCTTATCCGGATAGTGCATATGCTTACAGCCGTTGACGGTCTTATATAACAGGGAAACCGACTCGTCATGGGTGGCAATGAACACATCCACCTCGGGATACCAGCTTTCCGGCAGCTCCGGCTTTTCCGGCAGGCGCATATTGTGCATATCCGTGTAGTGCATCAGGGCTTCCAGCGCGGAAATGCTCTCCGCCGCCAGCAGAAAAATGCCGCACACAAAGGCAAGGGTTCCATAGACGTGCCGGTCAGGAATGGTGCAGATGGCCCGCCACAAAATGTAGACGGTCATGGAAATGACGGCAAGCCAGATCCACACGCGCTGTGCCGTCCCGGTCAGGCGTCTGGTGCGTACGTTGGTTTTTCGGTTCAAGCAATCGCCTCCATAAAAAGTCACTGAGTCAAACGGCGGCGGGCCAGCAGCGTGCTCACCAGAAACACCGCGATCAGTACGCAGGCCAGAACCGTGTTGGTGGCCAGGGAGCTGCCCCGGAACGTAACCAGGTCCCGCAGTGCCGCGATGTTTCTGTCCATGTACGCGCCCCGAAGATGCAGCACGTCCTTCACGCGCCGGGCTTCCTCTGCCGCGGTTTCCCTCCTCCGGTCAATGGTCAGGCCGGTGGTCTTCTCCGTCAGGACATCCGTTAAATAGGTGTAGTCACCGTAGGCGCTTTCCTCCCGGGCAAGGGCGTTGCCGAGATAGGAAAGTGTTCCGTCGATGAACGTGTCCAGATATTCGTCGCTCAGAATCGTTTTGCGCAGTTCGTGATACCGTTTCTCCACCAGGCGTTCAAATGTTTCCAGCCGGATCAGCGCGTTGTACCAGGGATATTCCGGAAAAGCGAAGGCGTTGATATCCAGCAGGGCGCTGTTCCAGTTGTCCACCGCGCCGTCATAATCCCAGTAGGGTCCGGCGGTCAGCTTCCCATGGGGCGCCTTGTAGAGAAATGTGGAGTTCGTGCCCGCGTCATAGTTGGTGAAGAACTCGTTGATCACCATGTATTCGGCAAAGGAATTCAAATCCACCCACTGGTCGAGCTGTTCCAGAACGGCGGCATCCCCGCTGTACAGAATCGCTTCGATCTCGGAAATCTCTTCTTCGATGGATGCAATCACCTCCGGCGTCGCGTTTTCGTTTTTGGGGTATTCCAAGGAGAAATACGTGGGTATCCGCTTGCCCTGCGTGCTTTCCACACGGCAGTTATAGCCCATGCGGGTGCCCCAGGTATCCAGGATGATCTTGCTGTTCGAATACCGGTCCCGCAGAAGCAGATATCCGCTGCCAACGTGATAGCCTGTGGCGTCCTTGCGGATATCCACCCGTTCCGGCGAAACCTTGACGGACTCGCACAGCCTGTACAGCCCGCCGTAATAGTAGCCTCCCTCCCGGGCAAACAGCACCTCGCAGTACCGCAGATCCGGGGTAAAGGGCTCGATCTGCCCCGCAATGTTGTAGACAAGATAGTTGCGCAGCTGGGATTTGTCCTGAACCGTGGGGGAGAGCACCCAGGTGTCGTCCGTACCGATGCCCATGACGCTTTCCGCCTCATCCAGCTTCAGCTTATACTGAAACTTCGGCAGGCTTGGAAACGATGAGGAATTGCCCCGCACCTTAATGCGGCCCGTGGTCACAAGGCCCGCCGGGTCTGAAAGCCGGTTGCAGTGGTCGGCGCTGTCGTACACGGACAGCGTCATGGAAAAGTAGGGGTCGATGCCCGCCGGCACCTCAAAGGCATCGGTTTCCGGGTTGTATTGCTTATAGCTGACGATTTCCTGTCCCCCGGTGTCAATGACCACCAGCGGCAGATGGCTGACAAACTCCCCGCCCACCATGCGGTCTGCCGGGATGGTGGTGGTTCCCAGAGTGGGGTCAGCGCCGGCGTTGACGATATGGTCAATGTACCGGGCCTGCCGGGGCACAGAAGCCAGCTGAATCGCTCCCAGACATACGCACAGCAGCGCTGTCAGCCCCCAGACCAGGGCGCAAAGCCGCAGTTTTCTTCTCATGCGGTAATCTCGTCATTCTGGCAGACCAGATTCACGTTCTGCACCCCTGCCAGCGCGTACAGTTCTTTGGAGATTTCCTCGCTGCCGCCGTGCTTTTTCAGCACAGAGGCGCTCAGCTCATAGATGTACTCAGATTGCTGCGAAGCTGTGTTTTTGACCCGAAGTCTGGCCTTATTCTGATAATAGGACTGCATCAGCTCCTCCACACGGGTGTCCGGGGTTCCGGCCGTGCGCACAATCAGCAGATACCGGTCGTTGCCCCGAACGTTTCCGATCAGCACCATCATACAGAAGATCACGGCGCTGCCGATTCCGGCGATCAGGTAGTCGCAGATGCCGCAGCACACCCCCACCGCGATGGCCCAGAAGATGTATGTGGTATCCCGGGGGTCCTTGATGGCGGTGCGGAACCGGACGATGGACAGGGCGCCCACCATGCCCAGCGACAGGGCGATGTTGTTGCCGATCACGCACATGATGAGTGTGGTCACCAGCGTCATCATCCACAGCGACACGTTGAACTTCGCGCTGTACACCGCCCCGGTATGGCAGAAGCGGTAGGACACAAAAATCACAGCCCCCAATACCACAGCGCAGGCGAAGCTCAGCAGAATCTCCTGAAGGGTCAGGCTGCCCGCGTCGTTGGTCAGGTAGTACAGCAGTTCCTTATTCATAGTCTATTCCCCTCCGATTCCAAATTGCCTGCACCGGCAATATTTACTGGCGGAAACGTTCAGCATTCCCACCACATTGACCGCATCCTTCACAAAGCTCAGCAAAAAGTGATTGTATTTGACCTCCAGCGTCACCATGCCCGGCCTGCCCACCGGCGTCAGCTGCACCGTGGGGTCATACAGCCGGAAGCAGCCCTCGTTGGAGCGCAGGCGGCTGTCAAGGGTGACCCGGGTATCGTTGGTGGGGCAGCAGAAAGCGATGCGGTCATACTCCACAAGGCAGCTGGGGCGATAGGCTCCCAAGGCCATCAGCCGGGCCATCTGCTGCCCGAATTCCCCGCAGTCTTCCAGGCAGGACGAATCCCCCGCCAGCAGCTGCTCTGCCTGCGGTCTGCTTAAGGTGAGGCTCCGCTTTCTCTGGAAGGCCCCCTGCTTCTGCTTCAGCTCCAGCTTGGCGGGAGCGTCCCCAAAGCCGTAAACCCGCAGGCGCAGCTTTTTCCGGTTCTCCACCCCATCCAGTTTTTCACGGCAGTCCGAGGCGTCCGGGGTGTCAAAGTAGACGGAACGCACCAGATACCCCTGCGTGCCGTTGTGGGGGTCTGCCGAGAGCACCGCCGACAGCCGCTGCTTCAGCACCTCCGTAAGGCAGGGATTGATCTCATATTTGATCTCCCGTCTGAATATATCCAGCATACCGTGTCCTCCCGCAGCTTATCCGGCTCAGTCCGGAAGATTGGCGCCATTCTAGCACAGCGTCAGGGGTCTTTCAGCAGAACCGTGACGAGCAATCACCATATTTCTTTGCCGGTATCCCATTGTGCAGCGGCGAAAGCGCAAGCCGGGAAGCTCTGCCGGCCGCATCCAATCCGTTTCAGGCAGGACAGTCCCGGGAACTGGCCCTTGAAGTTTTTACCGCAGATGCTATAATGTTTGTAATTTGTCGAAAGGGAGTTTGCAGTTGTGAAGCACGGTTGGAAAGCGGCATGGATTTTCTTATTGGTTACAGGGCTGTGCGCCTGCGCTTCTCAGGCCCCCGTGCCCCAGCCCACCGCCGCTGAAACCACCGTCCCCACAGAAACCCTTCCGCCGGAAACCCAGGTTCCAACCATCGCCGAAACCGAGCCGGAGAAGCTCACCTATGACACCGTTCCCCTGTTCTATCAGACCGATTACCCCTACGTCAAGTTCGGTGACGGCACCATCGCCACCAGCGGATGCAGCATGACCTGCCTTTCCATGGTCGCTACCTACATGACCGACCACGAATACACACCGGATCAGCTGGTCTATCACTTCGGAAAATACGGGAAAACCAATGTCGAGCGGCTGGAGTACGCCGCCCAGCAGTTGGGCCTGCCCTATGAGAAGAATTTTGACTGGCGGGAAACCCAAAAGGCTCTGGAGGAGGGCAAGGTCGCCATCGTCATGGAAAACGACCGCTCCCCCTTCACCACCGGGCAGCACTTTATCGTCCTGTCCGGCCTGACCGATGACGGTCTGGTCATCGTCAAGGACCCCTTCGAACCGAATTATTCCAGCGAGCTTCTGATTGACGGCTTCCTGGGCGGCTTCCACGAATACACCATTACCAGCGGCTACAGCGGCGGCTGGGTCTTCGACAAGTCGGAAATGCCGGAAAATCCGGAGCTGTACGATGCCAGCAAGCCCCAGCAGCCCGAAACCCGCTACGTTGGCTATGAGCTGCCGGAGGAGGATATCCACACCCTGGCCTGTCTTGCCTGGGTGCAGGCAAGGAATCAGCCGGAGGAGGTACAGCAGGCTGTTTTGGAGGTCATTCTCAACCGGCTTGTTTCCGACGAGTACCCCAACACCGTGGACAAGGTGCTCTGGTGGTCGGAGACCTTTGGCAGCGTGTACTATCTCCAGAACGCAAAGCCGGATCTTCCCCAGTACCGCGCCGTCACCGCCGCCATGTACGGCCCCTATGTCCTGCCCAGGGACGTGCTCTACTACGCTCCCTGGCAAATCGGCGGGGAGGTGTGGGGGCAGGTGGGCGAGTACTGGTTTGCCTACCGGGAACCGTAGCAGCCTGCGTAAAAATACTGTTGAACCTGCCGGGCAAATGTGCTATGATGTTTCTGCACAAAATTATTTGCTTCTTAGGCTGTCATTTACTGCGAAATGCCGGGAAGCACGAGCTATGAGGAGGCTTCCTTATGAAGCGTATCATTACCATCGGCAGAGAATTCGGCGCTGGCGGCAGCGATCTGGGCCGCCGGCTGGCACGGGAACTGGGCATCGCCTATTACGACCGGGACATCATTCTGCGCACCGCCAAGGCCAGCGCCCACCTGAGTCCGGAGCAGGTCCGGCAGTGGGATGAGCGGGTGCCCAGAGAGTTCGGCTTCACCCAGAGCCTGTTCAATTTCTATAGCCGCCCCCTGAGCGAGGAGCTGTGGGAGGCACAGGTGCGGGCCATCCGGGAGCTTGCCAACAAGGAAAGCTGCGTCATCGTGGGCCGGAACGCCGACTACATCCTGAAAGAATACGACCACTGCCTGCGGGTATTCGTCCACGCCGACCGGAGCTGGCGGCTGCTGCGCATCCGAAAGGAAATGCCGGATGTTCCCCTTTCCGTGCTGGAATCGGACATGGACACCGCTGACCGGGCCCGCCGTGCCTACTGTGAGAAGATGACCGGCCGTACCTACGGCGACAGCCGAAACTACGACCTGACCCTGTGCATCAGCTCTCTGGGCTTCGAAAAGGCGTACCAACTGCTTAAGGAAGCAGCCGAAATTGTATGATATTTTGGTGAATCCGTCAAATATGTACAAATGTCCTTCCCTCGTGTTGACTTTTACGCAGTGAAGTGATAGAATTCCGTATAAGATGTATGGAAGTAAAGGCGCTGCGGTATCAAACCGCCGCCTTTTTCCCATTCATCCCCGCCGTTTTCCCGGCGGGAATCTCATTTCAGAGAATAACAGAGGAAAGGATGTATTTTTATGAAAAAGTTATTCGCACTGTGTCTGGCTGTCGTGATGGTGCTGTCTCTGGCTGCCTGCGGCGGCTCCAAGACTGCCGCTGACGGCAAGAAGTGGATCATCGCCTCCGACACCGTCTTCAAGCCCTTCGAGTACACCGATGCTTCCGGCAACTTTGTCGGCATCGACGTGGACATCCTCGCTGCCGTTGCCGCTGACCAGGGCTTCGACTACGAGCTGCAGAGCCTGGGCTGGGATGCCGCCATCGCCGCCTGCCAGGCCGGTCAGGCTGACGGCATGATCGCCGGCGCTTCCATCACCGACGAGCGGAAGGCTTCCGGCTGGATCTTCTCCGACGGCTACTACAACGCCACCCAGAGCATGACCGTTGCTGCTGACTCCGATATCACCGGCTTCGCCGATCTCAGTGGCAAGGATGTTGCCGTCAAGACCGGCACCCAGGGTGCTGCCTACGCCGAGAGCCTGAAGGATCAGTACGGCTTCAACATCGTCTACTTTGAGGATTCTCCCACCATGTATCAGGCCGTTACCGGCGGTCAGTGCGTGGCCTGCTTCGAGGACACCCCCATCATGCAGGCTTCCATTAAGGACGGCGGTCTGGCACTGAAGGTGCTGGACGGCACCGCCAATGCCGGCGGCGACTATGGCTTCGCCATCTTCAACGCCGACAACCAGAAGCTGATCGATATGTTCAACGCCGGTCTTGCCAACATCAAGGCAAACGGCAAGTACGATGAGATTCTGGCAAAGTACCTGGGCTGATTTTCCCGCTTGTAGGGGACGCCTGTAGGCGTCCCCTATTTTCTCATACTATCCGAAAGGAGTCCTGCGCGTGATTCTCCGCATCCTCTCCGCCTACGGCGGCCTGCTGCTGAAGGCCATGGGCCAAACCCTGCTGCTGGCGCTGTCCGGTTTGTTCTTCGCCTGTATTCTGGGCCTGATTTTTGGTCTGCTCAGCGTGGTGAAGAACCGCGCCTGCAATGCCATCTCCACCATTTTCGTGGATGTCATTCGGGGCGTTCCCATGATCGTACTGGCATTTATGATTTATTTTGGTGTGCCCCAGGCGATCAACGGACTGTTCAGCGGCGCACGATTCACCCTGACGGCCCTGCAGGCCGGTACCGTGGCGCTGGCGCTGAACTGCGGCGCTTATATGGCGGAGATCATCCGCGCCGGTATCCAGAGCGTGGACCCCGGTCAGATGGAGGCTGCCCGCTCTCTGGGCCTTCCCTACTGGCGGGCCATGGCAAGAGTCGTCCTACCTCAGGCCATCCGCACCATGATTCCCAGCATCATCAACCAGTTTATCATCACCCTGAAGGATACCTCCATTCTGTCGGTCATCGGCTTTCCCGAGCTGGTCAACACCGCCAAGAACGTGGTGGCAAACACCATGCGGGCCTTCGAGGTGTGGACCATTGTGGGTATCATGTACCTCATCATCATCACGCTGCTGTCCCGTCTGGCAAAGCGGCTGGAAAGGAGACTGAACCGTGGGCGTGAATAAGAACAATGTGAAGATTCACATTTCTCACCTGAAAAAGAATTTCGGCAAGCTGGAAGTCCTGAGGGACGTTTCCACCGACATTTATGAGGGCGAGGTTGTCGTAGTCCTCGGCCCCTCCGGCAGCGGCAAGTCTACCCTTCTGCGGTGTCTGAACCGGCTGGAGGACATCACCGCCGGCGAGGTAATTGTGGACGGTCACGATCTGACCGACAAAAAGACCGATCTGAACCGGGTTCGGGAAAATGTTGGTATGGTGTTCCAGCATTTTAACCTCTTTAATAACCTGAACGTCATGGGCAACATGACGCTGGCCCCCACGGAGCTGAAAAAGGCCACCAAGTCCGAGGCCAAGGAAAAAGCCTTGAAGCTGCTGGAGCGGGTGGGGCTGCTGGACAAGGCCTCCGCCTATCCCTCTCAACTTTCCGGCGGACAGAAGCAGCGGGTAGCCATCGCCCGGGCGCTGGCAATGGACCCGGACATCATGCTCTTTGACGAGCCGACTTCTGCCCTTGACCCGGAAATGGTCGGCGAGGTTTTGCAGGTCATGAAGCAGCTGGCAGCCGACGGCATGACCATGGTGGTGGTCACCCACGAAATCGGCTTTGCACGAGAGGTCGCCAGCCGTGTGATCTTCATGGAGGGCGGCTACATCGTGGAAGAGGGCACCCCTGACGAGGTCATCAATCATCCAAAGCAGCCCAGAACCATCGATTTTTTGAGCAAGGTGCTCTGATAAGCAAGAGGGCTTCCCACACGGGAAGCCCTCTTTTGAAAGGAACAGGTACTATGGAGATTCGCACAGCCACCATGGCTGATTTACCCGCCGTCACCCAACTGGAAGCCATCTGCTTCCCCGAAGCGGAAGCCGCAACGGAAGCCAGCTTTGCCCGGCGGCTGGAAGTGTATCCCAACCACTTCTGGGTTCTGACCGATGGGAAAATTGTGGTGTCCTTCGTCAATGGAATGACCACAAACGAGCCGGATTTGCGGGATGAAATGTACGACAACGCTTCCCTCCACAACGAAGACGGCGCATGGCAGATGATTTTTGGCGTAGACACCCACCCGGACTACCGCCGCCAAGGCTGCGCCGGACGGATGCTGGCGCACGTCATTGCGGAAGCGAGAGCACAGGGCCGCAAGGGGCTGGTGCTGACCTGCAAGGATGCTCTGGTGCCCTACTACAGCAAATTCGGCTTCGTCAGCGAGGGCGTTTCCCAGTCCACCCACGGGGACGTAACCTGGTATCAGATGCGGCTGACCTTTTGAGAAAACGCACAGACCTCGCCGGGCCTGTGCGTTTATGTTTATTGCGTGACCTCCATGCGGATCAGCTCTGCCGCGGCGGAGGCAAATTCCTCCATGTCCCGGATGCGGACGATGTGGTTTCCGTAAATCTTCCCGGCGTTGGGGAAATGGACACCGCTGCCGAAGAACACCGCGCCTACCCGGCAGCCATTTCGCCGCAGCCGGGACACCTCCGCCGCCGCATCCTCCACGCCGTTCCGCTCTTCGTATGGCACCGGCAGCTTTCCCGGGCGGCTCAGGGGCACGCTGTCGTTGGGATTGGCGTCGGTGAGCAGAATCACCAGCTTCCGCTCCGTGCGGACAGGCTTCATGGTAAAGTCCGCCATCCGCAGCGCCAGCCCGTCCCGGTTCCACCCGGCAGCAAAATACCGGAACACATTCCGGGAGCTTTCCGCCGAAAAAGGCACCAGCCGGTTAAATACCGTCACGCCCCGGATAGAGCAGAAGCTCTCCACCTGCACCGGCACCCGCAGACCCCGCAGGGCCTCCGCCAGAATGTAGGCCTGGGCCGCGATGACCTCCTGATGGTACATCCGGGAGGCCGAGGCGTCCAGCAGAAGCAGCACCGACGTGGCGGGGATGGGCAGCTCCTCCGGGCGCAGAAACACCCGGTTATCCCCCAAAACGGGAGCGCGCCACACCTTCGTGCTGTCAAGGCACCCGCTGCGGGCCGGTTCTGACCGGGGGATGATCTCCGAAAACAGGCTGCTGCCAATGTCCCGCTGAATACGGCGAATCTGCCCGTCGTACATGGCGGCGTTGTCGAGGTAATGCTGCTTATTTTTCTTCTGCTGCCGGGCCGCTTCCGCCGCCACCCGGCGGGAGTCCCCCCGGCTGATGGGGGAGGGCTGCCCATCCGTAAACCAGACGTCGCAGCCCGCATGGGCGCCGGTACACAGCTGACCGCGAATTTCTTCCAGCCGGTTGGGAGAATAGCGGCAGCGTCCGAAGCACCCTTCGGCGTAGGCAAGGGCATCCGCGCCGCCGGCGTGGCGTCCGCTCCACCCGGCCCTTCTGTGCCCGCCTGTTTCCATTTCCGACAAAATGGCATTTTCAAATCGCTGGGGCTGCAAATCATCGCTTTTCCGCTGGGGCAGAAGATTGGCAAGAAAATGGGGCATTGGGATGGTTTTTCGCCGTTTTGGCCTGCCCCGGAAGCCAAAGTAGTCTTGCAGCAGCGACAAAATCCGGCTTCCCAATTCCCCCGGCGAAAGGCCGGCGGAGGCTTTCACCTGTGCGTACAGCTTTGCCTCCTTGGGCAGCAGAAAGCCGGGACTGTCCCCCTCCGCCTCCCGCCAGTGGGCACGCTGGATGGACTCGCAGAGCATGGCCTTCGCCATATTTTCCGACCGGGAACGGCGCTCCAGGGACTCCAGAAAAAAACCGGCATAGGAGACCCGAAGCTCCGCCAGCGCGGGACGGTCCTCCACATTGCGCCGGTACACTTCCGCTTCGATCAGTACCCAAGCGAACCGGTCATAGGTTCCCTGCCACTCGTCCCCCGCCCAGGTATCGAACAGGTTTTGCAGCGCTTCCCTGCCGAAAAAGGCTTCCGCCAGCCCGGAAATGGTGTTCATGTACAGGGTGTTGGCGACGAACACCGGGGTAAAGCCGTATTCCCCCGCGCCGTTCCACACCTGATTCAGGGCACGGCGGCCTGCCGCGCCGAATTCATTGTCATTCATCGGTCGAACACCTGATCACAGCGCAGCTTCGACGGAATCCGGGCGGCAATCATGTCATGGATCAACTGCCGCTCGTAGGGGTCAAAGCTCTTGTTGGTGATGCCCATGTCCAACGCGGCGGCGGGGTTCAGTCCCAGTCCCATCAGATCCACGGCGTCCAGCAGGCCTCGCAGGTCCAACGCCCGGGTGGATATCTCGGAATTCAGGCATTTTTTGTTCAGATCAAAGAACAATCCTGCCAGCAGGCCCCTTGTCTTCCGATTCAAATTGGGATACTGCTCACTCAGCAGCCGCTCCAGATTGTCCTGCGAGATGGTGGGCATGGCAATCACCGCAAACCGGGAGGCCAGCGCCTCGTTCATCTCCCGGGTTCCCGCGTAGCCGTAGTTCATGGTGGCAAGAAAGCGGGTTTCCGGGCGCAGTTCCAGAGAGCCATAGCCGGGCACGTCCACACTGCGTCGGAAGTCCAGCACCGCGTGCATCACCGCCAAAGCCTCATTTTTCGCCATGTTGATCTCGTCCAGCACCCCGAAGCCGCCCTGTGCGCCGCACTCGTACACCGGGCCGGGCCGGAAGGTCACCGCGCCGTCCTGAAAGGTATCCGTGCCTACCAAAGACGCGGCATCCGTGTTCACATGCAGGGAAATATTCCACATGGGCCGCAAAAACAGAGCCGCCAGATTCTGGGCCAGCACGTTTTTGCCTGTTGCCTTGCCGCCTGCCAGCAGCAGATTTTTCCCGCAGAGGATTGCCGTCAGGGCCTGCTCCCAGATTTCGTTTCCGTAGTAGGCATACCGGGGCGTGGGAATCCGATCCGGGTTCCCGGCGGGATGGGCGTCCAAAAAGGCCCGAATCTGCTTCAAAATCTCCGGGTTGATTCCTTCCTGCTGCAGAAAGTCCAGAATTTTCCGGCTGACTGCCTGTTTCTCTTCCATTGCTGCCGCCTCCGTGCAAAGTTGTTTTGTCTATCATACATCCCTTTTTCCCGGATTGCAACACATTAAATCGTTTTGCAGGACGGTCTGTCCTGCAAAAATGGAAGGGGCTGTCTCACTAACAAATCGTTTTGTCAAATCATACAAAGGGAAAGAAATAACTGTCATTCCGAGCCAGGGTGTATTTTGTAAAGGAAGGTTTTACCCCCTTCGCAAAATACACATGACTGCGGCTCATTTGTGGTGAATTGAATTGCAGTTTTGTGAGAAAGGAGATCATTTCACACATACAGCGATTCAATATAATCCAAATTTCAAGGAGGACCACAAAATGAAAAAGCCGATTCATTGCTTCTATAACATGGATACCAACGCCGTAGAGCTAACCTACAACGATGGCTCCGTTCTCACGATTGATTGCGAGGAAGTGGAGAATGCCTACGATGTTACGAACGGACAGATGGCCGATCTTGATTGGCTGCTATACAATGCGCCGATGGAATATGCCAGTCTGGTGCTGTCTGGTGAGATGGAGAACTACCTGAAAGGGCCTGCTCTTCATGGGATAGAAGATTAAAATAGTTTGCCGGTGTATCGTGATGCGCGATACACCGGCATGTCTTATCTTGTCATTGAGCGTGGACCTCAGCTAAATAGGTGCAACGCGAGCAAATCGCATTACTTCTCAATGTAATTACCGTTTCCCTGGGACAGGAGTTAATTCCAATTATAGAACTCAAACTTCGCACCCCATTTTAGGCGCAGAAGTACCCATTAACCCCTCGAAATCGAGGAACCGCTTCATGTCAGCAGGCAAACCCGCAAGGAAATCCAAGACGAGCGCGCGAATTTCCTCTTTCCTGGTAATAAATCCCTCCAGCAGTTTTTGGAGAAAAAGTTGCAATTTCTCAAAAGCGGCAGCAAAGGAAATATCCGCTATCTCATCCGCTGCCAGGCAGAACAGCGGCCCGGATGAGCGCAGATCGCTGTCCTCCCGGACGCCGACTGCCAGAAACAGATACCGCGTAAATACAATGGCAGTCTGTGCGCACATGGCATCGTAGGATAGGGAGCGGCATTCCTTCGTCAGTCTCAGGACGGACTTGCAGGTCTTAAAGAACACCTCAATGTCCCACCGTTTCCCATACAGCGCAATGACCTCGTCTTCGGTCAGAGAGGTATCGGTACTCAGCAGAACAAGATAGTCCTTGCGGTTGCTGCGGTTACGCACGAAAACCAGTTTCGCGGCAATGGTTGCGGCATCGTCGTCCTCTCCACAAATCTCTACCGAAACACTCAGAAGATACCGGGAGCGGCCGCGTCTGTGCTTGCAGCTGCGGAAGATGTCCTTGCAAGAGCACATCTGCCCCTGAAAACGGTAGTGGATCTTGCTGCTCTTTTTCACCATGGCAACCACGTCCAGCCCCAGTTCCTTCATGGAACGGATCACCTTGGGAGAGGAAAACCAGCTGTCAAACAGCACATAATTGGCCTGGATTCCCGCTGTGATTGCCTCAGAAATCAGCTCTGGAATTACCTCAGTTGCCTTTTTCGTGGCAGATTTCCGCGCTTTTGCACCGTTGGAGTTGGAATCAACATCCCAGCCTTCGTTGATACGGCTGCTTTCCTTTTCTGAGGACAGCAGCCGGGAATTGACCGGCAGGAAGGTCACACCGTCAGACCACCCCAGCGTCAGCATACGGAAACCACGAGTATAACGGCGGCTGGCGTGGTCATAGACCTTTGCCAACAGTTCTGCCTTTTTAGAGCCTTTGCGCTCGTAAATGGAATCATCCACGATGAATGCGTTCCTCCGATTCTCGGAAGTAAGAGGCGCGATGGTGTCGCTGATGATCCTGGAGGCAAGCAGAGTGGTAAAGCGTTTCCAATCAATATGGGTGGAGTTTTTCAGACGCTAAACTGTGTCCTTCTTGAATTCCGGAGCCTTTTCCGACTGCATATCCTGAAACATACTGCGGTTGCGGAAGACCAGACAGAACAGGTACTGAATCAGCGTAACAACAGAAAACCCCTGCTCTTTGTAAGCGTTGCACTTCTTCAAAATGCCGCTGATCTGATACCGCCTGAAAAATTTCTGGATTCTGGAAGAAAAACGCTTTTCATTTTCAACATCAAATGCTATACTGTTCATAGTGCAGACCTCGTGTATGTGTTTGGTGTTTTGTGGTGATTACATTATACCATACATTGGGTCTGTACTGCTTTTTTATTTCGGATTTTTGATTAAAAAGTTCGGATTTCTAGGGGTGCGAAGTTTGAGTTATAGAAATTAATTATCTGATAGTAAATCAAACAGATCAGAGCGAATTGATTTAGCTTTGCGGGTACCAGCTTCTTTTCCGATGACAGTTTTTCCTTCAATCAAGATAAGTGCTGCAATATTTGCTGCGGTATTACCGTAGCTTCTTGAGACAATCTCTTCAACTTGCTCATATGCAAATCTGAATTTCCCCTCGAAAATGGTTCCCGTTGTAATCTCGTTGTTCAGAATCCAATCTGCATTCTCTCCACCTGCAAAAAAGTCAATGGTTCTTGCTCTTTCGTCAAGATCTTCCATATTAATTCCAATGACCGATGCATCATTGCCAAATAGAGTATCCCCGGGGTCAAAGCCAAAAGCAGTAAAGAATTCGTCTCGCATCTTCCAAGTGCCAAACTGCCCATCCATTCTAATTCGCAGTACAACTTCTCTGCCGTTATATCTTTTGGGAAGAAGTGCAAAACGTCTAAACAGTTTAGCACCTTCAACATAGTCCGCCAGTGTAATCTCTTTGCTTTGTGCGGCTTTCTTTTCGGCCTTGTCTGCTGTAATTTTATCAATAGTCTGCCGAACAGATTTTTCAACCAATTGCTTCAGGTTATCAACAGAAGTAAATCTGCTTACCAAATAAGATGAATTTAGCTTCGTTTTGAACTGTTTAAGCTTTTCTGCTTTTTCGCCAACATCAACAAACTTAGGTAAAACAGCACACTGTTCCTCGTCGATTACAAAAGCTAAAACCGGGATTTTATTTTTAACAGCCTCATCGTATTCAAGTTCCGTAAACGATTTCCCGGAGCCTTCCTCAATACTTCCGTAGCGCATACCAACAATAACAATATAGAGCTGACTTCTACGGACTGTTGATAGACAAACGTCTATGGGGCTGTCAGGAGACGAGACAAAGTACTCCATTCCGAGGGGAATATGCTCCATGCCAGTCAGTGCAGCTTCAACTGCTTCTCGATATGGAACTAAATCCTCTTTTGTTGATGAAACAAAAATTCGCCATGGATTGGAAGAATTATTACTCATATGTTACTGCACCCCCAGTATTTTCTTTCTTCGAAAATATCATATCACAAGGCTTGTAAAAAATCAACGAATATTGTTGAGTTTACATTCATGGCGTATGTGTCAAGTCTTACCGAATCCGCAATTCGTTCCACCTGCCCCTCGGAAAAGGTAAATACTGCCAGACTGACTCCATCGCCAAAGATCAGCTCCGGTGTACCGTCCCCGTCGAAGTCATGGATGCCCAGATACACATAGGTATCTTCCGGATAGCGCAACTTGTCCGTATCCACAAGAAGTTGCTGTCGGTCACATTTGATTACGGAAAGGTAGGCTTCCTGCCAAGTGGAGCCACCAATAGAGGATGGGGCATTCCATGGTATCCCATTGTTGGAACTATCCGTTTGCAATAGAGCCGTTGTTTCGGAAATCAGCCCGGTCACTTCTTGTTCAAGCTCTGTGGTCACAGCTGCGGGAGATGATTTCCCACAGGCGGTGAGAAGAAGCGCAAGCAATACAAATAGGCATAATTTCCTCATGTCCATCACTCCTTAATCCAGCGGACGATAAACCAAATCTTCAATATCATCGGGTAAGTCTGCCCTGTTTACAATGATTACTTCCACATAAAAATGTGTAAAATTATCCCCATTCTCGGTTAATGAATCTGGAAAGTTACAACCTGGTTATAACCTTCAAAATAGAGCGGTGCCGTGTTTTCAACATCCTGAAGAAATGCCACATCACCGGTGATGCTTTCTCCTTTTGATAAAGTCCGCCCTTCAAATTCATCTGGCCCCCATATACAGTTGGGTAGTTGGCGGGTCACATCTTTAATGAAACTGTTGCTGTTTTCACAAGGAATAAGGAAGTGGACTCTGGCAGCTGCCCACGATGCAGGATAGTTCTCCGCAAAGTAAAGAGTTTCTAGATCACCATCCTCATATGTTACCTTCAATGTAACCAGGATATATTCCTTTCCTTGCTCCGGCGCTGGAAGCTGTGTCCCCTGAGAAATCATCTGTTGCCAAGCAGCCTCCCCTTCCAGAACATTTTCTACCGCCATTGTCAGTCTGACAGGAACAGAATCCCCCTCTGGGGTGAGTGAATACCCATCGAAGGTCACAGGCTCACTGTGGAACGAATTGGAAGCCGGTTTTGTTTGAGAATCAGCATTGTTTGATGCCGAGTCGCCGCTTTCCTGACGCGGAATTACAGCGATGGAATCGCCAGCTTTACCCTGCATTTCTGTTTCCAAGGGTGCATTG
Organism: uncultured Clostridia bacterium; assembly: GCA_945948535.1. Classification (GTDB taxonomy): domain Bacteria; phylum Bacillota; class Clostridia; order Oscillospirales; family Oscillospiraceae; genus Faecousia. Next base: position 59,775 of record CAMFBN010000012.1, read on the forward strand.
GTGTTTGCCACTGCGGGGTCGGCTTTCCCGCAGGCAGTTAGAAGAAATAAAAGCAATATTAAAAGGGTAAAAATTCTTGTTTTCATAGTGTTCTCCTATTT
>CAMFBN010000013.1 GCA_945948535.1 uncultured Clostridia bacterium
GAAAGCTGTCTGACGGGGAAATCAAGGGGCTGAATCATGCGCTGGCTATCAGCATCGGCCTGATTCCTACCACGCCCGGAAAACTCACATTGTGCCTGTGCAGCACCTGCGCCGAAAACTTCTACGGCTTAGGTGCTTATTATTTGCGGCGGGTGAATCCTATCGCAGTTGAGAAGGAGCTGTGTACCTACTGTAACCAGAGGGCGGGATTTGACTACGAAATCACCCCTCGCCATAAGAGTCGTTAAGCTGGTTCGCACCTTTGTCAAATTGGTTTGTTTTTTATAATATGGAGGAGGTCAATCATGCTTGTCTATACAATCCGCAAGGATGATTTGTATGCGTCCGGCATCGAACCAACCCGTGAAATTCTGAACATTGCCAGTGAAAACGAGAATGTGGATTTTGCCCTTGTCCTTGCGAAGATTCTCAGGGAACTGGCAGCCCAGACCGGGAACATAACTTAAGGAGTGAAAACATATGACAGTCGTTGAGCGGTTAAGAAACAGGGGGGTGACCCCCAGAGCGGTTTTGTATGCCCGTTTTTCCTCGGACAACCAGAGAGAAGAATCCATTGAAACCCAGCTCCGGGCAATGCATGAGTATTGCAGCCGAAATTCTATCGTAATCATCCATGAATACTGTGACCGGGCAAAATCCGCGACCACAGATGACCGTCCGGAGTTTCTGAAGATGATTGCAGCATCCAGGGAAGGGGACTTCGACTTTGCTATCGTCCATAAGCTGGACAGATTCAGTCGGAACCGGTATGACAGCGCCTACTATAAACGGGAGCTGAAGAAGAACGGAGTGCAGCTGCTGTCCGTTTTGGAGCAGATGGACGACAGCCCGGAGAGCATCATCCTGGAATCCGTGCTGGAGGGCATGAGCGAATACTATTCCAAGAATCTGGCCCGCGAAGTTATGAAAGGAATGAGAGAATCAGCTATGGATTGTCGTTACATTGGCGGCTGGATTCCTTATGGTTTCCGGGTGGACCCTGAGACCCACAGATATATCATCAATGACTATGAGGCGGAAGCCGTCAGGATGATCTTCCGGGACGTAGCCGATGGCTGCGGCTATAATGTGGTTTTGAACAAGCTGAATTCCATGGGCTACCGCACCCGGCTGGGCAATACCTTTTCCAAGGAAACCCTGTATGAGATGCTGCGGAATGAAAAGTACAACGGCGTCTATGTATTCAGCAGGGCGGCAAGCAAGGACGAACTGGGGCGGCGGAACAATCACCTGGACAAGCCCATTGAAGATCAGATCCGCATTCCCGGTGGAATGCCGAAGATCGTGGATGACGAAACCTTTGCCCGTGTGCAGGCGATTCTCGCCAGCAGAAAGCGACACAGACGGCAAAAAAGCAAAAGAAATTATTTGCTGACTGGTTTGGTGTTTTGTGGTCTCTGTGGCCACAGATATTGCGGTGACTCCATGCAGACTGGCAAGGACAGAAAAGTTGTCGGGACTTATGCCTGCAACAATCGCAATAATCATGGAGCAAGGATTTGCAGAAACCAGAATGTTCGGCAGCAACCGCTGGAAGAACTGGTGCTGCGAAAGATAGAGGAAACAGTTTTTGATGAATCCCGGATTCCCGGAATCGTGCAGGCGTACCGTGAGCTGTGCCAGCAGGAGGAAGGGGAGGATAAGGACAAGATTCGTACCCTCCGCCAGAACCTGAAAACTGTGGAGCAGAAGATTGCCAACATTGTCAATATCATTGCCAATACGGGCAGCGCGGCGCTGGTCACTCAGCTTACCCAGCTGGAGCGGGAGAAAGAGCTGCTGGATGTTCAGATTCAGGAAGAAGAAAGGGGAACAAAGGAAGATGATCTGGACGAGGAGGCAATCCGCGCAGCATTCCGGCAGGCGCAGAAAATGTTCCACAGCGGCACCTTACCGCAGAGGGAGCAGATCATCAATCTGTACCTGGACAAGGTTCTTGTCTACCCCGATTATGTGGAAATCCATCTGAACAATGTCCCAACCAACCTCCTGAATCCGTCTGAGACAAAAGACGAACCCGCGCTTGGCGGGTTACATACATTTTATATCGAAAAAATGTGCGAGAAAAATGACCCCCAAAATCGCACAAGGGAAAAGGGCCAATATGGATATAATATTCTGGTGAAACTACATAGAATAAAACAAAAGAAGGCAAAATCCAGAAGAAAAGGGCAAAAAGAAACTCGAGCCCAAGACGGCTTGGACTCGAGTAAAACTGGTGGAGCCGAGGGGAATCGAACCCCTGTCCGAAGGCAACTTGGAGGGAACTTCTCCGGGCGCAGTTTGTTATTTACATTCCCTCATCCCGGCGGGAACAAACACCCTACGGGAATCAGTAGCTTCATGATGCATGGTATGGGCAAAGCTTACCATACGCACGGTCTCCACTCAAATCACACCCTGGCCCGGCTCGTGGACCTTCCGGGGAGGATGGGCGCCTAATTAGGCAGCCAGGGCAACAGTATTGTTGTCAGTTAAATTTAAAAATTGCCCGTTTTATCGTGGCCAGGCGCCACGGCCCGCTATTCCGGCCTCACTACCCCCGTCGAAACCAGTACGGCCCCATTTTGAAGTGTGAAGTTTGGAGAGTGGAGTGTGGAGTGAAGGAAAGGTAAGAAAAAAATCTTCACTCTCCACTCTTCACACTCTACACTAAATTAAAATCTTCCGTAGGGATCGGGGAGCTTATTGGGCTCAGGGTAGGTTTCACCGTGGGTGTCCACGGTGATGGAGGCAATTTTCTGATCCTCCACAGGACGGTCATTCCGACCAGTGCGGGTAGCGGCGATGGCGTCCACCACGTCCATACCGGAGGTGACCTTGCCGAAGGCAGCGTACTGGCCGTCCAGATGCTTGGCATCCTGATGCATGATGAAGAACTGGCTGCCGGCGGAGTTGGGGGAGGAGGAGCGGGCCATGCTGAGAACGCCCCGCTTGTGCTTCAGATCGTTCTTGAAGCCGTTGAAGAAAAACTCGCCCTTGATGCAGTAGCCGGGGCCGCCCATGCCGGTGCCCTCGGGACAGCCACCCTGAATCATGAAGCCGGGGATGACCCGGTGGAAGATCAGACCGTCGTAGAAGTTGTGATTGCACAGGTCGATGAAATTGTAAACGCTCTGGGGGGCCTTTTCGGGGTACAGCTCTCCCTCGATAACGCCGCCGTTTTCCATAGTGATCTTAAATGTAGGATTCATTGTCTCATTCTCTCCTTCATGGCCCGGTCGATCTGACGCTTTGCGTCCCGTTCTGCCGCGGCCTGTCGTTTGTCGTAAAGCTTTTTGCCCTTGCACAGTCCCACGTTCACCTTCACCCGGCTGCCCTTGAAATAAACGGACAGGGGAATCAGGGAGTAGCCATCCTGCTTGACCTTGCCGTAGAGCCGCATAATCTCCCGCTTGTGCATCAGCAGACGGCGGGGGCGGCGGGGGTCAACGTTGAAGCGGTTTCCGTGGTCGTAGGGGGAAATGTGCATCTGGTTCAGCAGGAGCTGTCCGTCCTTGATGCCGCACCAGGCGTCCTTCAGGTTCAGGGTGCCGGCGCGGATGGACTTGACCTCTGTGCCCACCAGCTCAATGCCCGCCTCAAATTCTTCCTCCACGAAGTATTCGTGATAGGCCTCCCGATTGCGGGCCATGACCTTGATTCCGGTCTTTTCCAGACAGCTCACCTCCTGACCTGATTCTAAAACACATTATATCATGATTGTCAAGGGGATTATACGGTAATTTCGAGGATATTTCCCTCGAAACCCAGAACGCTGCTTTCGTAATAGCCATCCCCGGTGACTCTGGGGCCGGATAAGGTGGGGTAGCCGCCGTCATTTAACCGGGTAGTCAGCTCATCCACGGCTTCTTTGCTTCCCACGGAAAAGGCAATATGGGCATAGCCAAACCGGTCCAGCAGATTGCCGGAATCGGAAAGCTCGGGCTTTGTCATGATTTCCAGCTGGGAACCGTCGGAAAAGGTCAGAAAATAGGATCGAAAATCCGTCTTTTTGTTGTGGTATCCCTCGTTGGATACCGCTTGAAAGTAGGTTTCAAAGAAGGACTTTGCCCCATCCAGATCGTTGACATACAAAGCAATGTGGTCAATTTTCATGGTCATTTCTCCTCAAACAGGAAGTGTTCCAGCGCTTCCGGGGTGTCGAAGGCGAAATCGCAAAGCGCCTGCATTTCCTTCCGTAGCTCTGGGAACTCTGTGCGTCCCCAGCCCGCGAAGGCCACCTTCACCCCCAACGGATGGGCCATGTTCCATGCCAGCTTCATATCGTCCACCACAATCATCTGATCAGGGGTGAAGCGGTATTTCTCCATGATATCCAGCAGGGGGAAGGGATTGGGCTTGCGCAGTTCCTCCGGGTAGTCCCAGCCGTAGATCACATCGGGCTGGACCCCGAAGTGGGTCTCATAGTCCCGGGTGATGTTGACCACGCTGGAATGAGACACCACACAGACCATGCCGCCCTCGGCCTTCTGCCGCCGGATGACGCTGCTGACGCCGGGAAAGGGGTCGGGGATGTGGGTCATGACGTAGTCCATCCAGCCGTGGTATTCATCCTCCAGTTCCTTTGGAGTGAACTGCCAGCGACTGCGGCACATTTCCGCGAAGCCCAGCTCATAGCAGTCCTGGGCAAACTGCTCCAGTGTGACAGTCTGCCCGGGGCGGAACTGGTCGAGGATGTAGCAGAAGAAGGGATAGCCGATGGTTTTTTCGCTCTGCACCACGGTATCGTCGTGGTCGAGGACAAGACAGGGGTATTTCAGCATCAGAATTCACCAGTTTCTTTGTTTCTTTCCTGCATTATATCAGACCTGAAATCAATCCGCAACCGAAAAATTACCACTTGATATATTCGAACGAATGTATTATAATAGAAGAAAAGGTGGTGAAGGCATGGAGCAGAAGGTATGTCCCGTGGACGTGATCGCCATGTGCAGCGCGTCGGGTGATATCCGCCCCCTGCGGCTGCGGATGGAGGATGAAGAACACCAGCTCATGCGGGTGGACATTGAGGAAATTGTGAATATCCGTCAGGTACAGTATGTGGGCATTGAGGCCACGGTCTATCTGTGCCGGGCTACGGTTCGGGAGAAACGGTGGCTGTTTGAGCTGAAATATACCATCCGCACCCATACCTGGAGCCTACAGCGGAAAGTGTGCTGATATGGCGGAGCGGGTAATTTTTCATGTGGACGCCAACTCGGCGTTTTTAAGTTGGAGCGCTGCCTACCGGGTGAAGGTGCTGGGGGAGGAGACTGACCTGCGGGAGGTGCCTTCCGTTGTGGCGGGGGACAAGGCCTCCCGGCACAGCATTATTCTGGCCAAATCCATTCCGGCGAAAAAATACGGCATCCAGACGGGAGAGCCTCTGTTTCAGGCGCTGGAAAAGTGCCCGGAGCTGGTGGTGATTCCGCCGGACTATGATTTATATGTGCAGGCTTCCCGGCATTTTGTGGATATGCTCAGGCAGTTCAGTCCGGCGGTGGAGCAGTATTCCATTGACGAAGCCTGGGTGGACATGACGGGCACCCAGCGGCTCTGGGGGCCGCCGAGACTGGCGGCAGAGCTGATGCGGCGCAGAATTAACGAAGAACTGGGCTTTACCGTGAATATTGGCATTTCCTCCAATAAGCTGCTGGCAAAAATGGCGGGGGACTTTGAAAAGCCCAATAAGGTGCACACCCTGTTCCCGGAGGAAATGGGGGAAAAATTCTTCCCACTTCCCGTGCGGGATCTGTTTCTCGTAGGCGCGGCAACGGAGCGGAAGCTGCAAAGGCTGGGAATCTACACCATCGGTGCGCTGGCGGCGGCAGATGTGCGGGTTCTGAAAAAGCGGCTGGGCAAGCAGGGGGAGCTATTGTGGCACTTTGCCAATGGCCGCAACGCCGACGCGGTGACACCGGAACCGGCGGAGAACAAGGGCTACGGCAACGCCACTACCACTTCTCACGACGTGGTGACCCGGGAAGAAGCGTATCAGGTGCTGCTGAGTCTGTGCGAAACCGTGGCGACCCGCCTGCGTAAGGACGGAAAGTGCGGCAGCTGTGTCAGCATCCATCTGCGCACCAACGAATTTCGCCATTTTTCCCACCAGTGCGCGCTCCACGGGGCCACAAATATCACTTCCGAGATTTTTGAAGCCGCCTGCCGATTGTTCGATGAAGCGTGGGACGGTATCACCCCAATGCGGCAGCTGGGCGTGCAGATCACCCGCCTGTCCGGGGAGCCATACCAGCAGTTTGACTTTTTCTCCGGTCTCAGCCCCCAGCAATTCGAACGCAAGCTCCGACTGGACGAAACCGTGGACGCCCTCCGGGATAAATACGGCGAGGACATCATCCGCCGGGCGAAGTTTGCGGGTGGAACCGAACCCCATATGGCCGGCGGCCTGAGCAAGGAGCGCAGAACTGGTATCACAAAACCGGTACCGAAGGAATTTTAGGGTAGAAAACCGGGCAGTTATGCTATATAATGGGAATGTTTGAAAAAATAGGAGGAATCTCCATGGCAATCGTAACATTTTATAACTGCGACCCCAAGGACGCGCCGAAAACCACCATGCCTGCCCACCTGGGCGCCAACGCCATCGTTACCTGTCAGGGAAAGCTGCTGCTGGAAAAGCGCCGGGACTCAGACATCTGGGGACTCATCGGCGGCGGCTGTAAAAAAACGGAAACCGGTCTTGAAGCCATGGTTCGGGAGACTTATGAGGAACTGGGTCTGCGGATTTCAAAAGACCGCTTCCGGAAACTGGCGGTTTACGACAACCCCGGCCGCATTGCGGCCTTCCGGGACGGCAGCATCTGGCGCATGGTGATCGTGGCCTACGGCCTTGACCTGCCGGAAGTGCCGCAAATGCGCATCAGCAGCGAGTCAAAGGAGCTGCGCTTTTTCACCCGGGAGGAAATCGGGCAAATAGAAATCGCCGTCACCCACCGGGATATTGTGGAGGACTGGTTCGTAAAGGCACCGTAAGATTATACAGCAGATTGGCTGGCTCTGCATAGTGAAAAGTGATGTAAGACGAGTTGACAATTGACAGTTGACAGTTGACAATTGTGGTATCCCTTCGGGATGAATGAAAAAATGAAAAATACGAAATGTGCCACATTCTCAAGAAATTTGGAGATTTCAGATAACAATCATTCAAATTGTCCCGCAGGGACTCCTTAACTGTCAATTGTCAACTGTCAACTGTCAATTCCGTTTCCTGCCAGCTTACCATTTTCCGACCAGCCAATCATACAAATAGTAAATAAATACTTGTATATTCGGAAATAGTATGCTAAAATAACGGTTGACGGTGCAGTATCCTAGTCGGAGTGACCGCTTTCCAGGAAGGGCCTAAAAATCCTTTGAAGGGCACATCGATGAAGTCCCTGGTGTCTGCTTATTACGCCCAGTTTTGGGTGGATGCTGGGGGTTAAGGATCCAGGGCGCGCTCCAATGGCATGGAGCATACGACCCGGTTTCCGTGGAGACTTGAACCTTGTGCGACGACGGGTAGAGCCCCGGGAGGGGTCCGATCGCGTACGAATCAGGTATGAACCTGCAAGGCGGTGCACAGAATCGTGTGCTGCGTGCAGCGTAGCCTGCCTTGAAGTGAACATGCGGGGAAGGGAGACCAGGCCGGATGCCGCTGTGGCCACGGCGGCTCGACTATCGCTCCCGGAAACCATGCTTGCAAAAGAGGCTAAGATTGCGGAACATTCCGCCGTGGAAAACACCTAGGCTGTCTGAAAAGGGCAGGCAGGGGATTGCAGTACGGACTCAGTGGCAATCGGGTACCCATTATCATGGCGACACTTGGGCGGAGGGATCAAATGGAAACGGCCTGTGCGGCAACGGCAGGTTCCCACCGGTGAAAAACAACCCGACCTAAGCCGTAAGATTTATCCTGCCTGCTGCCGTCACCTTTTATTATTCTCAAAAGGAGAATTGTTCGTGGCAAAAACCCATTCGGACGCTTCCAAAAAGGAACGTTCCCGGACGATCCGCTGGGTCGTCACCGTATTCTTCGTCACCTTAGTTGTTTCCGGCATGATTAGCCTGATCTCCGATGAGGTCATGGCTAGCAGCGGACTTTTGGCAGCGTTCGCGATCCTGCTGGGCATCGTTTTTTTAGGAATCATCTTCGACATTATCGGCATGGCGGTGGCGACCGCCAGCGAAAAGCCCTTTCACTCTATGGCGGCCCGGAAGGTGCCCGGCGCTCAGGAGGCCATCCGGCTGCTGCGCAACGCGGAGCGGGTCAGCTCCATCTGCAATGACGTGGTGGGCGATATCTGCGGTGTGGTTTCCGGCAGCGCCTCGGCAACCATCGCTGCCCTGATTCTGACCCATGTGGACCTTGGCTGGCCCCGGGCGGTGAGTCTGGCAATGTCCGCTCTGGTGGCGGGACTGACGGTGGGCGGCAAGGCCATCGGCAAGACCATCGCGGTCAATTCCTGCACGCAGATCGTGCATTTGGTGGGCCGGGTTCTGCATACGCTGAACCGGTTCAAAAAAAAGAAATCAATACGTTAGGTCGTGTCAGATGTGGACATTTTACAGAGAATAAACGGTCATGAGGATCTTGTGAACCTGGATGACGGTCAGCGCAGCCAGCTCTGCGATGAGATTCGTCAGTTCCTCATTTCCAGTGTCGCCAAAACCGGCGGACATCTGGCCGGGAACTTAGGCGTGGTAGAGCTGAGCGTCGCCATCGAAACCGTATTTGATACGAATACCGACCGCCTGATATTCGACGTCGGTCACCAGTCTTATGTGCATAAGCTGCTGACCGGCCGCGAGGCGGGCTTTGCGCGTCTGCGGCAGTACGGCGGCATTTCCGGTTTTCCTAAGCCGGAGGAAAGCGCAACGGACGCTTTTGTTGCCGGTCACGCATCCAGCTCTGTGTCTATCGCGCTGGGCATGGCCCGGGCGAGAACGCTGCTGCATGAGAATTATGATGTGGTTACCGTCATCGGCGACGGCGCCCTCACTGGCGGCATGGCCTACGAGGGCCTGAACGACGCCGCCGTCAGCGGCGAACCCATGGTCATCATTGTCAACGACAACAAAATGTCCATCGGCAGAAATGTGGGCGGCCTGTCCAGCCACCTGTCCCGGCTGCGCTCCAGTGACAATTATCTGGATGCCAAGCGGACCTACCGCAAGGTGGTGAAGGCCCTTCCCGGCGGCGACAGAATCTACGCTTTCAGCAGCCATATCAAAAATAAGCTGAAGCGGCTGCTGCTGCCCGCTACGATTTTTGAAAACATGGGCTTTACCTATCTGGGGCCGGCGGACGGGCACGACCTGCCCAATCTCATATCCCTGCTTACGGCGGCAAAGGAACTGCGGGAGCCGGTAGTGGTTCATGTGGTGACGAAAAAAGGCAAGGGCTATCCCTTCGCGGAGGCGGACCCCGCCAAATTCCACGGTATCGGCAAATTTGACCCCGTGACCGGCAAAAAGCTGGGAGCCAAGGTGACAACCTACTCCGATTCCTTTGGAGAAACCATGATTTCGCTGGCGGAGAGAAACGAAAAGCTCTGCGCCATTACTGCGGCGATGCCTGGCGGCACCGGCCTGCTGGAATTTCAGAAGCGGTTCCCGAACCGCACCTTCGACGTTGGCATCGCGGAGGAGCACGCTGTGTCCATGGCTGGCGGACTTGCCAAGCAGGGAATGGTGCCGGTGGTGGCAATTTATTCCACCTTCCTCCAGCGGGGGTTTGACCAGATTATGCAGGACATCGGGCTGCTGCATCTGCACGTGGTGCTGGCCATTGACCGGGCCGGTCTGGTGGGTGACGACGGCCCCACGCATCACGGCGTGTTTGACGTGGGCTTCCTGCGCCTGGTTCCGGGAATGCGGATTTTGAATCCGGCGAGTCTGTCTGAGCAGCGGCAGATGCTCCGCTGGGCGGTGGAGGATTATGATGGCCCCATCGCCGTCCGATACCCCAGAGGCTCTGAGGGCAGCTATACCGCCTGTGATTGGAAGGGACTGGAAGGCCCGATGGTAAAATGCCACCGTACCGGCGGCGATGTGGCGCTGATTACCTATGGTTCTACGCTGCAGACAGTTCTGGACGCGGCGGAAGAACTGGCAAAGCAGGGTATTGAAGCCACGGTTTTGCGGCTATTGAGTGTCTGCCCCCTGCCATCGATGCAGGTTGCTGCCTACTTACAGCCGATCAGCCATGCGGTTGTCGTGGAAGAAACGGCGGCTGGCTCCGGCATTCGTGAGGCTCTGGCCTGGGATTTGGCGAAGCTGTGCCCGAACTGCCGGGCAGACGGCATCGATCTGGGACGGGATTTTGTGCCCCACGGTTCTTTGAAGGAACTGTATGAGCGCTGCGGGCTGGATGCCGCGTCCATTGCCGCGTATGTCAGGGAGGTGCTTGCCCGGTGAAGGTAAAGAAGAGACTGGATGTCCTGCTCACCGAGCAGGGCTACGCGGACACCCGTTCCAAGGCCCAGGCCATCATCATGAGCGGCCTGGTCTATGTGAAAGGACAGAAGGCGGACAAGCCCGGTGTGGCTTATGAGGAAACTGTGGAGCTGGAGGTTCGGGGGGCGGTCTGTCCCTACGTCAGCCGGGGCGGATTGAAGCTGGAAAAGGCACTGCGGGATTTCGGCGTGAAGCCGGTGGGCTATGTGTGCAGCGATTCCGGCGCGTCCACCGGCGGCTTTACGGATTGCCTTCTTCAGCAGGGCGCGAAGAAAGTCTTTGCCATTGACGTGGGCTACGGACAGCTGGACTGGAAAATCCGCAGCGACCCCCGGGTGGTGGTCATGGAGCGAACCAATATCCGTTATGTCACCCCGGAGCAGCTGGGGGAGCCGCTGGACTTGTCCGTCATTGACGTCAGCTTTATTTCCCTGAGAATCGTGCTGCCTGCCATCAAGGCCCTTTTGAAGCCCACGGGTCAGGTTTTGTGCCTGATTAAGCCCCAGTTTGAGGCGGGCAAGGAAAAAGTGGGGAAAAAAGGCGTCGTCCGGGAAAAAAGCACCCATAAGGAAGTGCTGGACAACTTCGTGGCGCTCGCCAGGGAGCTGCAATTTCAAATCCTCGGCCTGACCTTCTCTCCGGTGAAGGGGCCGGAGGGCAATATCGAATTTTTGGCGCACCTGAGCCTGGATGCGGCAGAGGGCATCTGCCCGGACACCGCGGACGTGGTGGAGCAGGCCCACGCCGCGCTGGATAAGGGGGAGTAACCGGTGAAAAATGTGATCCTTACTCCCAACCCCTACCGGGACAAGAATTTCCAGACAGTGCGGGAAGCCATGCGCATTTTGAAGGACGCGGGCATCAGCACCCGCCTGTGCCTGCCCTTTGAGGTGGACCGTTCCTACGAGCTGCCCAAGGATCTGCGTTTTTCCCGGCTGGACCGGGAGCTGCCCAACGCGGAAATGGTGATCTGCTTCGGCGGCGACGGCACCATTCTGCACATGGCGAAGGCGGCGACCCGGAAGGGCATCCCCATTCTGGGGGTCAATATCGGAACCATGGGCTTTATGGCGGAGTTGGAAAGCACGGAGCTGGATAAGCTGACGCAGGTGGCCCGGGTGGAGTATTCCCTTGACAGCCGCATGATGCTGGACGTGACGGTTCAGCGGGACCGGGACATTCTGTTCCACGACATCTGTCTGAATGACGTGGTGGTCACGAAGGGAGCGGTTGCCCGCATTGTGCACCTGTGCGTCAAATGCGACGGCGTGAAAGCCATGGAGTTCGGCGGCGACGGCGTAATTATTTCCACGCCCACCGGTTCCACCGCCTACAGCTATTCCGCCGGCGGCCCCATTGTGGAGCCGGAGGCGAAAAATATCATCATTACGCCGATCTGCGCCCATGAGATCGGCAGCCGCTGCATCGTGGCGTCGGATAAGCGCGTTGTCAGCGTGGAACAGATTCTGAACGCCCGGCGCAATGCCTACCTGTCCGTGGACGGCGGCAGGGCGATTCGGATGAATATGGGCGATGTGGCGACCATCAAGAAATCCCATCTGGAAACCCGGCTGGTCCGGCTGAAGGACCGCAGTTTTTACGATGTGGTAAGCTCAAAATTCAACAGGCAGTAGAGGGGGAAGGGCATTGAAATCGAAACGACAGGCAAAGATCATGGAGATCATCTCCACCACCAATGTGGAGACCCAGGAGCAGCTGCTGGACGCGTTGCGGGAAGCCGGCTTTAACAGCACCCAGGCAACCATTTCCCGGGACATTAAGGAACTGCGTATTATCAAGGAGCTGACCAGCTTCGGCACCTATCACTATACCGCCGCGGCAAGAGAGATGCCCGGCACCTTCACGGGACGGCTCAATACCATTTTCCGGGAGTGTGTCACCAGCTTTGACTACGCCCAGAACATCATTGTCATTCACACCCTGCCCGGCCTTGCCAATGCCGCCGCTTCGGCGCTGGACACCATGAGCCGCAGCGTGGTGCTGGGCAGTATCGCCGGCGATGACACCGTGTTTATCGTCATGCGTGATACCAATGCCGCCGCGGCCTTCTGCGGGGAAATCAAGAATCTGCTGAGCTGAAAAAAGAGGAGAATCGCCGTGCTGAGTTTGCTGCATATCGAAAATATCGCGGTCATTGAGAGCGCGGACATATCTTTTGACCGGGGCTTTAACGTGCTGACCGGCGAAACCGGCGCCGGTAAATCCATTGTGATCGACGCCATCTCCGCTATTTTGGGCGAACGGGCCTACCGGGACATGATTCGTACCGGTACGGAGCGGGCCGCCGTCCGGGCGGTGTTCACGGGCGTGCCGGAGCTTGCGTGGTTTGCCGAGAACGGTGTGGAATATGACCCGGAAACCGTGATTTCCCGGGAGATTCATCTGGACGGCAAGAACATCTGCCGGGTCAACGGCAGTTTAGTCAATGTGACCATTCTGCGCAAGCTGGGCATTCAGCTCATCAACATCCACGGCCAGCACGATTCCGCCGCCCTGTTTGACGAGGAGAATCACCTGACTTTTTTGGACAGCTTTGCGGATAATGCCGCTCTGCGTCAGGATTACAGCGGAAAATACGAGGCGGTTGCCAAGCTTCGCCGGGAAATCAACGCGCTTACCATGGACGAGGGCGAAAAGCTCCGCCGCATGGAAACGCTGAAATATCAGATTGCCGAAATTGAGAAGGCGGAACTGGAAGTCGGAGAGGACGAGGTTCTGGAAGAACGCCGCAAGGTGCTCCAGAACGCGGAGAAGCTGAGTAACGGCATGGAAACCGCTGTGGAATGTCTCTACGGCGGCGATGAATCCGACGGCGCGGCAGGGCTGATGGCCCAGGCGGAATACGCCCTTGCAAGGCTGGCGAAGTTCAGCGATACTTTTTCGGAGCTTCATGACCGGGTATCCGACCTTATGTATCAGGTGCAGGACGCGGCGGAGGAGATTCGGGATGCCCGGGACAGCCTGAGCTATTCCGCCGACGAGCTGGAGCAGATCGAGTCCCGACTGGACGTGATTCATAAGCTGCGCCGGAAATACGGAACGACCTGTGAGGACATTCTTGCCTATCTCGAAAAGGCAAAGGCGGAACTGGATGAAATCGAATTTGCGGACGACCATCTGGAACGTCTGAAAAAGAACCTGAAAAAGGCGGAAAAGGCGGCCTGGGACGCGGCAAAGGTTCTGCGGGAAAACCGACAGGAAACGGCAAAAACCATGTCGGCACGGATTCTGACGGAGCTTGCCCAGCTGGATATGCCCCGGGTGCAGTTCTCCTGTGAATTTACGGAAACGGAACTGACTGCCAGCGGCGCGGACGCTGTGGCCTTCTATATGTCCGCCAACGCCGGCGAAGCGTTGAAGCCTCTGAGCAAGGTGGCTTCCGGCGGTGAGCTGGCCCGCATCATGCTGGCAATGAAGAATGTGCTGGCGGAAAAGGATCAGATCGGCACCCTGATTTTTGACGAGGTGGATACCGGTGTGTCCGGCAGAGCGGCCCAGAAGGTGGCGGAGAAGCTGAGAAGCGTCGCCGCTCACAAGCAGGTACTCTGCGTGACCCATCTGCCCCAGCTGGCGGCCCTTGCAGACACCCATCTGCTGATTACCAAGTCTGAGCGGGACGGACGTACCTATACTTCTGTCACGCCCTTGGACAGGGAGGGCCGGAAACGGGAGCTGGCCCGTATCATCGGCGGCACGAATATTACCGAGACGACGCTGAAGAGCGCGGAGGAAATGCTCCGATAAAAACCACAAAAAACTTGACAAATCCGGCTGGATTTGCTAGGATAGCCGGGTAAACACGGTGAAGGGATGAAGTAAGCGCTTCTTTTTCCCCCAGAGAGCTGCCGGCTGGTGCGAGGCAGCGGGAAAACGCGCCCAAATACCTCCCCGAGTGGCTTTCCTGAAGGGTACAGTAGGGAAAGACGGGTTCGCCCGATACCGCGAATGGCGTTATTTGACGCCGTGAGGGCATTTTTGCGAGAAAATGCCGAATCAGAGGTGGTACCGCGCATCACTGCGCCCTCTATCCCGTTGGGATAGAGGGCTTTTTTGCATGGAAAAGGAGAGAATACGATGAAATATCCGTGGATTGATGAATATTTGCTTCAAAAGCCGGCGGTACAGAAGGATTTCAAGGAAGAGTGGGGCTGGTATCGCTATCAGATTGGGGGCAAGCTGTTTGCCGCCGTCTGTCTGGATGAAGCGGGAAAGCCCTACTATATCACCCTGAAGCTGGCGCCTGCGGACGGGGATTTTTATCGTCAGCAGTACCCGGACGTTCTGCCGGGGTACTATATGAACAAAGTCCACTGGAATTCCATCCGGGCGGACGGCGAGGTGCCGGACGCAGTTCTGCGGGATATGTTGGACGAAGCATATGGTCTGATTTTGCATTCCTTCAGCAAAAAGAGGCAGGCCGCGCTGCTGGCAGGGGAGGAAGGCCATGCTTGAAAAGCCCATGGATGTTCTGACCGTCTTTCCCGTGCGGAAGACGAAGCGGCAGAAGCAGGCCTTTCGGGACGCGGTGCAGGCATACGCTGCTTCTATCGGGTATGAGAGCCGGGTGGAGACGGGCAGCTTTGGCTGTCAGAACCTGATATTCGGAAACCCCGAGCAGGCAGACTATCTGGTGACGGCCCACTACGACACCTGCGCCCGGCTGCCCATTCCCAATTTCCTTACACCCTGCAATTTTTGGCTGTTTCTGCTCTGGCAGCTTGCGCTGATGCTGCTGATTCTGGGCGTGTGTATTTTTGGTGGCCTTGCGGTGGGTTTGCTCACCGGCAGCGGTTCCGCCGGCGTATTGGTCGGGTATCTTCTGGTCTGGATCCTCCTTGCCCTGATGCTGATTGGCCCGGCGAACCCCAGCAACGCCAACGACAATACCTCCGGCGTAATTACCCTGTTGGAAATCGCCAAAAGCATGCCGGAAAACCAGCGAAAGCGTGTCTGCTTTGTGCTGTTTGATCTGGAGGAAGCGGGCCTGATCGGTTCGGCTTCCTACCGAAAAGCCCACAAAGCCCGGACCGACCGGCAAATGGTGCTGAATCTGGACTGTGTGGGCGATGGAGACAATCTGCTGCTGTTTCCCACGAAGAAGCTGAAAAAGGACAGACAGCGCCTGACCTCCCTGTACAAAGCCTGCGGCTATTTCGGGAAAAAGAGCATTCTGCTCCGGGAGAAGGGCTTTTCCTTCTATCCCTCCGATCAGGCGAATTTTCCCTGGGGCATCGGCATCTGCGCGCTGAAAAAGCGGGGAAAGACCCTGTATCTGGGCAGAATCCACACCAATAAGGATACCATTCTGGAACGAACCAACGTCAATCTTCTGCGTGCGGCGATCATTACCTACATCTGCCGGGACGCAGCGCAATAAGAAGAAAGGAAACGAACATGAAACTGTATGATGAACTGGTTGCCCGGGGCCTGATTGCCCAGGTGACCAACGAAGAAGAGATCCGCGACCTGATCGACAACGGCAAGGCCACCTTCTACATTGGCTTTGACCCCACTGCCGACTCCCTTCATGTGGGCCACTTCATGGCCCTGTGCCTGATGAAGCGGCTGCAGATGGCAGGCAACCGCCCCATCGCCCTGATCGGCGGCGGCACCGCCATGATCGGCGACCCCTCCGGCCGTACCGACATGCGCAGCATGATGACCCGGGAAACCATCCAGCACAACTGCGACTGCTTCAAAAAGCAGATGGAGCGGTTTATTGAGTTCGGCGAGGGCAAAGCCATGATGGTCAACAACGCCGACTGGCTGCTGGACCTCAACTATGTGGATGTTCTGCGGGAGGTGGGCGCCTGCTTCTCCGTGAACAATATGCTCCGGGCCGAGTGCTACAAGCAGCGCATGGAGAAGGGCCTTTCCTTCCTGGAATTCAACTACATGATTATGCAGTCCTACGACTTCTATCATCTGTACCAGACCTACGGCTGCAATATGCAGTTCGGCGGCAACGACCAGTGGAGCAATATGCTGGGCGGCACCGAGCTGATCCGCCGCAAATTGGGCAAGGATGCCCACGCCATGACCATCACCCTGCTTCTCAACTCCGAGGGTAAGAAGATGGGCAAGACCGCCAAGGGCGCTGTCTGGCTGGACCCCAACAAGACCTCTCCCTTTGAATTCTTCCAGTACTGGCGGAATGTGGATGACGCGGACGTGCTTAAGTGCCTGCGGATGCTGACCTTCCTGCCCCTGGAGGAAATCGACGCCATGTCCGACTGGAAGGACGCCAAGCTGAACGAGGCCAAGGAAATCCTTGCCTACGAGCTGACCAAGCTGGTGCACGGCGAGGAGGCGGCGGACAAGGCAAAGGCCGCATCCAAGGCTCTGTTCGTGGGCGGTGGTGACGACGCCAATATGCCCACCACCGAGATTACCGCCGACAAGCTCACCGACGGCAAAATCGGCATTCTGAATCTGATGGTAGCCTGCGGTCTGGCTCCCTCCAACAAGCAGGCCCGGCAGCTGGTAGAGCAGGGCGGCGTGCTGGTCAACGACGAGAAGGTTCCCTCTGCTCAGTTCACTGTGACGGAAGAAATGCTGAAAGAAGGCGTGAAAATCCGCAAGGGCAAGAAGGTCTTCCACAAGGCGGTTTTGGCTTAATCATAACAATTGCGCTCTCCCAATCGGGAGAGCGCGTTCGTTTAGCTGGGAAACAGAATCGCTTTCAGTTTCTTCAGATTATCCTGAGAAATGGGGGTCAGGGGCAGACGGCATTCGCCGCAGTCGTAGCCAATGAGCTTCATGGCTGCCTTCACGGGAATGGGGTTGACCTCGCTGAACAGGGCCTCGATCAGCGGCAGCATCCGAATCTGCAAATCCGCCGCCGTGTCAAAGTCCCCGTCCAGCGCCGCCCGGGCCATAGACTGGGTCTGCTCCGGCAATACGTTTGACAGCACGGAAATCACGCCGCTGCCCCCCAGCGCCATGACGGCGGCGGCAAGGTCGTCGTTGCCGCTCCACACGGCGAATTCCTCCGGGCACAGGGCACGGATTTTCGCAATTTTCGTGATATCCCCACTGGCCTCCTTTACTCCGGCGATATTCGGAACCCGGGACAGGTTCTGGTAGACGCTGACGGGGATATCCACCCCCGTGCGGGAGGGAACGTTGTATACGATCACCGGAATATGTACCGCACCGGCGATGGCGGCATAGTGGGTCAGCAGCCCGTCGGGGGTCGCCTTATTGTAGTAGGGGCTGACCACCAGCAGAGCATCGACTCCGGCATCCTCGGCGGCTTTGCTCAGGGCAATGGCGTGGGATGTGTCATTGGAACCGGTCCCAGCGATGATTTTGCAGGAGTCTCCCACATAGCGTTTCCCTCTGCGGAACATTTCCAGCTTTTCCAGGTCGGACAGGGTGGGGGATTCCCCAGTGGTGCCGCACAGCACGACAGCTTCGATTCCAGCCTCCACCTGCCGCCGCAGCAGCAGATCCATCATGGGATAGTTGACATTTCCGCCCAAAAACGGTGTGACCAGGGCGGTGCATACGCCTGTAAAAAGTGGCTTTTTCATAGACTGATACCTCCAGCCCAGTCTATGCGCGTATCCCATATTTTGCCCGCCGGAATAGGCATTGACATACGAGGAAAAAAAGGATAAACTATACGCGTAAAACAGGAAAGATTCTGGAATCCGCAAGGAGAAAAGGGAATCCGGTGCAAGTCCGGAACGAACCCGTCACTGTAACAGGGAGCAGCGCACAAAAGCCATTGGGAGAGATCCTGAGAAGGCGTGCGAGCCGTGATCTGAAGTCAGGAGACCTGCCAGAATCTACTTTTTCCGGGCTGCGGTGATCAGTCTCCGGGAATGGGACGAACCGTCCTTTCGCGGGGCAGCCGTTGGGCTGTCCTTTTTTGGACAGCCGCAAAAATACGCGGATGCGCGCATAGGAGAGAAAGCAATGAAAAAAGCAATTTTGGCAGTGTCCTTTGGAACGTCTTACCCCGATACCCTGCGCAAGACCATTGCCGCTACGGAGCAGGCACTGACGGAAGCCTTCCCGGACTGGGAGGTTCGCCGTGCCTTTACCAGCGGAATGATTATTCGGAAATTAAAAGAGCGGGACGGGGTGGAGATTGAAAATGTGACCCAGGCCATGCAGCAGCTGGAGGAGGAAGGCTTTACCCACGTTGCCGTCCAGTCCACCCATGTGATGCACGGCGAGGAATATGAGAAGATGCTGTCCCAGCTGGAACCGTACCGTCTGCGGATGAAGGTTTCCGTGGGGATGCCTTTGCTTCACGGGGAGGAAGACTACGCCGCCGTGGCGGATGCGCTGCTGCGCTGGCTTCCGGCGTTGGAAGGGGATGAGGCGCTGGTCCTCATGGGCCACGGAACCGCCCACTTTGCCAATTCCGCCTACGCGCAGATGGAGCATATGCTGAAAACGCGTTGTGATCGGGTGTATCTTGCCACGGTGGAGGGTTATCCCACGCTGGAAAGCGTGGAACGACAGCTTGCCAAACGTCCGGAGATCCGCCGCCTGATGCTGGCCCCCTTTATGCTGGTGGCGGGAGATCATGCCAGAAACGATATGTCCGGGGATGGGGATTCCTGGGCGGAGCAGTTGAAAAAGGCCGGGTATCCCGTGCGCTGTATCCTGCAGGGACTGGGCGAGTGCCCTGCGGTTCGGGCGCTGTTCGTTGCGCATTGCCGCCGGGCCGTGGAGGCACTGGCGACAGGCGGAAAGCTCTGGGGTGTGGGAGTCGGCCCCGGCGACCCGGAGCTGCTGACGGTGAAGGCCGTTCGCGTTCTGCGGGAAGCGGACGTGGTCATCGTGCCGGACGCCAGCAGCGGGGACAAGGTGGCCCTGAATATTGCGAAGGACTATCTGAAGGACAAGCAGATTCAGTTTGTGAAAACCCCCATGGTGCGGGATAAGACCGCCATGGACGCGGCCCACGAGCAGGCGGCGGACACCATCTGCGGACTGCTGGATCAGGGGAAGCAGGTGGCATTCCTGACGCTGGGCGATCCTGCCATCTACTCGACGTATATGTATATTCACCAGAAGGTGCTGCGCCGGGGCTACGCGGTGGAGGTGGTGCCGGGCATCCCATCCTTCTGCGCGGCGGCGGCGCGGCTGAACCAGTCCCTCTGTCTCGGTGCGGAGCCGCTGCTGATTATTCCGGCGTCCCACGATCAGGAGGAACTGATGGACGTTCCCGGCAATAAGGTCTTCATGAAGGCGGGGCGTTCCATTCTGGAATTGCAGCAGGCCCTGGCAGACCGGGGCCTTCTGGTGGGTGCGTCTATGGTTGAAAATTGCAGCATGGAAAATGAGCGCGTTTACCCCCACTTTGCGGATTTGGAAGAACCCTCCGGTTATTTTTCGCTGGTCATTGTGAAGGAGGGCGGGAAATGACGCTCATGATGTCAGGCCTGGATTATCAAAGAACCCCCCTGAATCAGCGTCAGCGACTGGCCTTTTCCACATCTCAGGCGGAAGAACTCCTGCACTGGCTTCACGATCTGCCCGGCGTGGAAGGGTGCGTGCTGCTCTCCACCTGCAACCGGACGGAGCTGTATATCAGCGGCAGCGCGGAAACGCCGTGGCGGCTCCTGTGCCGTGGTGCAGGTGTGCCGGAAGGGGAGATGGAGGGCTATTTCAACACCCGCTGTGGTACGGATGCCGCCCGGCACCTGATGGAGGTGACCTGCGGCTTGCACTCTCAGATTCTGGGGGAAGACCAGATTATTACCCAAGTGCGCAAAGCCATGGAACTGGCCCAGACAGAAAAAACCGCCGATCCCACACTGTCCGCTCTGTTTCGCGGCGCGGTGACGGCGGGAAAGCGGGCGAGAACGGAAGTATCCGTCAGCCGGAGCAGCCCCTCCATGGGGACCCGCTGCCGGGACATTCTTCTGCGGGAATTGGGTACGCTGGAAGAAAAGAAAATTCTGGTCATCGGAAACGGGCAGATGGGCCGCCTTGCGGCGCAGCTTTTGCAGGAGGCCGGGGCCCGCGTCAGCGTGACTCTGCGAACCTACCGTCATGGGGAAACGCTGGTTCCTGCCGGGTGCAAAACGGTCAACTACGAAGACCGGGCAGCGGCGCTGGAAAATATGGATGCACTGGTTTCCGCAACTACCAGCCCCCACTATACCCTCACTGCCCATCAGCTGAAGATGGTTCAGAATCCGCCGAAGGTGGCAGTGGATCTGGCGGTACCCCGGGACATTGATCCAGAGTGCGGTCAACGGATAACACTGTATGATACAGACTCTCTTGGATCAGCAGGCCCTGGCAGCCCGGAAGAGCTGGAAGCCATGCGCACCATTGCCGCACAGGAGCTGGAACGCTTTTCCCAGTGGCAGCAGAGGCAGGAAATTGCACAAAAATCGCCCAGATTCCCGCTGTTTGTGGATTTGACCGGGAAAAAGGTAGTTTTGGTGGGCGGCGGAACCATCGCCGCCCGCAGAATAGCAACCTTGCGCCTGTTTGGCTGTGAAATCGAAGTCGTGGCCCCGGAGCTGAAATGCAGTCCGGAGGGACTGCTATGGAAGCAGCGGGCGTATACCTCCGGGGATTTGGAGGGGGCCTGCCTGGCGATTGCCGCCACCGACAGCCGCAGTGTGAATCATCAGGTCGGCATGGATGCGGGAGAGCTTGGTATCCCCGTTTCCGTTGCGGATTGCGAGTCAGAATGCACCTTCTATTTTCCGGCGGTTTGTACCGGGGAAAACCTGATTGCCGGCGTGGTGTCCGGCGGAAAAGACCACCACAGAACCGCCCGGGCCGCCAAGGCCATTCGCCGGGCGCTGGAGGAATTGGAATGAAACTGCGTATCGGAAGCCGGGAGAGCCGCCTAGCGGTCATCCAGAGCCGCATGGTGATGGAAGCAATCGCAAAGGCGGAACCGGCGGCGGAGCTGGAGCTGGTGACCATGAAGACCACCGGCGATAAAATACTTGACAAAACGCTGGACAAAATCGGCGGGAAGGGCCTGTTTGTGCGGGAACTGGATCAGGCCCTCCGGGAGGAAAAGGTGGATTTTACCGTCCATTCTCTGAAAGATATGCCTATGGAGGTGCCGGAGGATTTGCCGCTGGTGGCCTTTTCCAGCCGGGAAGATCCCCGGGATGTGCTGGTACTGCCGGAGGGCATGACGGAAATTGACCGCTCAAAGCCCATCGGCTGTTCCTCCCGGCGCAGACAATTGCAGTTAAAGAAACTGTTCCCGGACATGGCAATCGAACCGGTTCGGGGCAATGTCCAGACCCGCCTTGCCAAGCTGGAAGCGGGGCAGTTTTCCGCTCTGGTGCTGGCAGCCGCAGGCCTCAAGCGGCTGGGACTGGAGGACCGAATCAGTCGTTATTTTTCGGTGGAGGAAATTCTGCCCGCCGCCGGACAGGGCATTTTGGTGGTACAGACCCGAAAGGGGATGGACACGGACTGTCTGCGGCTTGTGCAGGATGAAAAATCTGCCTGCTGCGCAAGGGCCGAGCGCGCCTTCGTGCGTGCGCTGGACGGCGGATGCAGTTCTCCGGTCGCGGCCCACGCTGTGGTGGAAGGAGCGCTGCTGACGCTGACAGGCTTCTACGTCAGTCCTGACGAGCAGATTCAGCGCAAGGGCAGTATTCGCGGCAGCGCGGCGAATGCGGAAATGCTGGGCAAAACCCTTGCCCGCAAGTTAAAAGAGGGGGAATGCCAATGAACACAGGCAATGTGATTTTGGTGGGCGCTGGCCCCGGCGACCCGGGTCTTCTGACCCGAAAGGGGCTGGAAGCGCTGCGGCAGGCGGAGGTCGTGGTCTATGACCGTCTGGTTGGCCCAGAGATTTTAGGCTTAATCCCGGAGACCGCCGAAAAAATCGACGTGGGCAAACAGGCCAGCAACCACCCCGTTCCGCAGGATCGGATTAATCAGCTTCTGCTGGAAAAAGCCCGGGAAGGCAAGCGGGTGGTGCGCCTGAAGGGTGGCGACCCCTTCCTGTTCGGCAGAGGCGGTGAGGAGCTGGAGCTGCTGAGAGAAAACGGAATTCGCTTTCAGGAGGTGCCCGGCGTGACCTCGGCCCTGTCGGTGCCTGCTTACGCAGGTATCCCCGTGACCCACCGGGACTACTGCTCCTCCGTCCATATTATCACCGGCCACGCCAAGGCCGGAGCGGAGCTGAAAATCGACTTTAACGCTCTGCGGCGGACAAATGGCACGCTGGTGTTCCTGATGGGCGTAACGGCGCTGCCAATGATCTGCAAGGGCCTGCTGGATGCCGGTATGGAAGGGAACATGCCCGCCGCCGTCATCGAGCGGGGAACCCTTCCAAATCAGCGTAAGGTGGTATCTACACTGGAAAAGCTGCCCTCGGCAGCGGAAGAAGCGAACATTGTCAGCCCTGCCATCATTGTGGTGGGCAGGGTGTGCGCATTGTCTTCCAGCTTTGACTGGTTTGATAATCTTCCTTTGAAGGGAAGGGAGATCATTGTCACCCGCCCGGCAGAGCGAAACGGCTCCCTTTGCGGAAAACTCAGGGCGCTGGGTGCCAGTGTCACAGCCTGCCCTTGCATCCGAACGGTAGAGCGGGAGGATAACCCGGAGTTGGACGAAGCTTTGGAGAACCTGCCCCGGTATCGCTGGCTGGTGTTTACCAGTCCTGCCGGGCCGGAGATTTTCTTCCGCCGGCTGCGTCAGCAGCACAAGGATGCCCGCGCCCTTGCCGGGCTGAAAATCGCCGCTATCGGCCCCAAAACCGCCGGGGAAGTGGAGAAAAACGGCGTCTTTGCCGATCTGGTGCCGGAAGTCTATGATTCCGACCACCTTGCGCAGGCCCTGTCCGATGTGGAAGGCCCGGTGCTGCTGTGCCGGGCCAGCGAGGGCAGCGACGCTCTGCCCCAGCTGTTCACGCAGAAGGGGATTCCCTTTGCGGACATTGCCTGCTATGATACTGTGTATGAAGCGCCCAATTCCGCACCCGTAAAGGAGCTGGTGAAATCCGGCGCTATCGTCACCTTCACCAGCGCGTCCACGGTTCGGGGATTTGTAAAGAGTCTGCCGGATACGGATTTTTCCGGAATGGTGGGCTGCTGCATTGGCAGACAGACCGCGGCGGAAGCCGAAAAATACGGGATTCCCATTCGCGTTGCCGAGAAAGCTACCATGGAATCCCTGATCGAGTGTATCAAAGGAGTGTGACTTCAATGGATTTGACCATTCGTCCCCGCAGACTGCGCAGCAGCGACACTCTGCGGCGTATGGTGCGGGAGACTCGCGTCTCCCCGGACAGCCTGATCTACCCTCTGTTTTTAATCGAGGGGGAGAACATCCGGGAGCCAATCCCGTCTTTGGACGGTCAGTGGCGCTATTCTCCCGACCGGGTCTGCGAGGAGATTGAAGAATGTATGGCAGTTGGTGTCAAGCGGGTGCTGCTGTTCGGCATTCCTGCCCATAAGGATGCCTGCGGTTCCTCCGCCTGGGACCCCAACGGCGTCGTCCAGCAGGGTATCCGCGCCATCAAGGCAAAACATCCTGACTGCTATGTGATCACTGACGTGTGTATGTGCGAGTACACCGACCACGGACACTGCGGCATCCTCCACGACCATGAGGTGGACAACGACGAGACCCTGCGGGTGCTGGCAAAAACCGCCCTGTCTCACGCACAGGCGGGGGCCGATATGGTGGCACCCTCTGACATGATGGATGGGCGAATTGCCGCCATTCGTCAGGTGCTGGACGACAACGGCTATCAAAATGTGCCGATTATGTCCTATTCCGCAAAGTACGCTTCCGCATTCTACGGCCCCTTCCGGGATGCCGCCGGTTCCGCTCCGGCCTTCGGCGACCGGCGGGGATATCAGATGGACCCCCACAACCGCCGGGAGGCCCTGAAGGAGTGTGCTTTGGATGTGGAAGAGGGCGCGGATATTCTGATGGTCAAGCCCGCGCTGAGCTACCTCGACATTATCCGCGAGTGCTCCGACGCCTTTGACCTGCCAATGGCGGCGTATTCCGTCAGCGGCGAGTATGCCATGATTAAGGCGGCGGGCAAGGCCGGACTGATTGACGAGCACCGCGTCATGTGCGAAAGCGCCCTGTCCGTTTTCCGGGCGGGCGCGGACATCCTCATTACCTACTACGCCAAGGAGCTGGCCCAGGCCATGAAGCAGGGGGAGCTGGGCTGATGACACGTTCGGAAAGCTTATTTGAAGCGGCTCAGAAGGTCATGCCCGGCGGCGTTAATTCCCCGGTGCGGGCCTGCCGCAGCGTGGGCACCTATCCCCGGTTTCTGGATCGGGGCCTTGGCAGCCGCGTCTGGGATGTAGACGGAAAGGAATACATCGATCTCATCGGCTCCTGGGGCCCGCTGATTCTGGGACATTGCAACGAAGCGGTGGAGCAAGCCGTCAGTGAGGCTATCCGCAAAGGCCTGAGCTTCGGCGCACCCACGGAGGCGGAGGTTGACATGGCCCGGCTGGTGTGCGAAATGACCGGCACCCAAATGGTGCGCATGGTCAATTCCGGCACGGAGGCGGTTATGTCTGCTCTGCGCCTTGCCCGTGGCGCGACGGGAAGAAGCAAGATCATCAAGTTCGCGGGCTGCTACCACGGGCACACCGATGCCATGCTGGTGAAAGCCGGCTCCGGCGCGCTGACCGGCGGCGCTCCCGACTCTGCGGGCGTTCCGGCGGAAATCGCCGGAGATACCCTGACGGCGAATTACAATGACCTGAGTAGTGTGGAAGCCCTGCTGAAAGCCAATCCCGGTCAGGTGGCGGCGGTGATTGTGGAGCCGGTTGCCGCAAACATGGGCGTCGTTCCGCCCCAGCCCGGTTTCCTGCAGGGACTGCGCAGGCTGTGCGATGAAAGCGGCGCACTGCTCATCTTTGACGAGGTGATTACCGGCTTCCGTCTGGCACCCGGCGGCGCTCAGGAATACTACGGCGTTCGTGCCGACCTTGTGACCTACGGCAAAATTATCGGCGGCGGTATGCCCGTTGGCGCCTACGGCGGCAGCCGGAAGCTGATGGAGCAGGTGGCCCCTCTCGGCCCTGTCTATCAGGCGGGCACCCTGTCAGGCAACCCGGTTGCCATGGCGGCGGGTCTTGCCCAGCTGCGGATTCTGAAATCCACGCCGGAGATTTATACGAATTTAGAGCGACGTGGCGCAACGCTGGAAAAGGGCATGAGGGAAGCGCTTGCCGGGATTCCCGCACAGGTGAACCGCGTCGGCTCTCTGCTGACTGTTTTCTTTACGGACAAACCGGTGACAGGCTACGACGCGGCCCGTTCCTCCGATTTGGGAGTCTTCCGCCGCTGGTATCTTGGCCTGCTGGAACAGGGCATCTACGCGGCACCCAGCCAGTTTGAGGCCATGTTCCTGTGCAATGCACATACGGACGGCGACATTGCAAAAGTTGTCGAGTGCGCCGGAAAAATATTCTGATTTGGAGGGATTTCTATGACGGAACAGATGAAAACCTATTACGAAAAACGGGCGCAGGTGCTGGTCAAAAACCTGAAAAGCCGTCATTTTGAGGCCTATTATTGCCCGGACAGTGCTTCCGCTCTGGTAAAAGCGCTGGAGCTGATTCCCGAGGGAGCCAGCGTGGGCTGGGGCGGCGCACTGTCCGCCCAGCAGATCGGCCTGATCGATGCAGTCAAGTCCGGCAGCTTTGCTGCCATTGACCGGGATGCCGCCACCACCCCGGAAGAGCGAACCCAGGCTCTGAAACGCTGCCTGACGGCAGATGTGTTCCTCTGCGGCGCCAACGCGCTGAGTCTGGACGGGCAGATGGTCAATATCGACGGCACCGGCAACCGGGTTGCCGCCATTGCTTACGGCCCGGACACGATTCTGGTGATCGCGGGCATGAACAAGGTCTGCGATACGCTGGACGATGCCGTAACCCGTGCCAGAACCGTTGCCGCCCCCATGAACAAGCAGCGGTTCCCCTTCAAGACCCCCTGTGAGGTTACCGGAGCCTGCGCCGACTGTAAGAGCGAGGAGTGCATCTGCAATCAGATTCTGATTACCCGCAACTGCCGTCCTGCCGGACGCATCAAGTTCATTCTGGTAGGGGAGGAACTGGGCTTCTGAAAAAAGAGGTCTGCCGGATAACCGGCAGGCCTCTTGTGCTTGGTGGCGTTACTTGTGGCAGCAGACCTCGGTGGTGGTATCGGGGTCGCCGCTGAAGAAGCGGGTCAGGTTGTTCACCGTAGTGGCGGCAATGTTGTCCAGTGCCTCGTTGGTCAGGAAGGCCTGATGGGAGGTGACGATGACGTTGGGCATGGCAATCAGTCGCACCAGCTTGTCGTCCTGCACGATGTGGCCGGAGTAGTCCTCGTAGAACAGGTCGCCCTCCTCCTCATACACGTCCAGACAGGCGGCGCCCACCTTCCTGTCCTTGATGCCATTGATGAGATCCTCGGTGTTGACCAGCGCGCCCCTGGAGGTGTTGATGATGGTCACACCCTTTTTCATCTGCGCGATGGAGTCGGCGTTGATGATGTGCCGCGTCTCGTCGGTCAGAGGGCAATGCAGGGAGATGATGTCGGATTTGGCAAACAGCTCCGGCAGCTCCACATAATTCAGGCCGGAATCCGCGGCAGGGAACTTGTCGTAGGCCAGCACGTTCATACCAAAGCCCTTGCAGATATCCGCAAATACCCGTCCGATTTTGCCGGTGCCAATAATGCCTACCGTTTTCCCGTACAGGTCAAAGCCTGCCAGACCCTGCAGGCTGAAATTGAAGTCCCGGGTGCGGATGTAGGCCTTGTGGGTGCGGCGGTTGATGGTCAGCAGCAGCGCCATTGCGTGCTCAGCCACGGCATGGGGGGAATAGGCAGGCACCCGGAAAACCCGCAGCTTTCCCTCGCAGGCCTTGATATCCACATTGTTGAAACCGGCGCAGCGCAGCGCGATGGCTTTCACACCCATATGATAGAGCTTTTCCACCACCTCGGCATCCACGGTGTCATTGACGAACACGCACACCGCGTCAAACCCATTGGCAAGGGTGACGGTGTCCCGGTTCAGGTTCGGCTCATAGTATTTGATCTCAATTCCGGCGGGAACCGCGTAGCGGTCAAAGCCGGGAACGTCATAGGACTTGGTATCAAAAAAAGCAAGCTTCATAATTTATTCCTCCTTTTAATATCGATAGCATTATACTGATAAAGGTACGGTTTGTCAACACCCTTTTTGTAAAATTTCTGTTGCAAATTCTGGAAGTTCTGTGGTATAATCAGTCGGAAATTGATTGGAGGCGCCTTATGATTCAAAAGCTTCGTTCCCTGATACTCAAATACTGGGATGTCCTGTCTTATCTATTCTTCGGTGTATTGACAACCGTCGTAAACTATCTCATTTATCTGCCTGCATTTAATCTCTGCGGACTTTCCGCCGCTGTCAGCAATATGATCGCCTGGGTAGGTGCGGTGGTGTTTGCCTTTTTGACCAACAAACCCTTTGTGTTCCGCAGCCACGACTGGTCCGCCAAGACGGTTGTTCCGGAGTTTTCAAAATTTGTCAGCTGCCGTCTGGCTTCCGGCGTGCTGGAGACGGGAATTCTGCTGCTGACGGTGGACTGGCTTCGCTGGAACGGCAACATCTGGAAACTGGTGACCCAGGTGCTGGTCATCATTATCAATTATGTCGGCAGCAAGCTGCTGGTATTCAGAAAGAAATAAACATGCCCTCCGCAGTTTCGGCTTTTTGCCAGAAACTGCGGTTTTATTCTGGTATCCAAATAGAAAACTTTAATTCAATGACTTTATCAAGAAAGAGTATGAAAACGCATTCCTTGACACTGCCGTCAGGACATGGTAAACTATCTGCAAAGGAAACGGTCAAACGCAGGTGAGGAAGAGGAAATGAATCGAACCCAAAAGACCTTTATGCCAATCTGGCAGCCCTTCACGCTTATCCCGACGGAAACTATGATCGGGTCGCTTTCGGATGAAGAAGAACGGACGGTTGCCTTGGCAGCCCATCATTATTTTCAGGGCAGGTACGAGGATGCGGCGCGGGAGAGCCAGCGCTTCCTGAATAGCCCCTGCCCGGAGATTCGCGCTTCCGCGCTGCTTCTGCACAGTATGGCCAATGTGGGGTTGGGCAACGCCCAGCTGGTCCGGGCGGATTTTGCCGCTCTGACTCAGGCGGCACGGCAGCCCGAGGATGCGCGGATGGCTGCGATTTATGACGCGCTGCGGTATCTTCTGGCTGTGTTTTTTCATACGGACGGGGAAATTGAACCCCTGCGGCAAGAACACGCCGCACACCTGCCCGAGGGAACAAGGCTGTATCTATTGTATGCCATCGCCCACGCGCTGTATCTGCAAAAGCGGTATCATCAGGCTTTGGGTGTCGCCCAGTCGGCGCTGATGATGGCTGCAGACAGGTTTCCTTCGGTGTGCGTGTATCTGAATCTGGTGGGCTCCATGGTGGCGACCAACCTGCATGATGAAGGTCTGGCGGCGGAGTTTTTTCACCGGGCATGGCAGATAGCCCAGCCGGAGGATTACATTCAGCCCTTTGTGGAGCATCATGGAATGCTGCAGGGGCAGATTGAAAGGTACATTCGGGAAGCTCAGCCCGAGGAGTACGACCGGATTTCGGAAAAGGTCATGGCTTTCTCTCGGGGGTGGATGCAGATTCACAACCCGGATTCCATCAACAAGGTGACAGACCGCCTGTCCCCCTACGAGTTTTCCCTTGCCATGATGGCCGCCAGGGGCAAAAGCAATCAGGAAATTGCCGATTATCTGCGCATTTCCGTCAATACCGTGAAATTCCACCTGTCGGGCATTTATCAGAAGGTGGAGGTCAGCAATCGCAGAGAACTGGAACGGTTTTTGAACAGATAAAAGCTACCCATTTTGCCGGTCAGCGGGTATTCCCGCCGACCGGTTTTTCTGCTACAATGATAGCGTGGATGCGTGTACCGTATCACAGCGCGCCAGCGGGCCGCCAATACGGTATGGCGCAGGAGATTGTAACCCCTATGAAACCCTGACAGACCTGGGCATTGAGAACACCGTACTTGCAACAAACCGCGCAGTTTCCGCTTCCGCAGAAACGACATGCTGGAACAGGACAAAGCCGACGCCAGACTCAAGCTGAGCCTCAGCGGCGAAAAGCTCAGTACAAACATCGGTGGCTATCTGATAAAACCGAATGGTTGTATCAGATAATAGTATAAAAAATCCCTCCTGATTGAACGGAAACATTCAATCAGGAGGATTCTCTCTTGTATGATATTAACGGGGTGATATGAGAAATCGTATCAAAGCAGTATCATTTTTGGCTTGGTGATCAAAAATGTGTTGCGCCGCAATGACTTTTTGATTTTGGTTTCTATTCCCACTCAATGGTACCCACGGGCTTGGGAGTCAGATCCATCAGCACCCGGTTGATACCCTCAACCTCGCCGGTAATGCGGCTCGTAATGTGGTGCAGCAGGGGATAGGGAACTTCTTCGATGGTGGCGGACATGGCGTCGGTGGTGTTCACCGCGCGGATGATGGCGGGCCAGCCCTCGTAGCGTTTGCCGTCCTTCACGCCCACGCTCTTCAGATCGGGTACGGCGATGAAGTACTGCCAGACCTTGCCGGCAAGGCCATTCTTTTCGAACTCCTCCCGCAGGATAGCGTCCGCTTCCCGCAGGGCTTCCAGACGGTCCCGGGTGATGGCGCCCAGACACCGCACACCCAGACCGGGGCCGGGGAAGGGCTGACGGTAGACCATGCCGTGGGGCAGACCCAGAGCCTCGCCCACCACACGAACCTCGTCCTTGAACAGCAGCTTCACGGGCTCCACCAGCTCGAACTTCATACCCTCGGGCAGGCCGCCTACGTTGTGGTGGGCCTTCACGCCGTGGGACTCCAGAATGTCCGGGTAGATGGTGCCCTGGGCCAGGAAATCGATGCCTTCCAGCTTCTTGGCCTCGTCGTTGAAGACCTCAATGAATTCCTTGCCGATGATTTTGCGCTTGGTTTCGGGGTCGGACACACCGGCCAGCTTGTCGAGGAAGCGGTCCACGGCGTCCACATAGATGAGATTCGCGTCCATTTCATCCCGGAACACCTTGACCACCTGTTCCGGCTCGCCCTTGCGCAGCAGGCCATGGTTGACGTGGACGCACACCAGCTGTTTGCCGATGGCCTTGATGAGCAGAGCCGCCACCACGCTGGAATCCACGCCGCCGGACAAGGCCAGCAGAACCTTCTTATTGCCCACCTGGGCGCGAATCTCGGCGATTTGCTCGTCGATGAACTTCTGGGCCAGCGCGGGGGTGGTGATGCGCTCCATGCTTTCGGGACGTACATTGTTTGACATATTGGATACCCTCCATTTTTTATAGCTGCCTATCGCTTGAATTTGACCGAGAACATTATAAACGGATTTTGCGCTGTTCGCAAGGCTTTCTTTCCGAAAACAGGGATTTTTAGCGATGTAACGACAGCACATTCCCATAACCGGGGCTTTTTGTTGCAATTTGGCACAGCTGTGGTATAATATCCGCGTATTCTGACTGCGGAGGCGGAAGCGATGGGCATTGTGGTGATCGGTATGATTTTTGTGGATATCAAGGGGTATCCGGAGGCGTCTTTTATTCCCACGGGGCGCAACGTGGGCCGGGTGGAGCGCGTCCACGGCGGCGTGGGGCGGAACGTGGCGGAGGACATCGCCAACTGCGAGCTGCGCCCCACGCTGGTCAGTCTCGCCGATGAAAGCGGGGACGGAGAGGATGTCCTGAAAAAGCTCCGGAACCACCGGGTAAATACGAACTACATCCGCAAGACGCCGGATGGCCTGGGCACCTGGCTGGCGGTGTTCGATAACGCCGGCGATGTGGCGGCTTCCATCTCCAAGCGCCCGGATATGACGCCGCTTATGGACATCCTGGACAGTCAGGGCGACGAAATTTTCGCGGGCGCGGACAGCGTCATTGTGGAGATCGACTTGGATAAGGAGATCATCAAGCGGGTGTTCCGGCTGGCGAAAAAGCACGACAAAAAGGTCTACGCCGTGGTGGGAAACATGAGCGTGGCGCTGGAGCGCCGGGATTTTATGAAATCCACGGACTGCCTTGTGTGCAACCTTCAGGAAGCGGGGCTTCTGTTTTTTGAGGATTATTCCGGCAAAAAACCGGAGGAAATGGCGGATATTCTGGCAGAAAGGATCACTGCCGCTCAGATTCCCGGCATGATTGTCACCATGGGCGCGGACGGGGCGGTCTACGCAAATCTGGCAGGGGAGAAAGGCTACTGCCCCGCCCGGAGGGTGGACGTGGTGGACACCACGGGAGCGGGGGATTCCTTCTGCGCCGGGGCGGTAATTGGCATGACCTACGGAAAAAGTATGGCGGAATCTGTGGAAATCGGTTCCATGCTGGCGGCGTCGGTGATCGTCACCTCGGAGGCGGTGTGCCCCCGGTTCCTGCCCCGGGAACTGGGACTGGACATGGACCCGGTGGAGGGCGTATGAGCTACAAGCGGATTTTGACGATTCAGGATATTTCCTGTGTGGGGCAATGCTCATTAACGGTAGCCCTTCCCGTGCTGTCCGCCTGCGGACATGAAACCTGCGTGCTGCCCACGGCCCTGCTCTCTACCCACACCGGCGGCTTTGGCAAGCCTGCCATTGTGCCCCTGTCCGGCGCACTGCCGGAGATTGTGGAGCACTGGAAGAAGAATGGGATTACCTTCGATGTGATTCTGACGGGCTATCTCGGAAGCATTTCCGCCATCCATATGGCTGTGCAGCTCATGGAGACCATGCTGTCGCCGGGGGGTATCTGCATTGTGGACCCCGCCATGGCAGACCACGGCAGGCTGTACGCCGGCTTTGACTGGGACTACGTCCGGGAAATGCAGACGCTGTGCGGCAGAGCCGATTTGATTCTTCCCAATTTGACGGAGGCGGCGCTGCTTGCCGGGCTGCCCTGCCGGGACAGAACCGATGAAGCCTATGCCCGGGAGCTTCTGGAAGCGCTGCCCAACGACCGGGTGATCCTGACGGGCGTGGGGGAGGAAGACACGGGCCTGCTCCTGCGGGACAGCGGGGAAGTCAGGCGGTACGCCCATCCCAGACTGCCGGGCAGCTTCAGTGGCACCGGTGACCTGTTTGCCGCCGCCTTTACCGGCGCTGTGGCGGCAGAAAAAGGATTGTATGAATCCGCTAAAATTGCGGCAGACTTTACTTGCAGGTGCATAGAATGCACCATAGCCCAGCCTGCCCACTGGTACGGCGTCAAGTTTGAGCCGGTGCTCCCGGAGCTGATGCGGATGCTGGACATTTCCTGAAAAAATCGGAATTACCCTCTTCCTTTTTGAACCGGAATCGAGTATAGTTATGTCAACTGAGAAAAGGGAGCGTTGGCATGGAGAAATCATCAAAAAAGCGCGGCGGGCCTCTGCTCTGGGTGCTGATCGCGATACTGACCCTTGGGGCGCTGGCAGCGGCGGCGTATTTTACGGTATTCCATGTGAATCATTTTTCACTGGAGCTGGCGCTGACCGGGGAACCGAAGGTTCTTTTGGAGTATGGGGACAGCTATACGGAACCCGGTGTCATTCCCGTTCTGCGCGGAACCCTGTTCCTGAAGGACGGCTATACCCTGGAGAATCTGGAAATTCGCCGGGAAACGGATCTGAATGAGGGAAAACTGGGTAAGTATTCCGTCGCCTATTCGGCGCGGTACCTGAACTGCGAGGGCACCGCCCGGCGGGAGATCCGCGTCATCGACACAAAAGCGCCGACCATTACCCTGAAGGAGGACCCGGAAGGGTCGCTGGTTCCCGGAACCATCTATCAGGAGGCGGGCTTTACCGCCACCGATAATTACGATGGCGACATTACAGAACGGGTGGTGCGGACGGAGGAGCCGGGGCTTGTGACCTACGCGGTCACGGATTCCTCCGGCAATCCCGCCGTAGCAAAGCGGAAAATCCCCATGCGGGACATGGTTCTGCCGGAAATCCAGCTGGAGGGCGGCGAGGACTACGTGATTACACTGGGTACCCGCTATGAAGAGCCGGGCTTTACCGCTATGGATAACGTGGACGGCGATGTGACCGCCATGGTGCAGGTAGAGGGCGAGGTGGACTGGCTGACCGCCGGAACCTACCCCATCACCTATACGGTGGCGGACAGCTGCGAAAATACAGCCGTGGTCACCAGAAATGTAGAGGTTGTTACCCAGCCCTGGCAGGATACGGTCTACCCCGAGGGCAAGGTGGTTTACCTGACCTTTGACGACGGCCCCATCGCCTATACCGAGCAGCTGCTGGACGTACTGGATGATTACGGCGCGAAGGCGACCTTCTTTGTGGTCGGCTCCGGCAGCGGGCGGATGATGAAGCAGATTGTCAAGCGGGGCCACAGCATCGGTATCCACTCCGTCAGCCATGATTACGGGCAGATCTATTCCAGTCCCGAGGCGTATTTTGACGATCTTATGAAGATGCAGTCTATTATTTACGACAACACCGGCGTGAAAACCACCCTGATGCGGTTTCCCGGCGGCAGCTCCAATCTGGTCAGCCGCAAAAGCTGCGAGGGCATCATGACCTTCCTGACTCAGGCGGTGCAGGATGCGGGCTTCCAGTATTTTGACTGGAACGTGTATTCGGGAGATGCCGGTGAGACAAAAAAGACGGAAAAAGTGGTGGATAACGTGATTGAGGGCATCGGGCAGCATCGGGTGTCGATTGTCTTGCAGCACGATATTCACAGCTACAGCGTGGACGCCGTGGAGGACATTCTCCGCTGGGGCAAGCGCAACGGCTACCGCTTCCTTGCTCTGTCGCCGGACAGCCCCGGCTTCCACCATGATCTCAATAACTGAAGCCACACGGCGGCCAAAGGGCCGCCGTGTTTTCTGTCCGAAACCGCTTGACAGAAGGACATATCTCAGGTAAAATAGCGGGGTAAATAAGCCCCAGTAGCTCAGCTGTATAGAGCAGCCGCCTCCTAAGCGGCAGGTCGGAGGTTAGAGTCCTCTCTGGGGTGCCAGCAGCCGGGAACGGAAGGTCCGTTCCCGGCTGTGCTTCGTTTATTGAATCATTTCAATGCCCTTTCTAAGCGTCTGGGCGTCGATGGCGCCGGAGGAACGGGCCACGGCCCGGCCCTGTGCGTCGATAAAATAGGTACATGGGATGGCATTGACGCCATAGGCTGCGGCGGCGCTGAGTTGGGTGTCGTAGTAGGCGGGGAGGGTGTATCCCTGCTCCTTCAGATAGGCGGAGGCGGTTTCCACTGTCTCCCGGCTGCCGTCCGTCAGATTCACAATGAGAAACTGCACATCGCCGCCCAGCTCGTCATAGGTTTCCTGAAAGTCCGGCAGCTCCATCTTGCAGGGCCCGCACCAGCTGGCCCAGAAGTTCAGCACGATGGGCTTGCCGAAATAATCGGACAGGGAAACCGGGTTCCCATCCAGATCATACACGGTGAAATCCGGCGCAGTCACCGCCGGCTCGGTGGTTTCCGTCTCCGCCGCAGCGGGTCCGGCGGAAGATAGCTGCACGGCCTCCTGTTCGGATTCCAGATTCCCATAGAGCCAATAGGCCCCTGCCAGCAGCACAATCAGCACGGCTGCCGCAAGGATCAGGGTTTTCTTGCTGTTCATCGGTTCCCTCCTATGCCAGCTGCCGCAGCAGCCGGCCCAGCATTCCGGAAGCCATCAGAATGCCGATCAGGATCAGGAAACCGCCGCTGAGCAGATTGATGATTTGATAATGCCGCTTTACCCAGTCAAACGCCCCCTTCAGCGCGTCAATCAGCACGGCGCTGAGGAGGAACGGGATGCCCAATCCCAGCGAGTAGGCAAGCAGCATGAGCGTGCCCTCAAGGACGTGCCCCTGCTGGGTGGCGAGGGCCAGCGCGGAGCCGAGAAATGCGCCGACGCAGGGGGTCCAGCCCAGTGAGAAGATGATGCCGAACAGGGCGGCGGAGAAAAAGGTCATGTCCTGCGCATCCAGAACCCGGCTGCCGCCGTGAAACAGATTCCAGCGGAACAGGCCCAGATAGTTCAGGCCGAATACGATGACAATGATGCCGCTGACCAGATTGACAATCCTCTGATACCGCACCAGCAGGCTGCCGATGCTGCCGGCGAGGGCGCCCATGGCCGTAAACACTGCCGTAAACCCGACAACGAAGCCGAGGGCACAGCGCAGGGTTCTGCCGGTGCTGCGCTGGCCGCCGCCGGCAAAATAGGACACATAGATGGGCAGCATGGGCAGCAGGCAGGGGGACAGAAAGGTGACAATGCCCTCCAGAAACGAAACCAGATACCGCATT
This sequence comes from uncultured Clostridia bacterium, assembly GCA_945948535.1. Classification (GTDB taxonomy): domain Bacteria; phylum Bacillota; class Clostridia; order Oscillospirales; family Oscillospiraceae; genus Faecousia. Next base: position 35,750 of record CAMFBN010000013.1, read on the forward strand.
CGTTATCCCTCCCGATCGGAAAGAAAGCCTTCCGCCATATGCACTGCCACAGCCCCGTCAGCAACAGCCGTGACCACCTGACGTACCGGTTTGGTTCGCACATCGCCGGCGGCGTAAACCCCCGGAAGCTCAGTGGCGGTGGTCTCGTCGGCAACGAGATACCCCTGCTCGTCCAGCTTGAGCTGGCCTTCAAACAGCGTTGTTGCCGGACGCCGTCCGACACTGATAAAAACGCCGTCGCAGGGAATTTCTTCTTCCGTGCCGCTGAGCTTGTTCCGGATACGAATGCCGGTGAGCCTGTCCCCATGGGGAAACCGAACAGCCTCACTGTTCCAGCGGAATTCCACATTTTTCGCATTCTTCAGCGGCTCGTGATAGATTTTTTCCGCCCGCAGGGTATCCCTGCGGTGGACGACAATGACTTTTTTCGCCACGCGGCTGAGCAGCAGCGCATCCGCCGCCGCGCTGTTCCCGCCGCCCACAACCACCACGGTTTTTCCCCGGTAAAACATCCCGTCACAGGCGGCGCAGTAGTGCAGGCCCCGTCCGGTCAGAGCCTGCTCCTCCGGCAGCCCCAGCGTTTTGGGAACCGCCCCGGTGGCGATTACCACGGTTTTTCCGTAAAATGTTCCTTCGCTGGTTTGTATCACTTTGGGATTGGAAGAAAGGTCCACGGATTGGACTTCCGCCAGTTCCGTCACCGCGCCAAACCGCAGGGCCTGGGCCTCCATTTTCTGCGCCAGGGTGAAGCCGTCAATGCCGTCCTCGAAGCCGGGGTAGTTGTCGATCTGATGGCTCAGCGCCATCTGCCCGCCGGGAGACAGCTGTTCCAGCACCAGCGCGGACAGTCCTGCCCGGGCGGCATACAGGGCAGCGGTGAACCCTGCCGGCCCGCCGCCGAGAATGACCATATCGAAAAGCGCGGATTTGTCTGCATTTTTCATTTGTTCAAAGACTCCTCCAGAAACTGGTCGATCATAGCCTTGGATTCCGGTGCGACGATGGAAGCGACAGCCTGTCCGTTTTTATACAGCACCAGTGTGGGAATCACTTCGATCTGTTCCTGCTGGGAAAGTGCAGCCTCGTCATCGATATTGACCTTTCCCACAATCAGGGAATCCGCGTATTGCCCGGCGATTTTGTCATACGCCGGCCCGATGCGGCGGCAGTAGGTGCACCAGGGCGCCCAGAAATCCACCAGCACAGGCTTGTCAGATTGTGACAGCGCGGCGCGGAAGGCTTCGGCATTCAGATTCATTGCGGACATGGGAACATCCTCCTTGGTATCTATTTGCCTTTAGTATATCCATATTCCGGAGAAATTCCGTGATGAAATCACCAATTGCGTTGGCCAAAAGGAAACCCGCCGGGAGAACCCGGCGGGCATTGTCAGCTGCACTGGCTGCTGTCGTCGCGTCGTTCGTCGCAGTGGTCGGGAGAAAACTGTTTGGAGGGGAAGGGAATCCGGCTGAACATCTCGCAGGGATCCTCGGTGCAGCAGCCCCCGGCGGCATCGCAGCATTCCTTGACGGGAATGGAGTAATCCAGTACCGGGATCACCAGCTGGGCGTCCCGCTCCAGCCGGACGATGGAGAACTGCCCCAGAGTGACAAACAGCCGCCGCTGCCCTCCGGAGAGCACCAGCTCCTCGTCGAAGACAGAGCAGATGCCCTGGGGAATCTGGGCCGTGACGGTGTCGCTGGCGCATTCGCCAACGTCCCGGATTTTGGAACCCAGTACCATGGGGTCCAGAACCTCCACCACGGCGGTGGGCCGGTTTGCCGCGCAAATCGTGTGCCCGTCGGGGCTGGCCAGACGGGTATCGCTGCGGAAGATGTGGGCCCGGCTGTCCTCGCCGCACAGGACGGCCCGCTTGCTGAACACAGCCAGTCCGTAGAGGGTCGTGGGGCGGCAGGAGCCTACCACCGCGTCCGCCAGTACACGGTAGTAGAAAGTGATGTCAATGCAGTAGTGGTTCCGGTCAAAGGCGACAGGCTCCACATCGATGTAGGTGTGAATCAGCTCCGCACTGCGAACCCGGACATTGGCGGCTGTGTCCAGAAGCTGCTGAGAACCGCAGGTCAGGTAGACCCGGAGATCTTCAATGCAGTCCTTGTCACGGCAGGAGTCGGTGATCTTTCGCGTGTGGATGGACATGGTCTGACGCAGATCGCTGGAATCGCTGCGCACAGTGTCCTGGCATTGGTCTGACATGGAAATACCTCCCAATATGAAGATAAGCATACGCTTATAGGACAGTTTATGCGCACATTGCCAGGAAGTGCATAAAAGCGGGGAAGAGCCATGGACTCTTCCCCGCGAATGGTTACCACTGAAAACGATAGACGGTCTGACTGTGATAGCGCTGCCCGGCTTTCGTGATGGGCTGGGGCCAGTCGGGATGGTGCAGCGCGTCCGGATAATACTGGGTTTCCAGAGCAACGCCGGTATTTTTCCCGTAGTATACGCCGCCCTTGCCATGCGCATCCAGAAAATTGCCGGAGTAGAACTGAATGCCGGGGCAGTCGGTGTAGACCGCCATGCTCCGACCGGAGACCGGGTCATGGAGCTGGGCACAGGGGTTGCAGAAGACCTCCCAGTTGTGGTCATAGCCGCCCTGCAGCTGAAGACATTCATAATCCTGATGCAGGTCCCGGGAGATTGGCTTAGGCGCCCGGAAATCCATAGGCGTTCCCTCCACGCTGCGCTTTTCGCCGGTGGGAATATTCTCGGCGTCCGCAGGGGTGAAGAACCGGCCGGGCAGGGTCAGCACCTGCTCCATGGCGGCATCGGTGTACTCGTGGCCGCGCAGATTGAAGTAGCTGTGGTTAGTGAGGTTGAACACGGTGTCCTGGTCACAGATTCCATCGTATACGATGTGCAGGCCGCCGGAGGCATCCAGAGAATAGGTCACGCGGATCTCGGCATTTCCGGGAAAGCCCTGATCGCCGTGGGGGCTGTGCAGCTCCAGAACGACTTCGGTGCCGGTGTGGGAAATGAGCTTCCAAAGCCTCTTGAAATAGAAGTCGGGGCCGGAGTGCAGATTGTTGCCGTTTTCGTTGGGCGTCAGGCAGCAGTCTCTGTTTCCAAGACGGAAGGCCGCGCCCTGAATGCGGTTGGCGCTGCGTCCGACGGTTGCGCCCAGACAGCCGTCGCCGTTTGCGTAGCCCACGCAGTCGTCAAAGCCCAGCACCACGTCAGCCAGATTGCCGGCGCTGTCGGGAACCAGCAGGGAGACCAGCGCCGCGCCGTAGTCAGTAATCCCAGCGGTGACGCCGCCGCAGGATATTGTGTAGAGGCCGGCTTCCTCACCGGATGGCAAAATGCCGAAAAATTTTCTCACGGAAATTGCTCCTTTCATTTTTCACGGGGAAACACACAGGGTTATGTAAAGGTACTTTTTGAAATTATACTATAATCCGCTCCTGATTTCAAACCTTTCTTTCAAAAAGTCGTAAAAAACGACAACAATCGACTGCCCGGCGGGCGGTTTTCGGCCGGACCCAAAACGGCAACTTTTTTCCGGCGAAAAGGAATATACTGTATTTTGTGCCTGGGGCTTGACAAAACCACAATATCTTGTATAATAAGCCCAGCATCAGTCCCGTGACCTACAGAACCCCCAAGGAGGAGTACCCAATGAAAATCATTAAACGCAACGGCGCGGAAGTCGTTTTTGACATTGATAAGATCATCATGGCGGTGACCAAGGCCAATGAAGCGGCGGATGAAAAGGTGCGGATGACCCCGCTGCAGATCCGGCGAATCTCCGAGAGCGTGCAGATTTCCTGCGAGGAAATGGGCCGCAGTCCCTCTGTGGAGGAGATTCAGGATCTGGTGGAGAAGGCCATCATGGCCCACGGTGCCTTTGAGGTCGCCAAGGAATATATCACCTACCGCTATACCCGTTCTCTGGCCCGGCAGTCCAACACCACGGACGACCGGATTCTCAGCCTGATTGAGTGCAACAATGAGGAGGTCAAGCAGGAGAACGCCAATAAGAACCCCACCATCAACGCGGTTCAGCGTGACTACATGGCAGGCGAGGTCAGCAAGGACATTACCCGCCGGATTCTGCTGCCCCCGGAGATTGTGGCGGCCCATGAGGCCGGCATCATCCATTTCCATGACTCCGACTATTATGCCCAGCATATGCACAACTGCGATCTGGTGAATCTGGAGGATATGCTGCAAAACGGCACCGTCATTTCCGGCACCCTGATCGAGAAGCCCCATTCCTTCTCCACGGCCTGCAATATCGCGACCCAGATCATCGCCCAGGTGGCCTCCAACCAGTACGGCGGCCAGTCCATTTCCCTTACCCATCTGGCGCCCTTTGTCCAGATCAGCCGGGAGAAAATCCGCAAGAGCGTGGAAAAGGAAATGGCAGCCTTCGGCGTTTCCCCCAGTGAAGAAGCCATCACCAAGGTGGTGGAGGACCGGCTGCGGGAGGAGGTCCGCCGGGGCGTGCAGACCATCCAGTATCAGGTGGTGACCCTCATGACCACCAACGGACAGGCTCCCTTCATCACCGTGTTCATGTACCTCAATGAGGCGAGAAACGAGCAGGAGAAGAAGGATCTTGCCATGATTATCGAGGAAACCCTGCGTCAGCGCTACGAGGGCGTGAAGAACGAAAAGGGTGTGTGGATCACCCCTGCCTTCCCCAAGCTGATCTACGTTCTGGAGGAGGACAACGTCCGGGAGGGTACCCCCTATTTCTACCTGACCCGTCTGGCGGCTGAGTGCACCGCCAAGCGGATGGTGCCTGACTACATCAGCGAGAAGAAGATGCTGGAGCTGAAGGTGGATAAGAACGGCGAGGGCCACTGCTACACCTGCATGGGCTGCCGCTCCTTCCTGACCCCCTATGTTGACCCGGAAACCAACCAGCCCAAGTACTACGGCCGCTTCAATCAGGGCGTCGTCACCATCAATCTGGTGGATGTGGCGCTGTCCTCCGGCAGAGATATGACGAAGTTCTGGGAGATTTTTGAGGAGCGTCTGGAGCTGTGCCATCAGGCGCTGCAGTGCCGTCACGAGCGGCTGAAGGGCACCCTTTCCGATGCGGCTCCCATTCTGTGGCAGTATGGCGCTCTGGCCCGGCTCCCCAAGGGCGAGCCCATTGATAAGCTGCTCTACGGTGGCTACTCCACCATTTCTCTGGGCTACGCCGGCCTTTATGAGTGCGTCAAGTACATGACCGGCAAGTCTCACACCGACGAGGAGGCCAAGCCCTTCGCCCTGTCTGTCATGCAGAAGATGAACGATAAGTGCAAGGAGTGGAAGACGGCGGAGAACATCGACTACTCCCTTTACGGCACCCCGCTGGAATCCACCACCTACAAGTTTGCCAAGTGCCTGCAGAAGCGGTTCGGCGTCATTCCCGGCATTACCGACAAGAGCTACATCACCAACTCCTACCACGTCCACGTCAGCGAGCAGATCGACGCCTTCACCAAGCTGTCCTTTGAGGCAGAGTTCCAGCGGCTGTCTCCCGGCGGCGCCATCAGCTACGTGGAGGTGCCCAACATGCAGCAGAATATCGACGCGGTGCTGGAGGTTATGCAGTTCATTTACGACAACATCATGTATGCCGAGCTGAACACCAAGTCTGACTACTGTCAGGAGTGCGGCTATGACGGCGAGATCTCCATTCAGGAGGATGCCGACGGCAAGCTCATCTGGGTCTGCCCCCAGTGCGGCAATACCGACCAGAGCAAAATGAACGTGGCAAGACGAACCTGCGGCTACATCGGCACCCAGTACTGGAACCAGGGCCGTACCCAGGAGATCAAGGATCGGGTCCTGCATCTGTAAATATACCCACAAAACCATGAAGCGTTTCGCCACTTCATGGTTTTTTTATAGGAAAATGTGTCTTCCCTGCAGGATAGATTCGGTTTGTACTTGCGTTTTTGGAAAGAAAAGGCTATAATAGGGTCACTATTTCGTGGAGTGGATCATATGGCGAACAACAATCAGGATTGGGAAGCGCTTGGCAAGAATATTCAGGACATCATTGACCAGGCTGTCAATTCTCAGGATTATCGGAAATTGAATCAGACCATCACCCATACAGTGAACTGTGCCATTGACCTGGGCGGGGAAGCGGTGCGCCGGGCGGTGGACAGCGCCTCCCGGGCAGTGGACAACGCTTCCCGGGCTGTGGATAATGCTTCCCGGGCGGCGCAGGTGAAGAAAAAACCCGCCGTGATCGAGCAGCGGGAAGCCCTTCCTGTGTTGTATGGCAGTACCGACGGAAAGACCGCCGTGGGAATCGTGAAAATAGTGGGAGGGAGCCTGCTGTCCTGCTTCGGTTTTCTCGGCTTCTTGTCCACAGTTATCCTTGCGGCCGTGACCGGCGTGTCCGGGGTTCCCGCGGTTTTTGGTCTTGTGGGACTGGGCGGCGGTGTTGGCCTGATTGTAAACGGTGTGCAGGGGCTGGAACGGGTGAGCCGGTTCAAAAAATACTGCAAGACCCTGGGAACCAGCACCCATTGCGCACTGGAAAAGCTGGCACGGAGTGTGGGGAAAAATGTCAAGTTTGTCCGCAAAGAGCTGGTGAAAATGATCGACGACGGCCTGTTTCTGGAGGGCCATCTGGATCGTGAAGGGACCTGCCTGATCACCAGCCACGATACCTACCGGAACTATGAGCGCAGCCGTCTGGCACTGGAGCAGCGGCAGAGGGAGGAACTGGAAGCGGCGAAAAAGCAGCAGGAGACCGCCGCAGCGGTGGACCCCAGAGTGCAGGAGGTTTTGCAGCGGGGCAACGCCTTCATTACCGAGATCCGCCGGTGCAACGACGCCATCCCCGGCGAGGAAATTTCCGGCAAGATTTCCCGGATGGAGTTGATCGTCCGGCGCATCTTTGAGCGGGCCCAGGCCCACCCGGAGATTGTGCCGGACCTGAAAAAACTGATGGATTACTACCTGCCCATGACGGTGAAGCTCCTGAACGCCTACGCGGAGATGGATGCCCAGCCGGCGCAGGGAGACAATATCCGTGCGGCAAAGAAGGAAATAGAGGATACGCTGGATACCCTGAATCTGGCCTTTGAGAAGCTGCTGGATTCGGTGTTTCAGGATACCGCCATGGACGTGTCCAGCGATATTTCCGTGCTGAACACCCTTTTGGCCCAGGAGGGCCTGACAGATGACGAGCTTTCAAAACTGAAGAAACGGGAGATTTGACTATGAGCACACAGTGGAACGAAGAAACAATTCCCAGCCTGACGCTGGAACCGGACCTGAACGACGCCCCGGAGCTGGCAGTGGCGGAGGAGACCGCCATGCAGCAGACTCAGCCGGAGGCTGCACTGACCCCTGAGGAGCAGAAAATCGTGGACGACTTCGCCGCGAAAATTGACGTGGAGAATACCACGCAGATTTTGCAGTACGGCGCGGGCACCCAGAAGAAAATGGCGGATTTCTCCGATACCGCCCTGGCAAACGTCCGCACGCAGGATCTGGGCGAGGTGGGCGACCTGATTACCAGTGTGGTGGGGGAGCTGAAGGGCTTTGATGCCGAGGAGGAGAAGGGCCTGTTCGGTTTCTTCCGTAAGCAGGCAAACAAGCTGGATGTTATGAAAGCCCGTTACGCCAAGGCGGAGACCAACGTGGAAAAGATCAGCGACGCTTTGCAGCAGCATCAGGTGCGGCTTATGAAGGATTCTGCGGTTCTCGACAAGATGTACGAGCAGAACCTTGCCTATTTCAAGGAGCTGACCATGTACATTCTGGCAGGCAAGCAGAAGCTGGAGCAGGTACGCTCCACCAAGCTGCGCCAGCTGGAGGAAACCGCCCAGCGGACGGGCCTTGCCGAGGACGCTCAGGCCGCCCGGGATTTGTCGGAAAAGTGCCTGCGCTTTGAAAAGAAGATTCACGATCTGGAGCTGACGCGAGCCATCTCCATCCAGACCGCGCCCCAGATTCGCATGATTCAGAATAATGATAATGTGATGGTGGAAAAAATCCAGACCACGCTGGTCAATACCATCCCTCTGTGGAAAAACCAGATGGTTCTGGCGCTGGGCATCGCCCACTCCACCGAGGCGGCTCAGGCCCAGCGGCAGGTGACGGACATCACCAACGCGCTGCTGAAGCAGAACGCCGAGAAGCTGCACATGGCTTCCGTGGAAACCGCGAAGGAAGCGGAGCGGGGCATTGTGGACATCGAGACCCTGAAAAAGACCAACGCCGAACTGATTCAGACGCTGGACGATGTGATGAAGATTCAGGCTGACGGACGGGCCAAGCGTCAGGCGGCGGAGGTCGAGATGGCGAAAATGGAAAGCGACCTGAAGAATAAGCTCCTTCAGATCCGGAGCGGTAATTGACCGGGCGCGGCAAGCGGCTGTGTGCCGCAGCGTTGCTGCTGTGTGTGCTGACAGGGGGTATCCTGCCGGTGAAGGCAGATACCCAAGAGTACCGGCAGCAGCTGCTGAAGGCCTACAGCAGCAGCCCGGAAGGTTCCTCCGCGACAATTGAAACCTGCCTGGAAGCGCTGGAGGCGGAATCGCCGTCCCAGGGTGTCCTGTGGCGGCAGATCATGTCCGACTGGGACCGCCTGAATCATTCCGGCTTCGCTTCCAGCCGCGGTCTGCAGGAAGGACTTGCACAGGACGATTCACTGTGTATTGTGGTGTTTGGCTACGGCCTTAACAGGGATGGTTCCATGAAGCCGGAGCTGTTTGACCGCTTGAATACTGCCTTGCAGGCGGCGCGGCAGTATCCCAATGCCTATATCGCGGTGACCGGGGGAGAGACATCCGGGGTCAAGGGTATCTCCGAAGCGGCGGTCATGGCAATCTGGCTGATGAACAACGACATCTGCGAGGAAAGAATTATTCTCGAAAAGAAGTCCCTGAGCACCACGGAAAACGCGAAATATACCTGCGCGCTTTTGAACCGGAAGTACCCGCAGGTAAAGCAGCTGGCGGTGGTGACCAGTGACTACCACATTGCCCTTGCCGCGACCATGCTGCAAACCGCCTGTACGTACAGCGCATCCATGCAGGGGGGGCGGGAAATGTCAGTCGTTGCGGGCGCTTCCTGCGCCACGTCGACACCGGCTGGCGGCAGCCTCTCCACCCAGGCCTGGGGCATCAGCGTCCTCACCGGAACGAAGTGGACGACCGGCAGTACGGCGTCAGCGGTTCAGAAGGAGACGGAACCGGAGACCGAGCCGGAATTCTGGGTGGAAGATGCGCCGGAAGCCTACTTTGACGACAGCACGGATTACTGACCATAAGCGGAAAAGCGGACGGCGTTGACCGTCCGCTTTTGTGCTGATTATACTAAAACCTGATTGAAAGCTTTAAAAGATTTCCGAGGATGAATTGTGCCAGAAAAGGCAGATGACGCGGCTGGGCTGTCGCCCAGCAAGGAAGATAACGCATTCTGGTGCAATTCAGACCGGAAAGATTTAAAGTTTTTAATCGGGTTTTAGTATTACAGTTCCTCCAGATACACAACGCCTTCCTCAGCCCGGATGCTGTCCAGCAGCTGCTGGTGGTTGCGCTTGGCTCTGGACTTTAACGTCACAATAAAGGAGCGGATACCGTCCTCCGCCGGTTCCGTGTGGTCTAGCTGCAAATTGTCGATTTCCAGCCCCAGTTCCCGGATGCCCCGGATAAAGCTGCCCAGCGTTACTGCGGTGCTCAGCTCCACGTAAATCTCCATAATTTTGGAGTTGCGGTGCATCCGGTCATCCCATCGGTGCATCACTGTCAAAACGACATAAATGGCACAGCCGCCCAGTGCGGCGGCCTCGTAAAACCCAATCCCGATGGCAAGCCCCACCGCGGCGGCGGCCCACAGTCCGGCGGCAGTGGTCAGGCCCCGAATCTGATTGCGCTTTGTGACCACGATGGTGCCGGCGCCTAAAAAGCCAATGCCGCTGACCACCTGGGAACCCATTCGGACGGGATCGCCGGTACCGAACACCTGGTAGATGTATTGATTGGTCAGCATGATGAGGCAGGAGCCTACGCAGACCAGCATATAGGTCCTAAGTCCGGCGGGGCGGTTTTTCATGCCCCGCTCCATGCCGATGACGCCGCCCAGCAGAAATGAGGTGAGAATACGAATCACAATGGAAGCGTAGGTTACTTCTCTGACTGCCATCAGCAGCACCTGCTTTCGTGAAAACTTTACTGGAATTTTACCATTGCAGGAAAGCAGTGTCAAGGAATACCACAAAACAAAATTCCGGGTGAATCGGAGGAGAATGACAATTAGCGACAAAAACAGCTTCCTGAATTTGGCAATTTTGTTAATTTGCGGATGCTGGTACACAAATTGTTGACGAATCCCGGAAAACGTACTATACTTACGTGGAAGAGAAACGTTTCCAAATTCTGCTTGCGGGATGCGGAAGCGGTTTGTGCCGGTTCCCCGGCGCGATTCTGGAAGAAAGAGGAGTTTCCATTATGAACCGATATGCAGGTGTCCTTCTGTCTGTCACCAGCCTGCCGTCCCGGTACGGCGTCGGCTGCTTTGACCGGGCGGCGTATGATTTCGTAGACTGGCTGGAAAAGGCCGGGCAGCGCTATTGGCAGATTTTGCCCCTGGGCGCGACGGCCCACGGCGCGTCCGATGATTCCCCCTATCAGGCCTATTCGGCTTTCGCCGGGAATCCCTACATGATCAGCCTTGACGCCTTGATTGAGGAGGGCGTTCTGACCCGCGGGGAGTGCGACGCCGTGGACTTTGGCAGCAATCCTGCCAAGGTGGATTTTGACAAGCTCAGCGAAAACCGGCTGAGCCTGCTGCATAAGGCCTATGAGCGCAGCAATATTGCCCAGAATCCGGCGTATCAGTCCTTCCGCCGGAACAACGCCTGGTGGCTTGATGACTTTGCCCTGTTCATGGCGCTGAAAAGCTACTTTGACGATGTGCCTTTCCGCCAGTGGCCCGAGGACATTCGGATGCACTGGGGCTTTGCCATCGACTATTACAACCGGGAGCTGTATTTTGACGTAGAGTTCCAGAAATACCTGCAATTCAAGTTCGATGAGCAGTGGATGAAGCTGAAGGCCTACGCCAACAGCAAGCACATTCAGATTGTGGGCGATATTCCCATCTACGTCTCTCCCGACGGCGCGGACGTGTGGGCCCACCCGGAGCTGTTCCAGCTGGACGAGCACAACGCCCCCACCGCCATTGCGGGCTGCCCGCCGGATGCCTTTGCCGCGGATGGACAGGTCTGGGGCAACCCTCTGTACCGGTGGGATTACCACAGGTCCACCAACTTCCAGTGGTGGTGCAGCCGGATGTGGTACAGCTTCAAGCTGTACGACGTGGTTCGGGTGGACCACTTCCGGGGCTTTGACGAGTATTTTTCCATCCCTGCGGGGGCGGACAGCGCCAGATTCGGCCATTGGGAAAAAGGCCCGGGCATGGATTTGTTCAACGCCATTCACTGGCAGCTGGGCAATGTGAACATCATCGCGGAGGATCTGGGCCTGATGACCGACGGTGTCCGCAGATTGGTTCGGGACAGCGGCTGCCCCAACATGAAGGTGCTGCAATTTGCCATCGATCCCGCCGACGTGGGCGCTTCCAACGATTACTGGCCTCACAACTACAATTCTCACTGTGTGGTCTATACCGGCACCCACGACAATGAGACCGTAGCCGGCTGGTTTGCGGGTCTTGAAAAGGATGCCAGAAAGCAGGTGCGGGATTATCTGGGGGACTACTACACCCCGGACAGTCAGATGTACAAGGTTCTGATTCATCTGGCAATGCGGTCGGTGGCCAAGGACTGCATTATTCCCATCCAGGACCATTTGGGTCTGGGCAACGAGGCCCGGATGAACCAGCCCGGCACCGTCGGCTTCAACTGGCGCTGGCGGTTACAGCCCGGGCAGCTGACGGACAAGCTTGCCGAGGAACTGCTGGCCCTTGCCAAGTGTACCGGTCGTGCCAATTGGGATGCCATTAAAAAGGAAGAAGCATAAAATACGGGCGTTTGTCGGCTTAAGACAAACGCCCGTTTTGTGCGGGAAATTTGATTTTCTGAATCCATCCAATGAGCTGTCCGGATAAAATGACTGTCAGCAGGGAATACCCAATCCGCTTAACGGGAATATAGCTCAGAGACAGCCCGAGCACCAGCAGGTCGCTGATGAGGTACAGCCACTGAATCGGGATTTTTGTCAGATGATTCAGGCTCATGGCAAGGGCGTCGTCGCCGCTGGTAGCGCCGCCTGCCCGGACGCACAGCCCGGCGCCTACACCGATGAACAGCGCCCCGGCAACGGAGGCCAGCAGAGGCATATTCGCAATCTGGGGCCACAGGGGAGGGAATTGCTCACAGATGCCGTAGCCCACAGAGTAGCCGCAGGCGGCAACCAGAGAGTAACCAATGAATTCCCGGCCCAGCGTCTTCCAGCCCAAGGCGTAGCAGCCGGCGTTCAGGGCAAAGCTGGATATGGCGGGGGACAGCCCCAGCCAGTGGTGCAGCAGCAGAATCAGGCCGAAAATGCCGCCCTCGGTCACGCCGGACAGAGCGTGGATATTGTACATTCCGAAAGCCTGCAGCGCCGAAGCAAAAAAGGCAGTAAGGCAGGAGGATATCTTTAATTTTGGAAATAAGTGACGCATTTTCTGATTTCTCCTGTGTGGTATGGAGAAAGAACCATATCATAGAATGCGAAAAATGTCAAGTGACACGGAAAAAAGGTTGACATTTTGAAAAATGCGAGTATAATAATTTCGAAAATTGCATACACGCCTTATCAAGAGCGGTGGAGGGAACGGCCCGATGAAACCCGGCAACCTGTCCGAAAGGAAAAGGTGCCAAATCCGGCGGCAAACGAAAGATGAGGGTTCGATACAGCGCACATCGAATCTTCGGTGTGCGATTTTTTTATGATTCGGCAGGAAAGCAGCCCTTTTGCGCTTTGAGCGGATCTTTTGTTCCGGGGACGCGGAACAAAATCTCTCGCTCAGAGCATCAAACCTTCTGCTTTCCTACCTCATGATTATGCGCAAAATAACGGTGCATTGTGAAAACAGAAAGGAATTATTATGGAAAAAAGACTGTTTACTTCCGAGTGCGTCACCAACGGGCACCCCGACAAGGTCGCCGACTCCATCTCCGACGCGATTCTGGATGCCTGCCTTGCCCAGGACCCGGACTCCCGGGTGGCCTGCGAGACAATGGTCACCACAAACTTCTGCATCATCTGCGGCGAGATTACCACGAGAGCGGTTGTCGACTACAAGGAAGTTGCCCGGGAGGCCATCCGCAGGATCGGCTATATCTATCCCGGCGACGGCTTCGATGCCGATACCGTGGAAATCCAGTGCCGGATTCATACCCAGTCCGCGGACATTGCTTTGGGTACCAATGATGAAGTCGGCGGCGCGGGAGATCAGGGTATGATGTTCGGCGGTGCCTGCACCCAGACCCCGGAGCTGATGCCCCTGCCTGCGGCTCTGAGCCGGGCCTTGTGCAACCGCCTGACCGCGTGCGTCCACGCCAATAATCTGCTCCGGCCCGACGGAAAAACGCAGGTCACTGTGGAATTTGACGAAAACGGCAATGTGGTGGGCATCGATACCGTGGTGGTATCCATCATGCACAGCGCGGATTTTGCCATGGATGCACTGCGCCGGTACATCCGGGAGGGTGTCATTGCCCCTGTCCTGAAAAATTACGGCTTTGATATCGCCGACGTTGCCCACATTCATATCAACCCTACCGGTAATTTCGTCATCGGCGGCCCCAACGGCGACACGGGCCTGACGGGCCGGAAAATCATTGTGGATACCTACGGCGGTTATTTCTCCCACGGCGGCGGCGCTTTCTCCGGCAAGGACCCCACCAAGGTGGATCGCTCCGCCGCTTACATGGCCCGGTATATGGCGAAAAATCTGGTGGCAGCGGGCCTTGCGACTCAGGCGCAGGTGCAGCTGGCCTACGCCATCGGCGTGGCCCAGCCGGTCTCGCTGCGGGTGGACAGCTTCGGTACCGGCGTCATCTCCGATGAGAAAATGACCGAGCTGCTGCGCAGGACCTGTGATCTGACCCCTGCCGGCATTATTCGCAGACTGGACCTGCGCCGCCCCATCTACGCCTCCACCGCCGCCATCGGACACTTTGGCGTAGAGGGCCGCCCCTGGGAGCGTACCGATTTGGCGGAGGAGCTGAAAGCGCTGGCGGGCCTGTAATCCAAACTGTGCGGACGGCGAATTTTCGCCGTCCGCTTCATATTTCCTTTGCAAATCGGGAAGAATGTGCTATGATAGTGCAAAATGACAAGTGGAGGGATTGTTGTGCTGGATTATATCCGAATCGCCTGTGCAGTGCCTGCCGTGCGGGTGGGCGACACAAAGAAAAATGCTGCGGATATCTGCGAATTTTTGAAGAAAGCAGACGCACAAAATGTTGACCTGCTGGTGTTTCCTGAAATGGCGCTGACGGGATATACCTGTCAGGATTTATTCCTTCAGGATGCCCTGCATGAGGGTGTGAAGCGGGGCCTGCGGGAGATTCTGGATGCTTCCGCTGCCTGCCCAGCGGTGACGGCGGCCGTTGGCTTGCCTTTGCGGGTTGGCGCCCGGATGTTCAACTGTGCAGCTGTCATTTCCGGCGGCGAAGTCCGGGGTATCGTGCCGAAAACCAGCATTCCCAATTATAATGAGTTCTATGAAAAACGGTGGTTTGCTTCCGGCGACGACCTGATTCAGGATACCTTTGATATTGGCACCCTGCTGGGTGATTATTCAAAGTCGGTACCTATGGGGCAGAACCTGTTGTTCCAAATCGGCGAGGGAGCTCTGGTGGGCGTGGAAATCTGTGAGGACCTGTGGACGCCCCTGCCGCCCTCTGCTATGCTGGCTTTGAGCGGCGCGGAGATCATCGTGAATCTGTCCGCTTCCAATGAAACCATCGGCAAGCGGGTCTACCGCCGGGAGCTGGTGACCCACCAGTCCGCCTCGTTGAACTGCGTTTATGCGTACTGCTCCGCCGGCTCTACGGAATCCACACAGGATTTGATTTTCTCCGGGCAGAGCCTGATGGCGGAAAACGGCAAGCTTCTGGCGGAAACGAAAGAAGCCATTGCCACGGATTATCTGCTGGTACAGGACTGCGATCTGGGCAAGATCCGCGCCGACCGCCGCAGAAACAGAAGCTACGCCGACACCGCCGCCCGGCATGGCGCGCAGGCGCGGATTGTGCCTGCACGGGATGGACTGCTTCGCGCTGACGGAACGCGGTATCCCCTGGAAAAGCTGCCCTTTGTGCCCTCTCAGCGGCAGAACCGGGTGCAGCGCTGTATGGAAATTTTCCAGATGCAGGTGGCCGGCCTGAAGCAGCGGCTGGCGGCGATCGGAAATCCCAACGCAGTCATTGGCATTTCCGGCGGTCTGGACTCCACGCTGGCCCTGCTGGTGGCGGTGGAGGCCATGCGTCAGCTGGGCCGTCCCGCTACCGACGTGTACGGCGTGACTATGCCCTGCTTTGGCACCTCCGACCGCACCTACCATAATTCCTGGGAGCTGATGCGCACCCTTGGTATTTCCTGTAAGGAGATCAACGTTAAAGAAGCGGTCTCCCTGCATTTCTCTGATATCGGCCATGATTCCAACGTCCATGATGGCACCTACGAAAACTCGCAGGCCCGGGAGCGCACCCAGATTCTCATGGATTACGCCAGCGTGGTGAAGGGAATTGTGGTGGGCACCGGCGATCTGTCAGAGCTTGCCCTTGGCTGGTGCACCTACAACGGCGACCACATGAGTATGTACGGCGTCAACGCCTCCATCCCCAAGACACTGATTCGCTGGATGATTGACGCCATTTCGGAGATGCGGTCGTTCGCGGCATCCCGCCCTGTCCTGCAGGACATTCTGGACACCCCCATCAGCCCGGAGCTGCTGCCCCCAGACGCGGAGGGCAAAATCGCCCAGCACACGGAGGATCTGGTTGGCCCCTATGCCCTTCACGACTTCTATCTCTATTACACCCTTCGCTTCGGCTTTGCGCCCCGCAAAATTTACACGCTGGCCTGCCGGGCCTTCGAAGGCGACTTTGACAGTGCCGTCATCAAAAAGTGGCTGAAAACCTTCTACCGCCGGTTCTTCACCCAGCAGTTCAAGCGCAGCTGCCTGCCGGACGGCGTGAAGGTTGGCTCGGTCAGTCTCAGCCCCCGGGGCGACTGGCGGATGCCCAGCGACGCCAGCGCCCGGCTGTGGCTGGACGAGATAGATGCCCTGTAAAAGCAGGAATGCCGCCCGGTATCGGGCGGCATTCTTTCATAGTAAGAGAGGCTGGAGCTGTTTTCCCTCCAGCGCCTGCTCCAGCGTTTGCGGAATCTTGCTGAAATCGGCAACAACGGAGGTGGGCTTTCCAAAGGCATCGTCCTGCCCGAAGGGCACAAAGAAATAGTGCTTCCGGGCAAGCAGCTTTCCGATGTTTTCGGCGGCGCCCCCGAGGGCATCGTTGGTGGAAATGGCAACGACCACGGGACGCCCGTTGCGCAGATGGCTTTTTGCCGCCATGGTCACGGGACCGTCCGCAATGGAGTGGGCCAGCTTTGCCAGGGTATTTCCGGTGCAGGGGGCGATGACCAGCGCATCCAGAAGCCTTTTCGGGCCGATGGGTTCCACCTCCGCCAGCGTATGCAGCGGAGGCCTGCCGCAGATGGCCTCCGCTTTGGTAATGTGGTCATTTGCCGTACCGAACCGGCTGTCTGTGGTGAAGGCGCTTTGCGAAAAGATGGGGATGATGTCGTAGCTTTTTGCTAGCCGCTCCATCACGGGAAAAATCCTGTCATATGTACAAAAAGAGCCGCAGAGGGCAAAACCGACGGTCATAGCGTTCCCTCCCTGAGATGCCGCAGAATCGTTTCGGCGATGAGTCTGCCGGAGGACTCCGGTGCGTACTGCCCCGGCAGCCCACGGGCGTAGATAATGTCACAGCCCTCCAGCCCCGGCTGGGATGCCAAATCCATTTTCAGGCATTTTTTGTATTTGTCCAGTAAGTCCGCGCCCAGCACCGGCGACGGAGCCGTGTTGAACAGTAAACGAACATCCGGAAGTATTTCGGGAATCCGGGGAATATCAACGGCTTGCTGCCCAAGCGCTTTGATCATAGCCCGGTCCGCCGGATTCCGTGCTGCAATGGTAACGGGACAGCCCACAGCGCCCAGCAGCTTTCCGAGACACTTTCCGATCCTGCCCCACCCAATGACCAGCGCTGGGGTGTCCGGCAGAACGGTAGGAAGCAGGGAGCTGGCAATCCGCAGGGCGCATTGCGCCGTAATTGCCGCGTTTTTTGCCAGATATTCGTCATCCCGCAATAAATCCAGCACCGGATGCCCCGAAAGCGCGGGATGCTTCAGCTTCCCGCCAATGACCGTGAGTCCGGGAGGGAGCCGTTCCAGCACCCCTGACAGACTGCCGCCGCCCCGAAGAGAGCCATCCGGGGTAAAGCTGGGAGCATCCAGCAGCACATGGGTCACCTCCGGGGAGGGATGGTCGGTCAGGGGCAAACCGGCCTGTTCCAGATAGGCTCCCGCATGGGCGCAGGCATCGGTTGTGCCTACGGGATAAATGAGAATCTGCTTCAAAGGCATCACTCCTTTTCTATAGAATATGCGCCCGGCATTCGTGTTGTGCTTGATTTTTTCGCTTCCATCTGTATAATAAAATATAAGAGGTGAAGTTTATGCAGAGACTCGGCTTTATTCACGATATGATGGACGTGAAGGTTCTGATTCTGTTTGTCATGGCGCGGGTGGGCTATCCTGTGAATGTGCAGCAGATCTATGAGCTGTGTTTTCAGGACGACTGCCTGAGCTATTTTGACGTGTGCACGGCGGTCCCGGAGATGGTGGAGTCCAACCACCTGAAAATGACGGAGGACGAATGCTACGAAATCACAGACAAGGGCCGGGAGGCGGCGAAGCTGGTGGAGGACTCCATTGCGTTTACCGTGCGGCAGAAGGCGGAAAACGCTGTGGACCGGTTCAACAGAAAGGTCCGCCGCAGCAGCTTTGTCAGGACCAAGGTAACGCAGAGGGAAAGTGGAGACTTCTCTGTGGTGATGTCGCTGGATGATGAAATGGGAAACCTCATGACACTGGAACTGCTGGCCCCCAATCAGCGGCAGGCCAACCGCCTGAGCAGATTGATGGAGAAAAAGGCGGAAGCGGTGTACAACCTGACGATGACGGAGCTTTTGGACGAGGAAGACGAAATCGACAGCTGACACCTTGTCGATTTTGGGAAACAGTGGTATAGTATTCTTACACCGGAGGACCGGTGAAACGAAAGGAGCTGCCGCATATGAAATTCCAGTTCAGAGAAAAGAAAGTCAAACTCCCCGGCAATGTCCACGCTTATGCTGAGAAGAAGGTAATGAAGCTGGAGCGCTTTTTTGACGAGGATGCGGAGGCCTTGATCGTCTTCTCTGTGGAGAAGAACCGTAATCAGGTGGAGCTGACCGTTCACGGTGCGGGCACCTGGTTCCGGGCAAGCGAAAGCACATCGGATATGTTTGCATCCATTGACGCGGCTGTAGCGACCATTGAGGGCCAGATCCGGAAAAACAAGACCCGGCTTGCCCGCCGCCTGAAGCAGGATGCCTTTGTCCGCAGTGTGCAGGAGGAAACCTCTTTTGTCCCGGATGCAGAGGAGGATCTGAACATTGTGCGCACGAAGAAGTTCTATTTCAAGCCGATGACCCGCGAGGAGGCCGTGATGCAGATGAACCTGCTGGATCATACCTTCTTTGCTTTCCGGGATGAGGACAACGGCGGCAGCTTTGCCGTTGTCTATAAGCGAAACGATGGTGGTTACGGCCTGATTGATGATGTGGAGTAATGGAATATCGCAGCGTAAGGGCCTCGAAAGAGGCCCTTATTCTTCTGCGTGAGGGTGCAAATAAAAAATGCTGAAATTTGTGAAAAAGTGCTTGACAAAAGGGTGAGGAGATGGTATTATATCGAAGCTGTCCGCGAGGGCAGCAAAAACATGCCGAAAACGAGGGGAATTTGGAGGAATTTGGGAAAAATTTCCGACAGATGGAACTTGCTGAGGCAAAAGATAAAGGTTGCGTGATGAAAAGCAAACGCTTGGAGCGCAGCGCCACAGCTTGAAAAACCGCGAAAAAGATCGAAAAAAGTTCTTGACAAAGTTTACAAGATGTGATAGAGTAAACGAGTTCTCAGCGAGTCGGAAACGACGAGCCTGAGCGCGTCTGTACCTTGTAAATTGAATAACGTAAAGACGAAATTAACACCTTGGACAATTAATGGATTGTTTAAGCGTAAGCGAAAAACAGCCAACGAAAATTCTTGAGTAATTATGCTAGAAGCAAATTATTCAAAAACTTGATTTTAGAGCTTCGGCTTTAAGATACAATTTTTTGAGAGTTTGATCCTGGCTCAGGACGAACGCTGGCGGCGTGCCTAACACATGCAAGTCGAACGGGGTTGAGTGCTTCGGTATTCAACTTAGTGGCGAACGGGTGAGTAACGCGTGAAGAACCTGCCTTTCAGTGGGGGACAACAGTTGGAAACGACTGCTAATACCGCATGACACTTCTGAGTGGCATCACTTAGAAGTCAAAGCTTTATGTGCTGAAAGATGGCTTCGCGTCTGATTAGCTAGTTGGCGGGGTAACGGCCCACCAAGGCGACGATCAGTAGCCGGTCTGAGAGGATGAACGGC
>CAMFBN010000014.1 GCA_945948535.1 uncultured Clostridia bacterium
AGCGATTTTCTGGACAAGCACACAACTTAACACAAGGCACTTTAGGCAGTCACGATTTTTCGTGGCTGCTTTTTTATGCCGGAAAGGAGATTTTTATGAGTAAAGAACCATTGGAAACCATGCCCGATGTGATGGATGCCAAGCAGCTTGCGGAGGTGCTTCGAATTTCCAAGGCCGGGGCATACAACCTGCTGAACAGCCCGGATTTTCCTACTTTGCGGATTGGCGGGCGGAAGCTGGTAATGAAGCAAGACCTGCTGGATTGGTTGCGGAGCCACACCAACAGAAAAGAGTAAGATTATGGCCGAAAGGGAGGCGTAAAATACGACATCCTCTGAGGAGGGGCAGACGATTCCGTGGGAAGTGTTAGTTGGGGAACATCCCGCGGCTGTTTGTCCTGTTTTTCCAAATAGGCTTGTCCTGCGATTAGCCTGTTTTTTGAAAATTTCCACATAACCATAGTGAGGAGGTAAGGTGCCCGCCAAGTTTGGTGGGCATTTTTTCATTCTCCCCAAAAAGATGGTAGTAGTCTGAGAGGACATACATGACTGCCCCATCCAAAACTTAAGAAAGGAAAAATATACCTATGACAAAACCCACAAGAGAATTAAGCACACAAGAAAGACGTTCCATCCGAAAACTGGTGACTGGACACTGCGCAGGCTATGACAGCGAGTACGGCTGCCTGCCGCTGGACTGCGAATGTCCCATGCTGGGCATCTGTTACACGAACAGCGCCATGTGCCAGTACTTCCGAGAAGCGGTTCTGCCCAACGACCCCGAACTGGAAGCGGCCTTGCAGGCACTGCCCACAAGGCACTGCCAGCGCTGCGGCAAGCCGTTTCCGGTCAATGGTCGCAGAGTCTACTGCTCTGACACCTGCGCGGAAGCATCCCGGAAAGAGCAGACCGCGGCCAGAGTGCGCAAATTCAGGAGCAAAGCTGCATTGTAACGCTTTGGTACAAAAAAGTGCTTGCAGCGCAACCACTTTTTAAGCTGCATTTGCGAAGGTAATGCAGTTACATTCCCTATCCTGTTTTCCACTTTGTGTCGGTTACAGGGGCCAAAATTAACCTGGGAGGCTTGTCTATTCCATAAACTTTTCACACGAAAGGAATCACGACTATGAAAACATATCAGAAAACACAAATATTGGATTTGCGTCTAGGACGCAGGAAAGCGAGGTTCAATGGCAGAAAACGAAAGCCGCAAGAATTATGTGACCCTGACCCGCCGGGTAGGTAATACAAATTACAAAGTTCGCGTACATTTCAATGAGACAGGAGAGGAAACCATGGAAGATAAAATTTTGAGAATGATTCAGCGGGATGCGTTGAATCTTCCGAACGAGTGTGGTATAATAAATCCACCACAAATGAGCCGTCAGTCTGAAAGGAGCGCGTCATGAGCGTGAAACAGACTGAGGAAAAGATTACGGCGCTGTATGAGCGTCTGTCCCGTGACGATGATCTCACGGGCGACAGCAACTCCATTCTGAATCAGAAAGCATACCTCGAAAACTATGCAGCCCAGCACGGCTATACCAACATTGCCCACTATACGGACGATGGCTGGTCCGGCGGCAATTTTGAGCGTCCCGATTGGAAGCGCATGATTGCCGACATTGAAGCCGGAAAGGTCTGCCGGGTGATTGTCAAGGACATGAGCCGGGCAGGGCGTGATTACCTGCAAACAGGCTTTTACACCGAGGTATTCTTTCGTCAGCATGGGGTTCATTTTATTGCCATCGCCAATGGCGTGGACAGCGAAGATCAGAACAGCAACGAGTTTGCCCCGTTCCTGAATATCATGAACGAGTGGTACTTGCGGGATCAGTCCCGGAAGGTATCCGCTGCCTACAAAATCAAAGGCACCTCTGGGAAGCACACTTCCACCCATGCCATCTACGGCTACAAGAAAGACCCGGAGAACAAAGACCTCTGGGTCATCGACGAGGAAGCTGCCGCCGTTGTCCGGCGTATCTATCATCTGGCGCTGGAAGGGTACGGGCAGTACAAAATTGCGGAGATTCTGACCAAAGAAAAGGTGGAGTGTCCCGCGTACTATCTTGCCATCCGGGGCAGTGGTTCCCACAAAAACAATGTGGATATGACCCGGCCCTACGACTGGAACGGGAACACCGTGGGAATCATTCTCACCAAGCCTGAGTACCTGGGGCATACGGTGAATTTCCGAACCTCCCAGAAATCCTACAAGGACAAGCGGGTGAAAAATGCCCCGGAGGACTGGCTGATTTTCGAGAACACCCACGAAGCCATCATCGAACAGGCCACATGGGAACGGGTGCAGGAAATCCGGCAGACTGTCCGGCGCACGGACACCACCGGAGAAGCCAATCCCCTGACGGGGCTGATGTTCTGCGCCGACTGCGGGGCGAAAATGTACAACCACCGAAACCGCAACGCACAGTTTCTGAACGACAACTACAACTGCTCCGCCTACACCCGGACAGCCACCCGTGAGACCCGGCTGTGCTGCTCTCACAGCATCAGCACCCGGACGGTGCGCACGCTGCTTCTGGAAACCATTCGCACGGTCAGCGCCTATGCCATTTCCAACGAGGAAGCGTTTCGGCAAAAGGTTCTCGCCGCATCCAAGCTCAAGCACGAAGCGGATACAAAGGAACTGAAAAAGAAAATCGCAAAGGCGAAAAAGCGTTCCGCTGAGTTGGATGTGCTGATTAAGAAGCTGTATGAATCCTATGCCATGGGGAAGATTTCTGAGCATCGGTTCGATACGCTCTGTGCGGAATATGAACGGGAGCAGGCTGAGCTGGAAGCCATGATTGCCACGGAGCAGAGTGCGCTGGAAGCATTCCACAACGATACCAACCGGGCTGACCACTTCCTTGCCCTGGCAAAGAAGTACACGGACTTTACAGAGCTGACCACCCCTATGATTTTTGAGTTTGTGGACAAAATTCTTGTCCACGCTCCTGAAAAGATCGATGGGGAACGCACCATGGAGATCGACATCTACTTAAAATTCATCGGCAAGTTTGATATGCCCATGCCGGAGCCGACCCCGGAGGAACTGGCGGAGATGGAGGCCCAGCGGAAAAAGAGAGCTGCCAACCGGGAGAAATACTACCGGAAAAAGGAGCGGCAGAAACTGCTGGCACAGCAGCAGGCTCAGTCGGATGCCGGGACGAAGGCACCTCCGGAAGAACAAACAGCATAACATCACCTAAGGGCGGTTTGCCGAAATTGCAGACCGCCCTTCTTCCATATTGTGAGAATTAGACTCACCGAGAATCTCCGAACACAATCGATTTTGAGTGAGGTAAACAAACTGATGGAGGTCTGCAGCTACAATACGGATTTGAAAAAGCGGTTTGTCGGCATTCACAGAGAAGTACCCCGCAGAATGCCGCCATTTCCTCTGCTTTTTCAGTTCAGTCGGAATGTAAAGAAATAGGATTGCAATATTTAAGATTTGTTTTAGATTGTTGCAACCCCCTTGAGATAAGTTACTGAATGATGTATTATAAAAAAATAAACACCTGTTCTGCTTTTGGAGGTAAAGCTATGAAATGTAAAATTTGGAAAAGAATTGCTTTAGGCTCATTGGTGGTGTGTGTTGTACTTGGAGTAGCTGTTCTCTTTATCGCTATGGCAAATAAGCCATATGAAATCCCCTATGATGGCAACAACATTATACTTGAGCAACAAGGGGATGATTATTTTGTTACTTACAACGGAAGGGGAAATCTTCTTCTTGCGTATACGTGCAGTAACTTAGACGAAGGAGAATGTGAAATTGTCTTCTACCAAACGTTATGGGATAGGTATATCTCTCCTTTGTTGTCCAATGAAACATCTGTATATAAACTTCGTGATATGGGAGAAATTACGAAATTTATAAGCCATCATAAGGTAATTTGGTCAGTTCCAGAGGAGGAGACTAATAATATTTCACCCGTTTCTTAATCCTCTTTTTTTGCTCCTTGGTATATAATAATCAGGTCGATAAATCGAAGTTTGACGAATAATTGGAAGGAAATGGATGTTTTACTATGTCTGGTGCAACGATCCATTTGACAGCAGCAAGAAAAATACCTTGCAGGAAATCCATGAGAAAATTCATTATATTGAAGGCGCAGAGCAAATCTCTAAATCAGAACAGACAATTCATGATGTCATTATTTGGACACTGGTATATGAGAAGTACTATTTCAGAGTAGGTAGTTATGCCAGCGCAACCATAGTTCTGACAGAGCATGGTCAGGGACAGACTGCTTGTGTTGTATCCTCTGGCGGCGGTACTGGTATTGCAAACCTTAGTCTGGGTGCAAACCGCAAATTTGCAAAAGAATGTGTTCAGGCATTGGAAGCCTGCGGTTTCCACATTATCGAGTCCGATTTGGATAGGGAAGAAAAGGGATTTGTTGGGCGTTTTCTCAAGTAAAGCGTGTTATTGCAAATTCCGGTTTATCGGGTTGGACAGAAGTATATATAATCCCTTAGGACACTAAGGGCGCACTTCTATACGGGTATCTCCCGTATGTGCGCTCATCTCCGGCCTAAGAGCCGCCGCAATGCGGCGGTTGGCCTCCGAAACGCCTCGCTACGGCTCGGTGTGTGAGACTGAACACCCCGGACACCTGAATGTCCGGGCTGTTTTGCGTCACAGCGTTCCGAACAAGGGGCTGCACCCCTTGCGCCGCTATGCGGCTATCCTTGCAGACTTGGTCAGTAGAAACGGTTTTGCAAACCATTCCCGCTGACCAAGTTTTTATATCGTGAGTCTGACCGTCAGTAAATGCTGGCGGTCATTTTTTATCCAAATCTTTTAGGAGGTCATTCAAAAATGCCAAAACAGAAAACACTATCCGAATTGGAAGCCGAACATGCCGCCTGTGAGCAGCGGCTTGTCCAGCTTCAACACAAAGCCCAACAGTACGAAAACCGCATTGCCTACTGCGAGAAAGGCGAACGGCGAAAGCGAACCCATCGGCTTATCACCCGTGGTGCCGCTGTGGAGAGTGTGGCTCCCATGGTAAAGGCTCTGACGGAGGTGGAGTTCTTCGCTTTTGCAGAATCCGTCTTTGCTCTGCCGAAGGTTCAGACTTTGCTTGCGGAAGCCGTTTGTTCACACGACCAAGGGAGGACTTGACTATCGCACTATTTCATTTCCATGTCACCCAAATCAAACGCAGCGCCGGACAGTCCGCCGTTGCCGCAGCCGCTTACCGTTCCGGCGAAAAGCTCCACAGCGAATACTACGGCGAGGACAGCGACTACACCCGCAAGGGCGGTGTGGTCTGTTCGGAAATCCTGCTGCCCTCCCACGCTCCGCCGGAGTACTCTGACCGGGAAACGCTCTGGAACGCCGTAGAAAAAGTGGAGCGCGGAAAGAAAGCCCAGCTTGCATACAGCTTTGATATTGCCTTTCAGAACGAGTTCTCGATGGAGGAGAACATCGCACTTGCAAGGCAGTTTTTGTTGGAGCAGTTTGTGAGCCGGGGCATGATCGTGGATTTCGCTGTTCATTCTCCCGACAATGAGGATGGCGGCATCTCCAATCCCCACTTTCATGTGATGTGCCCCATTCGTCCCATCGAGCCAAACGGCAAATGGGGCAACAAGCAGCGGCGGGAATATGTGCTGGACGAGAATGGAGAGCGAATCCCGGATGGAAGCGGCGACTATGTTTTCAATGCCGTCCCCACCACCGACTGGGGCAGTCCCGAAACACTGGAACACTGGCGGCAGGCGTGGGCTGAATTGTGCAACGCCAAGTTTGCCGAAAAAGAACTGCCCTGCCGGATCGACCATCGCAGTTATGAACGGCAGGGTGTTGATCTCTTGCCAACCGTCCACGAAGGCCCCACCGTCCGGGCAATGGAGCGTAAGGGCATTGCTACCGAGAAGGGCGAGTTCAACCGCTGGGTGAAAGCCACTAACGCAGCCATCCGGGATATCCGAAAGAAGATTGCCGCTCTGGTTGAATGGCTCAAAGAGGCAAAGGCAGAACTGTCCAAACCCAAATCCCCGGATTTGATTTCCCTGCTGCAAGCCTATTATGACCGCCGCAATGCAGGAGCCTATTCCCAGAAAGCCCGAATCAACAATTTAAAGGAAATGAATACTCTGTTCAACTACCTTATGGAAAACGGGATTCATGATTTGTATGCGCTGGAAAATCGTGTGGATGCCCTCCGGGAATCCTCCGATTCTTTGAAAACGAAGCTGGACAGCCAGACTGCCCGCATGAAAGAAATCCGCAAGCTTCCGCAGTATCTGAGCACCTATCGTGAGTTGAAGCCCGTGTACGATGGTTTGCAGAAAATCAAGTTCACCCGTTCCAAAGAGAAGTACAAAGCAGACCACGCTGCCGAACTGAAACAGTTTTATGAAGCCCGCCGCAAACTATCCGCAGAATTCCCGGACGGTAAATTTGATCGCCAGAAGCTGGATGCAGAGTACACCCGACTGGAGCAGGAGCATGCTGAAACCTACGCCCAGTTCCAATCTATCCGGGAGGATTCCCAACAGCTCTGGAAAATCAAATCCTATGTGGAGTCCGCCCGCATGAATTTGGAGCAACCCCAGCAACACACACCCCGTAAACAGGAGCAGGAAATCTGATTCCTTCATTCCGTCAGAAAAAGGATCAAAGCATAATGTCAATGGGCAGCGCCCAATCACACAGGGGTATTGCCCACCTTTTCCTGTTTATCTCAAAAGATATAGGAGTCCAATCAATATCCTAACTGTCGGCTTACCGCGCTGCCATCAATGGCATTCAGGGTCAGCATGGGTTGGGTAGTGTAGTTTCTGTGAGAATTTCCATTATGATTTTCTTAATTTACAGCGAGAAGGCAAAGAAGCTATTGACAATTTGGTCTAAATGATGTAGACTGCAAGTAGTCTATAGAATGTAAACCAAAGGAGCAATCAAAATGGACGATCTCAGACTTGGCGTTGTGGAATCCAGATTCGCGGATATTATCTGGAGCCACGAACCGCTTTCTTCCCGGGAACTGGTAGCTCTCTGTGAAAAAGAGCTGGACTGGAAAAAATCCACGACCTATACCGTATTGAAGCGGCTCTGTGACAAGGGGCTTTTCCGCAATGAGGGCGGCATGGTAAGCTCCAGGATGACCAAGGAGGAATATGCTTCCGCCCAGAGTGAGAAGTTCGTGGAGGATACATTTGGCGGATCGCTCCCTGCTTTTATGGCGGCTTTTACAAAGCGAAAGCCGCTCACCGATTCGGATATTGCGGAAATTCAGCGAATGATTCAGCAAATGGGGAGGGAGTAAGCCATGTATTCTGCTTTCGTAAAGCTCCTGAATATGAGCGCCGCTTCCGGAATTCTGATTGCAGCGGTGATTGCTCTTCGCTTTCTTCTGCGGAAGGTGCCGAAAAAGTATATTTGCATTCTCTGGGCATTGGTCGCTCTGCGGCTAGTCTGTCCCGTCACAATTTCCTCCAGCCTGTCCGTATTCAATCATGTGGGAACGTATCACCCAGACAACGGTCAGATTGAATATGTTCAGTACAATGGAAAAACGGAAAAGCCAATGGGGGAAATTCCGCTTGTGGGAAGTACCATCTCTTCTCCAGATGGCCCCACGGTTGAATATCACACCCCCAACTTCTATCTGCCCACAGCCATGGGCATCTGGGCGGTGGGTATGGCCGCAATGCTCTTGTATGCAGCCATCAGCTATTCCCGGATTCGCTGGCGCACCCGGGAAAGCATCCGTTTTCGGCGCAATATCTACCTCTGTGACAGAATCCCCACGCCCTTTATTCTGGGGATGCTCCGCCCACGCATTTTCCTGCCTTCGGATTTATCGCAGGAGCAAATCCAAAGTGTTATCGCCCATGAGCGTGCCCACATTGCTCGACTGGATCACTGGTGGAAACCCCTTGGTTTTCTCCTGCTCAGTATTCATTGGTTTAACCCTCTGGTCTGGATTGCCTATGGTCTGCTGTGCCGGGATATTGAGCTTGCCTGTGATGAAAAGGTGATTATGAACATGACCGCTTCCCAAAAGCAGGCCTATTCCGAAGTGCTTCTTTCCTGCTCTCTGCCACGGAAATTCATCTCCGCCTGTCCCCTGGCCTTTGGCGAGGTGGGGGTGAAGCAACGAATCAAGGGAATTCTGAACTACAGGAAACCATCCTTCTGGATGATTCTGATAGCTTTGATTGCCTGTCTGGCGGTTGCCGTGGGTTTTTTGACAAATCCCGAAAGAAATGAGGATTATCTGATCGTCAAAGGCCAGAAAACGAAACCAACAAAACCACAGACTGCCGATTTCAAAATCAATATGGGCAATACAATCAGTACGGCAATGGTTTATGCAGAGCTGTGGCAGAACGGTGTCTGTGTGGAAAGCACGCCCCTCGTGATTCCGGAAACGGTAAAGGAAATCCACCTTTCCATGTCCAAGGAAATGAACGGAGATTCGCTTACAGGTTACCAGGTTCAAATTGATACAAAACCAAGTGACGCATCTCTGAATAGAACCATTCCTCTGCCGGAGGAGACCTATCTGTTGGAATGCTATTCGTGGTACGGATCAAAAGATATTCAGCTTGCACCAGATAAGGAAATTCTGCTGGGTGCTGCGATTTTTGATTGTGGCGGGGATGGTTTTTTCCTTTTTAATTTTGACAATGAGGACTATGGGGAATGTCGAGACAGACTTCAAAATCAGGAATGCGTCATTCTGATTTGGGCGTCCTTCCAGGAAAAGTACGCTGAAGCCATTGCCCCGGAAGAAACTCTAGGGGAAACTGCCGGGGTGCCGTCTGAATTCCTCGATTATCTCAACCCGGTGCGGGTGGAATGGAAGGATGACACCACCATCAACCGCAGTGCTCCTGAGAAATCCATGAGCCTTGAGGAACTTGCCGCCAGTACGGACAGCTGGAAATTTGAGTACAACATTCCCGATGTAACCGGCCCGGGAACCCTTCGCCGTGCCATCAAGCTGTATTATGAAGATGGACGGATGCTGGTAATCCGTCATGATTCGGGCGCATTGTGTTGCTTCAATATTAACGGGGATTGCATTGCGCGCATTACATGTGCGTATACCGGTGAGCAAATGGTGGATATGCTGTGGGACTGGGCGATGACACAGGGCGGCAATGGTTCGGCCTATCTGGCAGATCTGACCCTGAGCCAGTCTGCACCCCAGGGAAAACTGACCGTGATGATGCACCCCACAAGCGCCGTGAATATCGACGGTATGGGCTATGTTTGCCCGCCCAATCAGGAGGAATGGATTGAGGCTTGGAATGCCATAACGAATTCCCGGGGAAGAATCTCTGTGGAAGCGAACGCGGAATCCTATTATGGACTGTACATTCACTATAATGACGCGTATCTGGAAGTGCACAAAGACAGTCAGGGGCTGTATCTGCGTCATATGGGAACCACCGATGGATATTCCGTGGAAACCTCCAAACCCCTGACGGAATTGTTGGAACCCGTCTTGCAGGAGTTCGGGCACAATCCGGTTAAACCCTCTGACCTCAAAGGCATTCAGTCCGCTTCTCTGGTGCTGGACGGTATGCAGTATTCGATTGTGAGGGGTGACCCGAAGCTTGCGCAGCTGGAAGCCATTCTCACCTCCGGGAAGCCCCTAGGCTATATGTCCGCCTGCTGGTTTACCTCTCAGCTGACGGTAACTCTTGAAAATGGTCGGGCCTATACGGTGTCTGTTGCAACAGACAGCTGTGGTGCATATCTGTCCGATGGTGTGTGCTATGAATTCCCTGGAGACAACGAACGGTTGTATCAGCTGTTTGGTTTGAATCTATCAGAGGATACAGTGGAAAGCACCTATGAGCTGGATGATAGCCAAATTGTTCCAGTTGCGGATTTCCTTCCGGACATCGATCAGGATCTGGCCTATGCGACGAAGAATAATTTCACCCAAAAACAAATCTATGCTTTTTCGGAAGCATTTCTCCGCTATGGCACACTCCAGAAGCTGGCAAATGTTCAGGAAGCGTTGCAGCAGCAAGGGTATACCTTGAAAATCTGGGACGCATACCGGCCTGTTTCTGCACAATGGGCTTTGTGGAACGCATATCCGGATCCCAATTATGTATCCAATCCCGCCAATAGCGCATCCGCTCATTGCCGGGGTAACACAGTGGATGTTACACTGGCGAAATTAAATGGGGAAGAAGTTCCGATGCCCAGTGGATTTGATAATTTTACTGCATTGGCAGACCGGGATTATTCGGATTGTACGGATGAGGCTGCTGCGAATGCCAAGCTTCTGGAAACGATAATGGAAGCAAACGGTTTCCGAGGCTATCAGAAAGAATGGTGGCACTACACCGATACAGATTCCTATCCGGTTGAGGATACCTTTGACCCTGCACCGCGTTCCTGGTGGCTTCCTGAGTGTAATGAATTCATCAGTTTAAGAGAGGCCCCAAGTGTGCAGGCTGCAGTTCTGGAAAAGATACCGATAGGAGATCGATTCTTGATGCTGGCATTGGATGAGGAATATGCGTTTGTAAATTACAACGGCAGATATGGCTATGTTCTGCAATCCTATATCAAGCAGGAATGAGGATCTCCCAGCCTGTATGCGTAAAAAATCAAACACACCGGAGTAACTTGCTCCGGTGTGTTTTGCTGTTCAATCTTTGCATTTTCCTGAACAATAGATCAATGGGTTGACAGGTTAGGGCCTCAAGGCATTTTCGCATACCATATATACGATGTCTGGCCACTGGGTAATGCCAAGGTATTCCCAGAGCTTATAGATATAGTCCGGTTCATCCGGAGCGCCATAGGAAACATATTCTCCATTGATGCGGCAAATATCGGAATCCGGATCGAGCTCGATAATGAAATCCTTATCTCCTGAGGTAAAAACCAAATTCAGGCCTACGCCAATACTGTGGGTCTTTGGCTCATAGCCCAGAAACTCAGCATTTTCAAAAAGATAGACGAGTTTTTCCAGCCGGTCAGAATCCGTGATGGTCATCAGGCCGTCACCCGCAAATTCCAGAATTGCATAGTTGGGCATGTCAGGAAGGTCGGGGTTCTTTGGCCGATATGTAAATTCTGCATAGACCGTCCAGTGATCTTCCGCATCGACTCGGTGATTCAAAATATCCTCCCATGTAACCGTATTGTCATTGGTGAGAACATAATATTCATAGGAATCGTAAGACGCATCGGGGCGGTCCTTTTCCCCCGTGAAATGCTTTAAGTACCGGAAGGTATAGGTATCAGAACCTTGCAAAATAAACTGATCGCCATCATAGCGCAGATCCATGGCTGTCCACTGGTACTCCTCGCCATAGTGACAATTAAACAGTCTGATAAAGTCCGGAATTCCGTTGGCAGCATTCTGTGCAAAGCTGTGGAAGGCCTCCTGATTATCCCTTGCGTGGCCATCCTCGGAAACAAAGCAGCCGTCGATCATGGCCTGTTCTGCGCTGTAAAGCTCCGGAAGCTCTTCAAGTGATTTGGGTCTTTCCTCTGCTTCTTCGGGAACTGTCCAGGCAGAGGCTGCTTCATCAGCGGACTTTGTATTTGACCTCGTAAGCAGATCATGCTCAAATTTGTCAAAGACAATCCCCTGTCCTGCAGAAAGCGCAACGGTTGCATAGCCGTTCTTTTCGCCATCCGCTGTTGCAGCTACTGCAAACATTGAATCAGAAGGTACAGTAAAGGTACAGGTATCCTGTGTTGAGATTACCGATTCTTCTTTCTTAACCCACTGATCCTCTGAATTACGATGATACCACAGCTCCAATGTCAGTTTCTGGGGCCCGGAAGTGCTTTTCAAGGTAATGTGGAGTTTGGAACTGATTTCGTTGGCGCTTCCACTGAGTAGTTCCACTTTCTTATCCGTTACAAAATACTGCTCAAATACAGTGGGAAAAGGCATTTCCGGATCCGTCAGCAGGCATACAGCCAGAATAATACAAACGATAACGCAAATCAGAATCACCCAGAAAGCTGGCTTCTTCCATTTCGCGAGATTCCGCACTCGCCCGGTAGGATCCCCCTCGCCGAATGCAAGAGGCGTTCCTGCAAAAAGGCGCTGTCCGGTTGCCAGATTCAGAAGAGACGCAGAATACTCCGCCCGGACATCCTCACCCAGTTTCCGAATGACGGCCTCATCGCAACTCATTTCCATATCCCGGCCAGCCAATACAAATGCCGCCCAAACAAACGGATTGAACCAATGGATGGTCAGCGCCAGAAATGCCAGGGCTTTGAAGATGTGGTCACCCCTTCTGATATGATGACGCTCATGGGCGATGATGTATTCCCGCTCCGAAGGATCCAATGTGCCGGGTAGGTAGATTTTCGGACGGAGGAAGCCCATCACAAAGGGCGTATCAATATCGTCAGCAATGTAGATTCCTTTCCGGAATGAAATTGACACTTTTACCCTTTTCCGTAATCCAAGGTAAGATAACAGACTTCTGACAGTCAGAAACACCATTCCAGCAAGCCATATGAATGACAGATAGACCTGAGGATCTACGCTTGTGCCTGTTAGAACCATTGGCTGCCCTGGTGGCGTGTTTTCCCGAATTTCCCGGCTTCTGGCATCTTCCCACTCAATAGAGGGAAGAACATCATTCACATCTACCATGCTGGAAAACTCTGTCCGTTCCGGGACAACACTCACGGAACTTTCGATAGAAACAGGAACCAGTAAGCGCAGCAGAACAATACCCCAAAGAGCATAGGAGAAAATCTTGGGTGCGCCTTTCAAGAACTGACGTACACAGATCACAAACAGAATCACGATACTTGCAGTCAGATTCAGATCCAGCATTTCCGGGAAAAGCTCGCAAAAAAAGTTAAAAATAGAGGCGAGTGCCTCAGCTACAGGATCGTGCATACATTCACCCCCTCATTCTCTCAATGAGGCGTTTCATCTCATCAATTTCCTTGTCCGTCAATTTCTTATGGGTACTGAAGGCAGCCATGAAGGCCGGCAAAGAGCCGCCAAAGGTATCCTGCACATACTGTTCGCTGTGACGGGCGAAGAATTCTTCTCTGGAGATCAGAGAAGTCACGATTCCCTTCTGATTCTGAATAATGCCACGCTCACTCAGCCTCTTAATGACTGTAAAGGAAGTGGTCTTCTTCCAGTTCAGCTTTTCTTCTGCTATTTTAGAAAGTTCGCCGGATGCAATCGGTTCATGTTCCCAAATGATCTCCGCAAACTGCGTCTCTGCAGGCCCCATTCTGATATCGGCCATAGGTATCACTCCATTCTACATCATGTAGTATGCCTATATACTACATGATGTAGAATCATTTGTCAAGTTATAAAAATGAAGGGTGCTATTTTCGCACCCTTCATCGTGTTCAAAAATCAGCCTACAGAAATAGGGATGTAATAGAAGGTTTGAATGGTGGGCTTCCCATTGGCATCCAATTCCCAGCCCTTGTGGAACATCAAAGATTCCACCTGGCTGATATCCAAAATGGCATCGGATATATCCCACTCTGTAAAGTAGATCATGTTCTCCTGATCCTCAAAGCCGGAGGTGCCGCCACCGCACATATGCTCACTGCCGTCCTTCATGCGGACACCCCAAAGCGCCTGCGGAAACTCCTCCATTTCATCCCAGCCCTCCCAGTAATCTTTCAACTGATAACGGGCGCGGATAGTCTTCTGCCCAATCTCAGCATCCAACAGGATTACGTCACTGTCACCAATTTTGGCATTGGGAGTGATGGAGATGCTGTCGCTGGTGCCGGTGAGGGTCCACTTTAGCTCCCAGTTGCCCTCAACCTGGGGT
The DNA here is from genome assembly GCA_945948535.1 of uncultured Clostridia bacterium. GTDB lineage: Bacteria > Bacillota > Clostridia > Oscillospirales > Oscillospiraceae > Faecousia. The sequence goes on from CAMFBN010000014.1 coordinate 13,785, forward strand.
TCTGGCATGCCTGCCGGCTTGTCAGACTGAAAATCGAAGCTGTGGAAGGAAAAAGCGATTTCCCTGCCCAAATACCGGCCATCGGTTTTTTCAAAGCTGATGGAGTAGATGTATTCCAGGCTTCCGTCATCGGCCACATAATCCAGGATCAGGTTGCCGTCTTCATCGGATTGAACAGGCTGTCCATTGGATGCATAGACCAGCTTCCCCTCTTCGTTCCGGGTGGTGCCTTCAAAGAACCAGCCGCTCTGACTTCCGCCGAAATGCTCGTCTCCGTCAATGGTGACCGTAGGCCAGGTAGCTGGTAATTTATCCTCCGGCAGATCAAAGCCTTCGATCCGGAAGATGATCTCTGCATGATAATTGTCCACAATGGTCTGCACTGCGGTGATGGTAACGCCCTGATCGGTGACGGACAGAACCTCGTTGGGATTTGCAGCTCCCTTGGTTTCCTCCAGCATCACAGACAGGCCGCTCTTTTCTGCCTGCTCCTTGACATCCTGAGAGGGATTGTAGCGGGTTTGGGCGGTTGTTGACCAGCGGGTATAGACTGCCGCACCGGTAAGCATCGTCAGAACCAAGCAAGCCGCAAGCGCAAGGAGAACAAGTTTTCTCCTGCTATGCTTCTTCGGCTTCACTTGATTCGCCTTGTCCAGCAGATCATAAACCATGGCGTTCTTCTCCTCGTCAGAGAAACGAAGAGAATCCATGGACTGTTTCATTTCGGATTTGAGATTGTGCTTCACAGTGCCATTCTCCTTTCTTCGTCGGTAATCAGTGTTCTCAGCTTTCGCCGTCCCCGGGAAAGATACTGGGTCACAGCGCTCTCACTGACGCCCATAACTTCCGCTATCTCCCGGGCAGAATATTCTTCATAGTAATACAGATACAAGCTAAGCCTGTACTTTTCCGGCAGCTTTTTCATAGCATCCAGCAGCCAGGTATCCGGTACCGCCGGAGCTGCGATCTGAGCGGCATCGTCAAGTGCCACCGTTCGCCTGAAATAGGAGCTTTTCACATGATCTTTACAGGCGTTGATAGCGGTGCGGATGATCCACGCTTTTTCATGCTCAACGCTGTCAAAAGTCATGTTGTGGGTTATGTATTTTAAGAATACCGTCTGGCAGATATCCTCTGCGTCACAGGTTTGTTTCAGATATTGATAGCTGATACGCAGGATCATATCCGCATAGGTATTTACCAGCCTGCGTGCCTGAAATTCATCCATCAAATCCATCACCTTCCTTTGTTTGATTCGAGGTCCTCTGCCCTTAATACGATATAGCTCATAAAAACATGACACCAGTATACTAAAATTTTCTAAAAATGAAAAGTGCAGCCTCCGTAAGGAAACTGCACTTTTCATTTGGGAAATATGAATTATCCGATTGCTCTGAGATATTCTTTCTGGATTTCCGCATTCACTGTTTTCGGATCCATGGAAACGATGGATTCTGTGATCGCAAGCTCATTTTCCCTAAAGAGGTTAACCTGCAATTGTGCGTTTATAAAGTTACCATCAGGATCAAAATTGAAGTACAGGAAATAATGAGGATCATACTCATCGGAATCCTTATATTTCTCATCCACACGGAGCATGACGCATTCGCCGTTTTCATCGGTCAGCGTATCCATGTAGGCAACGGAATCATCCCATTGGAAGGAAGCCAGCCATGGCTTTACACTATTGTCGAATGTTAGGTTGTCTTCTCTCCAATCGATATCCATATAGGCCTTGCCCCATTTCCCTTCATTGCTGTAGCGGACACCGTTTGCAACCATGAAGGCCATTCTGAGGGAGTATTGTTCACCATCTACAATATTTACCGACTCAGGGTCGACGTCCACAATCTCTAACCAGTTCCCGTTATCCTGATAGTAATTGGCAGTGGACCAGTGGCTTGCGGAATCACCGGAGGCGGACTGTTCAATAACGATATGGCAGCTGCCATTCTGAATTGCATCTAAGACAGCACGGCACTTTGCAAAGGCTGCCTGTTCAGCCGGATTAGCCTCAATAACAGGATCCGCATTGATGGCTACGGTCTTCAGGAACCGCTCAGCGATGCCATCCGAAATGAGATTCAGGTCATACCAAACATCATACACAATATCTCCATCAATGAAGAACTCATGCTGCTCATTCAGACCTTTCGGATTTCCATCCCAGAAGATTTCATATTCCACATCTCCATAAGCAGAGCTGCCGGACATATATCCAATGGGAGCCCCTGTCTCTTCCTTCTTCAATTCAACGATATCAGAGGGTTGAAATTCCGGGTAATTCCAATGTCTAATACCGCCAACAGCCACAGAATCCTTTGTCAGTACGACTGCATCATTCTCATTTATTGTCGCAAATCCAGAGGGAAGCAGCATTTTCAATGTCCCATACTGAACTAGTTCCGTATCCGTAATGATGACAGAACCGTCTACAGCAGGCTGAAAATCACTGGTATCAACCACAGTATTCCCATCTACGGTTGTAACATAGTCCATGTATATCCAGCCCTGATCCGTCCGGCCCCATCTGTCTTTGGTTTCCAGAATGGTAATTGTTGTACCGTTGCTGTATTGACCAACCACAGCACTGGACGCATCAGGTTCCTTGCGGATATTCAGCTTGTTGGGAACAGGTGTCGATTCGGCAGGATCATCCAAAGTGGTATCATCTATCGTAGTGACATAGTCCATGGATATCCAGCCCATATCGGTCCGGCCCCATCCGTCCTTGGTCTCCAAGATGGTAACGATTGCACCGTTATAGTAGTTGCCAACGACAGCACTTAAGAGATCGGGTTTCTCGCGGATGTTCAGCCTATCGGCGCAGGTTATCTCACCGGTGATCTCTGTGGAGTTCTTGTCGGCTGAGGCGTCTACTGTTTTTGGATTGACTGCACAAGCTACCAAAATAGTGCCACACAGCACAAAACAAACAATACTAACCCACAGCTTGGGCTTCTTCCATTTTGCCATATTCATGACACGACCTTTCGTATCACCCTCGCCAAAAGCCAGGGGCATGCCGGCAATGATCTTTTTATGGGTGGCCAGCCGCAGAAGCGATGCGGAATAATCCGCCCGGATCTGGGAACCCATTTTTCGGATCACTGCCTCATCACAGCTCATCTCCATATCTTTGCCTGCCAGAATGAATGCAGCCCACACCAGAGGGTTGAACCAATGGATGCAGAGCGCAAAATACGCCAGCAGTTTGATGATATGGTCACAACGGCTGATATGATGCCGCTCATGAGCAATGATGTACTTTCGTTCATTCGTGGGTACATCGGAGGGCAAATAGATTTTAGGGCTGAAAATCCCCATAACAAAGGGAGTATCAATGTAATCGGCACGATACACATTTCCACTGTAAGCCATAGCGCCAATCAATTTCAGTCTCAGGCGGACATACTGGATGACACTGTACGCAATCATGATACCCGTTCCGGCGAGCCAGACATAAGAAGCAACCGTCATAAGATCCAAGCGAGTATGCTCAGGCTCCTCTACCTGCACTGGTTCCGTCCCAGACTGATTTTCAGCCGGAACAAAAGTGAAGTCTGGATTCTGATTGACTACAGATGGAATGAAATAAATCACACTGGTTGATCCTGATGCTTCCTGAACCTTCGGTTCCAGTGCATTCAAAACCGAAACAGGCGCAGTAAATGCCACCGGACAAAGGAGCCGGAACAGAACCACAGCCCATAGTGCATAGGAAAAGACCTTCGGGGATCGTTTCAAAATGAGTCTTGCCAGCATAACAAGTAAAATCACAATGCTGCCTGTCATGCTCATATTCAAAACAACCGAAAACAGATTACCCATGGGATTCCCCCCTCATTGCATCGATGACCTTCTGCAGTTCATCGATTTCCGCATCAGACAGCTTCTTACGGCTTCCAAACGCTGCCAGAAAGGCCGGAAGAGAACCATTGAAGGTTTCCTCCACGAACATCTCACTCTGTCGGGCATAGAATTCTTCCCGGCTTACCAGAGAAGTTACCTTACCTCCCTCATTCTGGAACAACTCCCGATCGCAGAGCCGCTTCAAAATCGTATAGGTAGTTGTGCGTTTCCAGTTCAGGCGTTCTTCCGCCAGTTCCGTCAAACGGCGGGAAGACACAGGCTCATTGTCCCAGATGATATCTGCAAAAATGGTCTCGATCTCACCAAGCTTATATTCAGCCATAATGTTTGCCTCCTTTCACTCTACTGTCAGTAGACAATTATACTCTACTGCATGTAGACAAAAAAGTCAAGGCTTTTTTATAGAATTAATAGAACCTTAAGGATTATATTGAAATGAGCAGCCTCCTTTCGAAAGCTGCTCTAAAACCTAACGCAAATCTACAGGATATTCTGTGCCGCAAATCAGAAGAGAAGCAATATCCTCCAAAGCCAGCGATGTATTGAACATCGCTCGGAAATTGACTTTTGCCTTTTTGTCTCCTTCTGTAAAATGTCCTCCCGCTCCATGATCTTCCAGCGGAATGACAGTACCATCCTTCATCACGATTGATACATTGAAGTGGATCATGATTTGCTCTCCACCAACTTCCGGATCAAATTGATAGCCTTTCATGTAGATACCTACAGGTGAAATCCAAATTTGATTGATCTGATAATTATTTCCTAACTCATCACTCACTCGCAGCTTATTGACTGGTATCTTTTGACTCGTATCTTTATAGCGAAGCGTAAACTTCAGTTCCCAGGGACCTTCCGCGATGATTGTCTTTTCATCTCCCTCACCCTGAATCGCCAGATTAGAAAAGAATACCGCCCAGAATCTACCCCTAATTGCCTGTCCGAGACTCCATGATTCTATGAAATAGATTTTGGACGGGTCTTCCTCATTTCTCTCCCAACCTGTCCATCCACCGCCGGGACCGCCTCCTTTTTTCTCATAATCTATTCTCAGTCCTTCTGGCAGTGGTTGACCATCATCCCTGGATAAGGTATAGACTACTGCAATATTATATCTATCGCCAATTACGGCTTCGGCAGTGATTGTATAGCCATCTGCAGAAGCACTGACGCCAACAGGAACGCCGATATCGTCCACCAGTTCTGTCTGGGCCATACCAAAGAGAGGGGCAAACAAATTACTGACGGAGCCCGTGGTAGCTTCAGCAGTCACTGCTATCCCAAGAATAAGAACAAGGCAAGCTACAGCAGCTTTTACCCGTTTCATTGCCACAGAAGTACGTTTTACTTTCTGACAACGCTGCAGAACATCGTCATCCACATTCTGGAAGGCGCAATAAAGATCAAATGCATTCATTCAGAAATCCCTCCTTGATAAGTAAAGTCCTCAGTTTTTTCCGCGTTCTGCTAAGCGTTACCATTACATTGTTCTCTGTAAGACCATACCGCTTGGCAATATCAGCTACCGGATCTGTATAGAAATAGCGGCGCACAAAAATGTTTCTCTCCCGATCCGGCAGTTTACGAACAAAGCGGCGGATAAACTCTCCCAATTCTTTAGCTTCCAGTTGCGCTTCAACATTTTCAGATGATGCAATACATTCTGCCAACTCCTCCAAAACCAGAACAATCTCTCCTCCGCCCCGTTTCTGGGTATGTAAATCCCGAAGTCGGTTCAGTGAAAGGTTACGCGTAATCTTTGACAGAAAGATTCCCAGCTTCTCCGGTTTTTTCGGGGGAATCGCATTCCATGCATGGAGCCATGTGTCACTAACACATTCCTGTGAGTCCTCAATACATCCCAATATATTATGAGCAATGGCAAAACAGCATGATCCATATTTCTTTTCGGACTGGATAATCGCCTCTTGATTCCGTTTCCAGTATAATGACACAATTTCTCTATCTTGCATAGGTATCACCTCGTTAGTCTCTATCTACAATGAAAGACACCATTTATATTTGCTACCTTACAAATTCATTATAGCACTTTCATAAAACAAATTGTAATGAGACTGCGGTCTCTTTTGTACTACTTTTCGCAATTCTGGTTCCTGACTGACCGCACCCAGACCTGTCTACATATTTTAAGGGCTTGCGGAGGACTCTATTTATAATGGGCAGCATCTGTAGTCGTTTGCAGATGCTGCCCATATTTTTATTTCATCAGTCTTGTAAAACAACACCGATGGCGGTATGATATAGTTTACAAAAAGGATAGCTTAACCAGTCGCTTTCTGACGAGTACTTTGGTTGATACACTGAAAAATGCCATTGAAGGACACTGGGATAAAATAATCCTTGACAAATCCCGTGCCAGTGCGCACACTGGCGTGGGAATCCGTTCTCCTTAAAAATGCCAGAAATACGAACATCTCAAAGGGATACGGATTGCCACACCAGTGACATCGGTCACTGGTTCGCAATGACAGTTCTTTCATTTGTGCAGTTTTACTTTAGTGAGACAGCCCCTTTGTCGATTAACCGCAGGTGTGGCTGCCGCAGCCGTGGGAGCCGCAGGTGTGGCCCTCCCCGTGGTGGTCATGATGATTGCAGTGGACATCAGGGTTGAAATACAGCTTACCCTCTGCCAGCGCCTGGGCTGCCGCGTCCGCGCTGCCGGACACACCGCCGTAGAGCTTGATACCCGCCTGAGCCAGAGCCATCTGAGCGCCGCCGCCGATGCCGCCGCAAATCAGAGCGTCCACCTTCAAGGCGTTCAGCACTCCTGCCAGCGCGCCATGACCGCTTCCGTTTGTATCCACAATTTCGGAGGATAGAATCTTGCCATCCTCGATATCATAGACCTTAAACTGCTCCGTATGACCAAAATGCTGGAAAATTTCCCCGTTTTCGTAAGTTACCGCCACACGCATGGTGTTTTCTCCTTTCGGTTTTCCGTAAATTTGACTTACGTCTCGTTTGCAGCAGGCATTGTGCGCGCATTTGCCGTCAGGACCGCTGCACAGCTCGTAGTCTCCCCCGGCAATCCGCAGAGGAAGCCCTTCCACCAGCACAGCCGCCAGCTTTTTTCTGGCATTCGCATAGATCTGCTGCACCGTGGTCCGGGCAACCTGCATGATTTCGCCGCAGGCCTCCTGAGAAAGCCCCTCCCTGTCGATGAGACGGATGGTCTCATACTCCTCCACGGTGAGCGTCACCGGCTCGGCGCCTTCCGGCGGATTTTCCGGGGAAAAGCGGAGGGTCTGGGGAATTTCACAGACTCGTCTGCACTTTTTGGGTCTTGGCATTGGCGCACCTCCTGATCCTTGTCAAATACAGTATACCGCTATTTCTGGCATATGTCAATAACTATAATCTGCAAATCAGCGCGCCGCCGTTTTCCTTCAGCCACCGGCGGCTCCTGCGATAGTTTGGAAGCACCCGCTCCACCTCCGCCCAGAACCGGGACGAGTGGTTCATTTCCTTCCGGTGGCACAGCTCATGCACCACCACATACTCCATCACATCGTCGGGGGTCAGCATCAGCAGACAGTTGAAATTCAAATTTCCCTGGGCCGAGCAGCTGCCCCACCGGGTGTGCTGGGCCCGGATGGTGATGCGTCCGTAGTCCACGCCCACCAGCGGTGCAAAATGGGCGGCCACCTCCGTCAAAACTTCCTTTGCGTGCCGGGCAAGGGTCTGCAGTTCCGCTTCCGTCAGCCTGGGTTTCCTCTCCGGCAGCTTGGCAAGATGCCCTTCTATCCAGCTCCGTTTTTCTTCCAGAAACCCCTCGATCTCCCGCTTCGGCATCCGGTTAGGCGCCCGCACCACCACTTCCCCCGCCGGGGAAAGCTGAATGGAGATGGTCTTCCGGGCGCTGCGAATTAAGGTATATTCCATAGTTTCCTCGTAAAGCACAATCCCCCGGTGGGGCACACCGGGGGAATCCTTTTCACTGGGCACGGAAGGTGATTTCGCCGGTTTCCGGGTTCATGGCGTCCACGATGGCCAGGGACTCCAGCCGGTAGCCCAGATTGCGGATGACCTTGCCGCCAATCTGGAAGCCTTTCTCGATGACGATACCCAGGCCCTCCACCGTGGCCCCGGCCTCCTCCGCAATGGAAATGAGGCCCTGCAAAGCGCAGCCGTTGGCAAGAAAATCATCGATAATCAGCAGATGATCCTCACTGCTCAGGAACTTTTTGGATACGATGATCTGATTGATGTTCTTATGGGTGAAGGATTCCACCTCGGCAATATACATTTCACCCTCAATGTTAATGGACTTGGACTTCTTGGCGAACACCATGGGCACGCCGAATTCCTTCGCCACGAAACAGGCGATGCCGATGCCGGAGGCCTCGATGGTCAGCACCTTGGTGACCTTCTTATCGGCAAACCGGCGGTGAAATTCCCGTCCGATCTCCTCCATCAGAGCAATGTCCATCTGGTGGTTCAGAAAGCTGTCAACCTTCAAGACATTCCCGGGCTTTACGATTCCGTCTTTCACGATTCTCTGCTCCAAAAAGTTCATGTGCAGCACCTCCCAAAGTTGAGAAGCATTATACCACATCTCTGTCAAATTGTCAGTTGTTTTCTTGAAAAAAGTCGAAACTTCTGCATTTTCGGCAATTTACACACAGTGTCCCGGATGCTATACTGTTAAAAGTAGTAGAAAGAGAGGTTACGCTATGAAAACATCCTACCGTCTGTCCGAAGCAGCCTTCCAGCTGGACGGAAAAATGCCCCTGAAGCAGGCAATCCCCTTGGGCCTGCAGCACGTGCTTGCCATGTTCGTGGGCAACCTGACCCCCCTGCTCATTATCACCGGTGCCTGCGGTCTTGCCGGCGGCGAATTTGCGGGGTTGCAGCTGCACCTTCTGCAAAACGCCATGCTGGTAGCCGGCATCGTCACGCTGGTTCAGCTGTTCTCCATTGGCCCCGTGGGTGGTAAGGTTCCCATCATCATGGGCACCTCCTCCGGCTTCATCGGCGTGTTCAACAGCGTTGCCGCCACCATGGGCGGCGGCGTCATCGCCTACGGCGCCATAATGGGCGCCTCCATCATCGGTGGCCTGTTTGAGGGCGTGCTGGGCCTGTTCCTCAAGCCCCTGAGAAAGTTCTTCCCGGCGGTGGTTACCGGCACCGTGGTCATGTCCATCGGCCTGAGTCTGATTTCCGTCGGCATCAACTCCTTCGGCGGCGGCAACACCGCCAAGGACTTCGGCTCCATGGAAAATCTGCTGCTGGCGGTGTTCGTGCTGGTGATGATTCTCGTCTTCAAGCACGGAACCCGTGGCTTTGCCAGCTCCTCCGCAATTCTCCTCGGCATTCTCTGCGGCTATGGGGCGGCCTTCGTGATGGGCTTTGTGCTGCCCACCACCGGCGTCACCGCCGAGGGTGTGGAATACACCAAGGCCTGGGTTCTCAACTGGAGCAAGGTTGCAGACGCGGCCTGGTTTGAAATCCCCAAGCTGCTGCCGGTGAAGCCCGTCTTTGACCTGCGGGCCATTATCCCGGTGCTCATCATGTTCGTAGTCACCGCCGTGGAGACCGTGGGCGACATCTCCGGCGTTATGGAGGGGGGCCTGAACCGGGAGGCCACCGACAAGGAGCTGTCCGGCGGCGTCATCTGTGATGGGCTGGGTTCCTCCTTCGCCGCCCTGTTCGGCGTGCTTCCCAACACCTCCTTCAGCCAGAACGTGGGCCTCGTCGCCATGACCAAGGTGGTCAACCGGATGGCCCTTGCCACCGGCGCGGTGTTCCTGATTCTGTGCGGCCTGTGCCCCAAGCTGGGCGCGCTGGTGTCCATCATGCCCCAGTCCGTGCTGGGCGGCGCGGCGGTGATGATGTTCTCCTCCATCGTCATCAGCGGCATCCAGCTGATTACCAAGGAGCCGCTGACCGCCCGGAACCTGTCCATCGTGTCCGTGGCACTGGGCGTGGGCTACGGTATGGGCGCCAACAGCGGGATTCTGGCCCAGGCCCCGGAAGCGGTGCGGCTGATTTTCGGCGGTTCCGGCATTGTCCCCGCCGCCATGGTGGCGATTCTTTTGAACATTCTGCTGCCCAGAGAAAAAGCAGAACCGTAATTCTACCGTTCTGCCAATTCCTTTAGCGTTTCCCGCGTATCCACATCCATCAGTTCCCACTTATCCCGGACGGGTTGCAGCCGCACCCGTTCGGGATATTTCTTTGCCAGAAATACGCCGCCCTTGCCCTCCGGCAGGGTACGCAGTTCATCGAAGGCCCACTGCGGGAACAACATCGGCGCGCCGGGCTGGTTTTCGAAAGCCGTGCGCCAAATGAAATTGGGTTCCCGCTGCCATGCGTTCACCAGAGCCTCTACGGTTTCCCGGCGCAGAAGGGGCTGATCTGCGGGGCAGAACAGGCAGCCGTCCACATCCCCCACTGCTTCCAGTCCAAGGCGGACGGTGTCGTTTCGGTTCGGCAAGTCATGAAGAACCACCTCAACACCCTGTTCCCGGCAAAATGCGGCAACGTCGGTGTGCCGGGTGACCACCACCCGGTGGGAAAACAGGCCCTCTGTCGCCGCCAGAATCCCGGCAATCATGGGCTGTCCCCGAAAGGATGCCACCAGCTTGTTGCCGCCGAACCGCTTTCCCATGCCCGATGCCATAATTACACAGCCTGCCGTTTTTCCCGGGAAATACCGGGCATACAGCGCCCGGTTGGCCTGCACACAGGCGTCCCGATAGGCTTCGTATTTGCGCAGAAAGGCCCTGCCCTCCGGGGTCAGGGTGCTGCCGCCGCCGTCCTTTCCTCCGGCGGTGCGCTGGGTCAGCGGAAAGCCAAGGGCCCTTTCCGCCTGTTTGATAAGCTTCAGCGCCTTGCTGTAGGCCATCTCCATGGAGGCGGCGGCACAGCGCAGAGAGCCGGTTTCCTCCACCAGACGCAGCAGGCGGCAGGGGCCTTCGCCAAAGAATTTTTCCCCGTTATCGTCAACAATCTGGATTTTTGTCACTGGTTTCATTCTGTTCCCTTTTTCATATATCGGCTAAAGGATTATTTATCTTCGTAGGGCGGGGTCATGACCCCGCCCTACGATGGCATTCCTTAATCAGATAAAGAATAATTTATCAGCGCAAGCAGTTCCTTCTTCTGTTCTTCCGTCCCCCCGGCTGGATATACGGAGATTCTCCTGTGCTTTTTCTGCAGGGGGCGCAAATAGCCCTCCCGCACCAGTCTGGCGATGTGTGCCAACGTTATTATGGTATCATCGTCAGCACCAAGGCAGGCCTTCACCAGTTCCGGTCGGTGGGACACCTCCCCCAAGGGCTTCCCCAAAGCCCGCAAGCCGAAGACCACCACGATTTCCTCCGCATTCTCCGGGAGCACCGGTTCCGTGGCATTGGGGAATTTGATGGGCTTACGACCCGAGCCATCAGCCTCCACCAGTACCACATCCGCGTGGGCGCAGACCTTTGCATAGGTTTCCGGCGAAAGAGAACAAATTTTCTCCCCCTCCGGAACCCCCGCCATCACATAGCCCCGCCGGTTCAGTTCCCCAAGGATGGTGTCGGGGTCATCGGACAGCACCGTGTCCGGCTCGATGAACATATGGGTGGAGGTGGTGACAAACACCGTTTTTCCCTCGGCCCGGAAAGCCGCCGCCTGTTCATGAATCAGAGTGGTCTTCCCCCCGGCGCCCACAAAAGCATGAATCATAGCCTGCTCCTCAAATACAGAATCGCTTCCAGCACCCCGCCGGCAATGCACCGGGCTTTGTCGGAAATGGTAAAGCAGTTGTCAAATTCTTCGATTCTCGGGTCGATATCCGCGATTTTGAAGCCCTGCGTTACCGGGTAGCCGTCCCGAATCAGGCCCCGGAGCAGGCCGGATATGGCGGCAGTCACCGGGATTTCTCCATTTATTGTCTCCACCAGGGCGATGGTCTGGCCCCTTTCTACGGTGTCGGTGATTTTGGATACATTCCGCAGAATCCCCGCCGCCGGGCTGTGGATGACCCGCTCCTTGCCGAAGCCTGCGATGATGCCGGGGATGCCGGTGTTGGGGGCGGCGGAGCCGGAATAGAGCACCTTTCCCAGATTGTGGCCGCGTTTTGTCTCCACCACCGCGTCCACGTCCGTCCCCGCCGTGAAGCCCGGGCCTAAGCCTACCGTGATGGGAGCCATGCCCCGATGGGTACCCAGATTTTTCTTGGCGAGAATGGCATCCACCACCGCCAAAGGCCGAAACCGGGCAATGCTCTCCCCTTCCGGGTCAATCAGCATGGCGATCTTTCCGGCTTTCAGCAGTGATTCCGCTTCTTCCCCGGTTCCGGCAAGGGTACAGGTCACCCCTTCCACGGTCTGCGCCCCCTGATACACCGCTTCCGAAAAGGCCACGTTCCGGCGGATTGCGGAAGGGTTTTTTGTTTCCAGCACCAGCACGGGAAAGCCGCACCGGTGGAGCTTGTAAATCGTGCCGGTGGCAAGGTCGCCGCCGCCCCGGACGATGATGAGTTTTTCCGTTATTCCAGACATAGAAAGGCGTCTTCCTTTTCCGTAACATAGCCCACAATGGCCGCTTGCGGAATGTGATCCCGCAGTTTCCGCAGACAGTCCTGCGCGTCCTTTTCCGGCAGGGCAAACAGCAGGCCGCCGCTGGTCTGGGGGTCGTAGAGAATGTCCTGCATGGCAAGGCTGACTTCCCGGCGCAGCTTCACGCCGCCGCCAGCGTACTGCCGGTTCCGGTAGGCCCCCGCAGGCACCAGCCCCATGGAGGCAAATTCCAGCGCTTCCCCATGATAGGGCACGGAATCCACCGTAATGTGCAGCGTGCAATTGCTCCCCTGTGCCATTTCATAGCCGTGGCCCAACAGGGAAAAGCCGGTAATGTCGGTGCAGCTGTGCACCGGATAGGTTACCATAATATCCCGCGAAGTTTTGTTCAGAGCCGCCATCTGGGCATGGATTTTTTTCAGAATTTCGCCGCCTGCCAGTTCGGCTTTTGCCGCCGTGGTAAGGATACCGATGCCCAGGGGCTTGGTCAGAATCAGCACATCTCCGGGTTGGGCGTTACTGTTGGTCAGCACCTTTTTCGGGTGCACAAAGCCGGACACGGCAAGGCCGTAAATTGGTTCCGCCCCGCGAATGGTGTGCCCGCCGGTGATGATGGCCCCCGCCTCGTAGGCCGCGTCATAGCCGCCCCGGAGGATTTCCCGGATGGCTTCCTCGGGCATCCCTTCCGCGGCGCAGAGAATGTTCAGCGCCAGCTTGGGCTCGCCGCCCATGGCGTAGACGTCGCTCATGGCATTGACGGCGGCGATTCTTCCATAGAGGAAGGGGTCGTCCACGATGGGCGGGAAAAAGTCAGTGGTCTGAATCAGAGCGGTGTTCTCGTCCAGCACGTAGACGCTGGCATCGTCGCTCTTGTCATAGCCCACAATGAGACGGGGGTCTGCGTGGGTCTGAAAGCCCGTTAGCATTTTTGCCAGCGTCCCCGCCCCCAGCTTCGCCCCGCAGCCGGCACAGCTTGCCAGCTTTGTCAGCTTCACTTCCGTCTCCATATCAGGGCCTGATGATGGTCGTCGCGGACGCCATTCGCTCCACAATATCGTACATATTGGTAACGCCGCCAACCATCAGCTTCTCCTTCAGGCCGTAAAAGTCCAGACAGGTGCCGCAGGTGAGAATAGTCACGCCCTCGGATTCCAGCAGCTTCAGGTCTTCCAGCGTGTCCGCGCCCTCGGTGGTGAGGTACGCGCCGGTGTTGTAGCACAGGATGGTCTCCGGCAGGGTGTCCTGCTTGGTCAGGGCAAAGACAAAGGCCTTCATCAGGGCCTTGCCCAGCTTTTCCTCGCCGGTGCCCATGGTGTTGGCGGACAGCACCACCAGCATTCCCTTCTTCCGGGCATCCACAGCACAGGAAATCTCCGGCTCCGGCTTTTCCTCCCCGCCGATGTGCATAGTGACGGTGAATTCTTTGTCGCTCAGCTTTTCGCCTGTGGCGGGAAAGCCCATATGCTCAGCAAACCGCTGCAAATTCTGGACGGCGATCTCATTATCCACCCGGACAATCAGCGTATCGCCGGGGTGCAGGCTTTCGGCGGCCTTCTTGGCGTTGACAACGGGCAGCGGGCAGGCCATGCCCCGGGCATCTACCATTTTTTCCATATTTATTCCTCCTGAGCGATTTCCCGCAGGGCGGCAATCGCGGTATTGATTTGCTCCATCGTGTTGTAATGAGAAAAGCTGAACCGGACGGCGCCCCGCTGTCCTGTCCCCAGGGCGTCGTGGAGCAGGGGCGCGCAGTGGGCGCCGGGACGGGTGGCGATGCCAAATGTCGAGAATAGAGCGTCACTGACCTGGGCGGAATCGTAATCCCGGACATTCAGGCTCACAATGGGGCAGCGTTCCTGCTGGGAAAAGTCGCCGTAGACGGTGATGCCGGGGATATGCTTCACGCCCTCATAGAATGCCCACGTGAAATCCAGTTCTTTCTGGCGGAGGGTGTCGATTCCCCTTTCCAGTAACCAACGCACCCCGGCATTCAATCCGGCAAGGCCGTGGGCGTTCAGGGTTCCCGCTTCCAGCGCCGTGGGCATCTGAGCAGGGTGAACCTTATTGTGGGAATGGACGCCGCTGCCACCGGTGAGCAGAGGGCGAACCGTCACGCCCTCCCGGACATACAGGCCCCCCGTCCCCTGCGGCCCCAGCAGCCCCTTGTGTCCCGTAAAGCAAAGAATGTCGATGTGCATTTCTTGTACGTCAATGGGAAATACCCCCGCCGTCTGGGACGCATCCACCACAAACAGCAGTCCATATCGCTGTGCAATGGCCCCGATGCGCCCAATGTCCAGCAGATTTCCCGTCAGATTGGAGCCGTGGGTGCAGACAATCGCCCGGGTATTGTCCCGGATGGCGGCCTCAAAACCGCCATAGTCAATCCGGCCCTGCCGATCGGCTGGCAGAATGGTCAGCGCCACCCCATGCCCTTCCAGCTCGTACAGAGGCCGCAGGACGGAGTTGTGCTCCATGGCGGTGGTCATCACGTGGTCGCCGGGGTTCAAAATTCCCTTGATGGCGGTGTTCAGGGCCTGCGTTGCGTTGGCAGTGAAGGCGATTCGCGCCGGGTTTTCGGCGTGGAACAGTTGGGCAAGGGTGCAGCGGGCTTCGTAGACTGCCCGGGACGCCGCCATGGCCGGTTCGTGGACGCCCCGTCCGGGGTTTCCAAAGGTGGTCATGGCCTGCATGACGGCATCCTTCACCGCTTCGGGTTTTTGCAGCGTGGTCGCCGCGTTGTCAAAATAAATCATCGTATCCTCACACCATCAGGCGGTACACGCCCTGAACGGGAATCCCGGCGGTGTTCAGCGCATGGGTCAGTGCTTCCGCCAGCCCCGGCTCCGCGCACCAGGCCAGCCCGCAGTCCGCCGTGATTTCTCCCGGCACCGGAATCATCCGCCCGCCAAGGTTTTCGGCTTTGCACAGGGCTTCCATCGCCATGGCATCCGTGGTAGTGTGGAAGGTGAACACCACCCTTTCCTGTTTTTGTATCATAAGCGCCTCGTTGTAGTTTTGAAAGTATAACGGTATTATAACAAATTCCCTTCCCAAAATCAACAGATACTGCTATAATATAGCCGTAAGCCTATGCAAACCAACCGAAAAGGAGCATTTTCGATGATTACCATACAGAAATATGTCCGGGCCCAGAGTCTGGAGGAGGCCTGGCAGCTGAACCAGAGCAAACGAAACCGCATTGTGGGCGGAATGCTGTGGCTGCGGCTGGGCCGGGGCGGCGTGGGCACCGCCATCGACCTGTGTGATTTAGGGCTGAATACCATTGAAGAGACGGAAGACACCTTTTCCATCGGCGCCATGGCTACCCTGCGGCAGTTGGAGCAGCACGAGGGGCTGAACGCCTATTGCGGCGGCGCGGTGAGAAACGCCGTGCAGGACATCGTGGGCGTGCAGTTCCGGAACATGGCCACCATCGGCGGCAGTCTCTGGGGCCGGTTCGGCTTTTCCGATGTGCTCACCGTGTTCCTAGCCATGGACTGTCAGGTGGAGCTGTACAAGGGCGGCATTGTTTCTCTGGAAGACTTTGCGGACATGAAAAAGGACAACGACATTCTGGTACGGCTGATTGTGAAGAAAACCCCCGGTAAGATGGTCTACACCGCCATGCGCAATCAGCGGACGGATTTTCCCGTCATCACCTGCGCCCTGTCGAATATTGGCGGGGAATACCGGGCGGTCATCGGCGCGCGGCCTGCCAAGGCCATGGTCATCCGGGACGAAAAGCACCTGCTGCCCGGTGATGCAAAGGCCTTTGCCGCCTATGCGGCGGAAAACGCCCCCGTGGACAGCAATATTCGCGGCAGCGCCGCCTACCGCACCCACCTGATCCGGGTGCTTGTGGAGCGGGCCGCAAAGGAACTGGGAGGAATGTAAATGGACATCAAGCTGAAACTCAACGGAAAAGCGATTTCCGCCCAGTGTGACGCCGACACCATTCTGCTGGACTTCTTAAGAGAGAGAGGCTGCTACAGCGTCAAGCGGGGCTGCGACACCTCCAACTGTGGCCTGTGCACCGTGCTGATGGACGGCAAGCCCATCCTGTCCTGCTCCATGCTGGCGGCCCGGGCCGACGGCCACAGCATCCAGACGCTGGAGGGGTTACAGGAGGAAGCCGCCGACTTTGTGGGCTTCATCGCCGATCAGGGCGCGGATCAGTGCGGCTTCTGCAACCCCGGCTTTGTGATGAACACCATCGCCCTGCTGCGGGAGAATCCCGACCCCACCGACGACGAAATCAGGGCCTATCTTGCGGGCAACCTGTGCCGCTGCTCCGGCTATGATGGGCAGCTCCGGGGCATCCGCAGCTACTTAAACAGTCGCAAGGGCTAAGGAGGACACTATGGAAGAGCGAACATATAAAGTGGTGGGCAAGTCCTTCCGCAAAAAGGATTCCATGCAGCTCCTGCTGGGAAAGCCCGTGTACATGGACGACGTAACTCCCAACGCACTGGTGGTGAAGATTCTGAGAAGTCCCCACCCCAACGCCATCGTTCAGGAAATCAATACCAAAGCCGCCCGGCTGGTGCCGGGAGTGGTGGATATTTTTACCTGGGAGGACGTGCCGAAGACCCGGTTCGCCATCGCAGGCCAGACCTATCCGGAACCGTCGCCCTATGACCGGCTGATTCTGGACCGCCACGTGCGCTTTGCCGGGGATGCGGTGGCCATCATTGCCGCCGAAACCGAGAAGGCCGCCCTCAAGGCCATGAAGCTGATCAAGGTCAAATATGAGGTACTGGAAGCGGTTCTCGACTACCACACCGCTCTGGACAACCCCATTTGGGTGCACCCCGAGGAGGACTGGGAGCCTCCTTGTGAGGTGGGCGGCACCAACAGGCGGAATTTGGTTGCCAGCGGCGTGGATTCCGACGGAGACGTGGAGGGCGTGCTTGCAAGCTGCGACATCGTCCTTGACCGCACCTTCCACACCAAGGCCTTCAATCAGGCCATGATGGAGCCCTTCGGGTGCTTCACCCAGCTGGACCGCTACGGGCGGCTCCACGTGATCTCCTCCACCCAGATTGTGTTCCACACCCGCCGGATTCTGTCCCGGGCGCTGGGCATTCCCAAGAGCCGCATCCGGGTGGAAAAGCCCCGCATCGGCGGCGGCTTCGGCGCAAAGCAGACGGCGGTGTGCGACGTCTACCCCGCCTTCGTCACCATGAAGACCGGGCGGCCCGCAAAGCTCATCTACACCCGGGAGGAATCCCAGATCGCCGGTTCTCCCCGGCACGAAATGGAGATCAGGGTGCGGCTGGGCGCAAACAGGGACGGAAAAATTCGAGTGCTGGATTTGTACACCCTGTCCAATTCCGGCGCTTACGGCGAGCACGGCCCCACCACCGTAGGCCTGTCGGGCCACAAGTCCATCCCCCTGTACACTGGCTCTCTGGAAGCCTACCGCTTTGGGTACGATGTGGTGTACACCAATTTGCAGGCGGCAGGCGCCTACCGGGGCTACGGCGCTACCCAGGGCATCTTCGCCGTGGAATCCGTGGTCAACGAGCTGGCGGAGACCTTGGGTATTGACCCGACCCTGATTCGTGATAAGAACATGGTGAGGCAGGGCATGGTCATGCCCGCCTATTACGGCGAGACCGCCAGCGCCTGCGCCCTCGACCGCTGCATGGCCCACTGCAAGGAAATGTTCGGCTGGGAGGAAAAGTACCCCGTCCGGGACATGGGAAATGGGAAAGTGCGGGCAGCCGGTGTGGCCATGGCCATGCAGGGCAGCTGTATTTCCAATGTGGACGTAGGCTCCGCCACCGTGAAGCTCAGCGAGGACGGCACCTACAACCTGATCATCGGCGCGGCGGACATGGGCACCGGCTGCGACACAATCCTTGCTCAGATGGTGGCGGAAATGATGGATTGCAGCTTCGACGACGTGGCGGTCTTCGGCGCGGACACCGACGCCTCCCCCTACGATTCCGGCTCCTACGCCTCCTCCACCACCTACATCACCGGCAAGGCCGTGGAAAAGGCCTGCACCGAGCTGAAAACCAGAATCTGCGCCATCGGCGCGGAGCTGCTGGGCTGCGAACCGGATGCCGTGGTGATGGAAAGCGGAAAAGTTCGCAGAATTGACACCGACCAGACGGTTTCTCTGACCGACATCGCCTACAAGGCCCAGGTGAACAACACCATTCCTGCAGAGGCCACCGCCACCCACTCCTCCCCCGTGTCTCCCCCGCCCTACATGGTGGGCATGGTGGAGATTGAGCTGGATAAGCTTACCGGCCTTGTGACCATTCTGGACTACATGGCAGTGGTGGACTGCGGCATTCCCATCAACCCCGCTCTCGCCCGGATTCAGACCGAGGGCGGCATCGTGCAGGGCATCGGCCACACCCTGATGGAAAACGTGACCTACGACAGTCACGGCAGACCGGCGGAACGCTCCTTTATGCAGTACAAGATTCCCACCCGGCTGGATATGGGAACGCTGCGGGTGGAATTTGAGCACAGCTATGAGCCTACCGGCCCCTTCGGCGCCAAATCCATCGGTGAAATCGTCATCAACACCCCCGCCCCCGCCATTGCCCATGCCATCGCCCGGGCCACTGGCGTCTGGCACCGGGAGCTGCCCATTACCCCGGAAAAGGTGGCTATGTCCATCGACGGGCAGGAATAAAAAGCTGCCGATACCGAGTATAGCACTCTGCGCGATTCTGGATAGCGATGATTGCCGGTGGCAATCATACCATAATTCATACCCATAGGTGTAACGATGATCGGCCAGCCGGGCACGTATTGGCAGCCCGCACTGCGGGTAATGGGTTAAAAACAAAGCTCCTTGTGTGAATTTGTCAGATTCTATTGATTCCGTCACATTTTCGTGCTAAACTGAATTCACAACCAAAGGCAAGGAGGTATTTTATATGGCTATTTGGGATGATATCGCGAAAAAAGCTGCCGCTTTGAGTGACAAAGCCGTGAAGCAGGCCCGTGACCTGTCCGAGGTGGCGAAGCTGAAGCTGCAAATCGCTGAGGCGGAGAAGGCTGTAGAGGACAGCTATACCCAGTTGGGCCGGCTCTACGCCGCCGCCCACCGGTCGGATTACGAGGAGGGCTTCGCCAGTGTCATGGCCGCCGTCACCAACGCTGAGCAGACCGTCAAGACCCTGCACCAGCAGCTGCAGGACGCCAAGGGCGTGACCGTCTGCGAAAAGTGCGGCGCGGAAGTGGCAAAGGACGCCGCCTTCTGCAGCGCCTGCGGCGCGGAGATTCCGAAGCCCGCACCGGTGGAAGCCGAGGTCGTCACCGAGGAAGCCCCCGCGGAAGAAACTCCCGCCGAGGAAGCCCCTGCGGAGGAGGCTCCTGTGGAAGAAGTTCCCGCAGAAACTGTAGAATAATCGCCGAGAAAGGCACGCCCCAGGGCGTGCCTTTCTTATGTTGGAATAATTCGGAACAAAGACGTGTGGGAGTAAATGATGGGCTGGGAGGCATGGAAAAATACGATGCCGTCCACCGGCGACACCACATCCTCGATCACCGTCCCCAAATAGGGGTCCATGATCTGGGCCAGCAGCTCCCCCTGTTTTACTCTGGCATTGACCTCGGTCTTGCGCAGGAAGAACCCGGCGGCGTTGGTTTTCACGTTGACCAGGTCGCTGCCCTCAATCATCTGGGACATATAGCCGCCGTGGCAGGTATAGTTCAGGATGCCGTTTTTTCCAAGGAACCGCAGTACCGCCTCGATCACCACCAGCGCGCTGGTGGGTTCAATCCGGTCGGTGGCGTCGGTGTAGAGGGAGAAAGCCTTGGTGTCCCAGATCTGCCAGTTGTAGTTCAGCGTGGTGGTGTCGTAGGGCCGGGCGTCCCGGCGGTAGACATAGGGCAGGCCAAAGTCCTTCGCCTTCTCCACATCCTCAAAGCCGGTTTTCATCATCCGCACATGGGGGGCAAAGCAGCCCTGCATATAGTAGCTGGTGAAGTGAATGCCGAAACGGTAGTCGTTAATGTGCTCGAACACCCCGGCGGCAATGCGCTGGGTGGTCTCACCCAAATTGTAGCCCGGGAACATCCGGTTGATGTCGGTGTTGTCCGCCGGCCAGAACCGCTTGCCGATGTTCATGGAGTGGCTGTTCACCGTAGGAATCACCAGAATGGACTTGCCGGGGCAGAGCTTTCCCTGCTCCTCCAGCCGGGTAAAAATCCGGATCAGCTGGGAGCAGAGGTAGACCTGCTGCACCTCGTTGCCCCGGGTGGCGCCCACGATGCACATGGATTTTTCGCCCTCGCCGAAGGAAAAGCCCTTGACCTGCATTGGCTCCCGGTAGACGGAACCAAGCTCAAAAATCACCTGTTCTTTCAAGCGCGCCGCCTCCTTACGCCAAAATTCTCGCAATCAGCGAGCCTTCGGACACGATGGGGTATTCCCGCAGGGTGAACACGATGCCGTCGGCGGGAGAGAGAATCCGCTCCGCCGCCTCGCCGGTGAGGGGGTTCAGAATATCGCCGATGTGCTCCCCTTTTTTCACGTCCTTCCAGTGCTCCACCGCCGGGACAAAGACCCCGGAGGAACCGGCGTTGATGAAGGACACCTCGCCGTCTTCGGAAACAATCGGCTCCTTGGGCGTGATGGCATCGCCTGTCCAGATGCCCATGTCCTTCATCAGGGCGAAAATGCCGTCCACCAGCTGGTTGCCGTAGTCCCGGGTGATGCGCATACCCACGCCCATTTCCACCACCAGTGTGGGGGTGCCAATGCTGTTGAGAGAATAGGCCAGCGTGGATTCCAGCACCGTTGCCGCCGCGTGAACCCAGATGAAGTCCACGTTCAGCTTTTTCGCGTAGGGCACCAGCACGTCCCGGGACAGGGTGTTGATGCGCACCTGTGGGATTTCCTTCAGGAAAATGTTGCTGGCGTGGATGTCGATGACCATGTCGCTGCCTTGCAGATCGTCCACAATCCGGGCCGCGATATATTCCGGCATGGAGCCGTTCTCCGCGCCGGGAAAAATCCGGTTCATGTCCAGATCAAAGGCAGGAATGCCCCGGGTGATGGAATCGATGCCCAGCGGGTTCAGGGCCGGATACACGTCCACAATGCCCGTCAGGCATTCCGGCTTTTCCCGAATGCGCCGCTGCAATTCGTAGCACACATACTGCCCCTCCAGCTCGTCGCCGTGGGTGCCGGTGACGATGCTGATGCGCTTTTCTCCGCCGGATAGCCCTTTTTCGGGGATCAGGCGGTTCTTTTTGATATGCAAAGTTTCGTCCACGGGATAACCCACGGACACCACTGTTTCAATCATAGTTTCTCCTTATTTTTCTCTACGGTCACCTGTTCCCGCTGCACCTGAGCCGCCAGACCGTAGAAGGTTCCGCGAATCACGGCGCAGTCGGCGGAGTCCCGCCCGCAGCACATCCGAATATAGCTGTCGTCCACCAGCAGGTTATTCGTGGGGTCAAAGCCATACCAGTATCCACGGCACTGGGCCTCCACCCAGGCATGGGAAGCGCCCTCCCCCAGCAGCATCCCCGTCACATACCGGGCAGGGATGCCCTCCATGCGTAATAGTGACAGCATGACGTGGGCATAGTCCTGACACACGCCCTCCCGCCGGGAAAAAGCCGTCTCTCCGCTCTCGTGGGCGGCGGTGGTGCCGGGAAGATAGCAGAACGCCTCATGCACCGCCTTGCGGATGGTCAGAGCACGGTCATAGGCGCTTCCTTTCAGGGAAAGGGAATCGTGGAAGGCCCGGATAGAGGGCCCCGGCTGGGTCAGGCCGGACTGCACACGAAAAACGGTGCTTTCCAAGGGAGCTTCGCTGTATTCTTCATAAATTGCCAAGCCGGTTTTGACCTGACCGGAAACCCGTATGGTGAAATCCGTATGGGGCTGCTCAATGCACCCGTAAATCCGTCGGGAGCCAAACTGCCCCAGCGTCTGCCGGACATTCTCACAGCCGGAGACAGAAATGTTCAACGTCATGACCTGCTGGCGGGCTGTGTCCGCCGGCAGGAAGGAAAAGGCGAAGTTGTGGCGCCGGACCGGGGCGCTGTAGCTTGCCGTCAGTTCATATTGGAAGGAAAGAGTCTGAATGCTATCCCTCTTTTCTTACTCGGTGATCAGGTTTCTGATCAGGCTGCGGACGGTGTTGTAGCAGACCTCGTCCTCAAAGAGCATATTGTCGATGGTGTACAGCACACTGTCGTCGTAGTGCATATGGGATTTGCGCAGAAACTGCTTCATCCGGGTGTACTCCCGGCGGATGTCCGTTGCCGGGCGGTCAAGGCTCAGGTACAGATCCAGCCGCTCGATGCCCTTGCCCAGTTTAATGATGTTGCGGGTCTGCTCGTCGTAAATCAGGTCGTTGACGCAGCCCCAGAAGGCAAGAATGTGGTCAATCACCAGCAGAAGGTCGGCAAGGTAGGTGTCCCCCCGGCGGGCATTCTTCATGTCGTCGATGGCCAGCTGGATGTAGGCCATGGTTTCGGTGCCGATGTAGTCCCGCATGACGATGGCATTGTCATAGGCCCGGTAGAGATTGCTGAAAATGGAGTTGGGGTCGTCGGTATCAAAGGGATACCGGGTCCAGAAGGTCTCCCGGGAGCCGTAAATGTCCGGAATACCGATTTTTTCGCAGAAAATGGCGTAGTAGCCCGGATCCCGGTCGATCATCCGGTCTGTGGCCTCGATGTAATATTTCAGGGTGGTGTGCACCCGTTCGGTGTATCTGCCCAGCCAGAGCAGATTGTTGCTCTTTTCTACCGTGATAATACCCATGTGTCCTTAAAACCTCCGCCCTGAGAAGAATTGACGATAAACGAATTGGGGTTCCGGGAGAACCGGGTCAGGCCGCTGGGCCAGACCTGTGTCTCGCTGCCGGTGAGCACGAAGGCCCGCAGGTCGGCCTTTCTGGGCACCCTGCCGCCGGCTTCATCCAGGATGTCCAGATCGTAGAAGTCGATGACCTCCTGTGCGATAAAGCGGCGAGGCTCGTTTTTCAGCAGGGTGATAAAGTCTGCTTTTTGCTCCTTTGTCAGGCTGCTGCCGAAGACCACCCCGTAGCCGCCGGCTTCCGCCACGTCCTTGATGACCAGTTTGTCGAAATTGTCCAGCGTATACTTCATATCCTGCTCATAGTACGGCAGGTAGGTGGGGGCATTTTGCAGGATGGCGTCCTCACCCAGATAGTAGCGAATCATCTTCGGCACAAAATAGTAGATACCCTTGTCGTCCGCCACGCCGTTGCCCGGGGCATTCAGCAGTGCCACGTTGCCCTTCTTATAGGCCTCGAAGACGTGGGGAATACCGATGACGGATTCCTCATAGAAGGTCATGGGGTCAAGATACTCGTCAGAAATCCGGCGGTACACCGCGCCTACCCGGCGCTTTCTGCCCTCATAATCCACATAGTAGAGGTTGTCGTTTTCACAGACCAGATCGCTGCCGGTGGTCAGCACCGCCCCGGTGCGCTCGGCGAGATAGGAATGCTCGAAAAACGCCGCGTTGTACCTGCCCGGGGACAGAATCACGTTGATGCCGCCGGTGTTCACGTTGTCCATAACGGACTTCAGCATCTGGGCATAGTTCCGGTTGTCGATGACGCTGTTGTGCAGGAACGCCGCCGGGGCGCTCTTGCGCTGGAACTCCCGGGCGATCATGGGGTAGGACGCGCCGGAGGGCACCCGAAGGTTGTCCTCCAGAATGTACCAGCTGTCATTTTTCGACTGTACCAGATCGATGCCGGAGATGTGGCTGTAAATGCCCTTGGGGGGCGTCACGCCGTCGCAGGGCGGAAGATATCCCTTGGCGGAAAAGACAAATTCCTCGGGAATGACGCCGTCCCTCAGAATCTGCTTTTTTCCGTAAATATCCCGCAGAAAGCAGTTCAGGGCGTCCACCCGCTGCTTCAGGCCCTTTTCGAGATAGGCAAATTCCTCATGACCGATGACCCGGGGGATGGGGTCAAAGGGGAACAGCTGCTCCTTGAATTCGCCGTTTTTGTAGATGCCGAACTTGACACCATAGCGGGCAAGCAGCTTGTTAATGGTTTCGCTGTGCTGAATGAGTCCATCCATAGGCTTCTCCCTCCAAAGATAAACGAAAAAGGCGCTTTTTCCCTGTTCGGAAAAAGCACCTTTACTTTTCACACGGCTATTTTATCACCGGAGGAAAAGGTTGTCAACTGTCGGGGCAGCGGACAAAATGCCGAAAAATGGCCATTATCCTCCGGAAAATGAATGGAAAATGCCAATTTTTCTTTCCCGCCCCGGCTTCTGTCAGCGCATCCACAGGAAGTCCATAAAGCCGGGAACCTGCTTTTCCCAGTCGGCCTCACAGTGTCCGCCTCCGGCCTGACAGTATGCCCAGGCTGCGCCGCCCTGCTCTGCCACCCGGCGGGCAATGGCGTGGTTCCACTGATAGGAGTCGCTGCGGGGGTCTTCCCGGTCGGGATCGTGCTGTCCCCAGGCCTCCCGGGAGCCCCAGGACAGATACACCCGGGTGTCCGGGTCGATTCCGGTGGAGAATACATCCGCCAGCGTTGCCTCCGGGCAGAAGCCGATGGCGCTGGACACGCAGGCTGCCTTGGAAAAGACCTGATTGTAGTGAATGACCCCACGGATGGACATGAGACCGCCCATGCTGGAGCCTGCGATGCCGGTGCACTGCCGATTGGGGTAAGTGCGGTATTCCCGGTCGATCACGGGCTTGACCTGGTTGACAATCCAGTCAAGGGTTTCGTTGCCCTTGACTGCCAGGGGGCCGAAGGCTGTGGTGGTAGCGGGATAGGGCAGGTATTCCTCCAGCCGCTCATTGCCCACATGGCTGCACTCCATGCCCACCACGATCATTTCCTTCTCCCAGCTGTCCAGAAAGGTTTTCAGGCCCCAGCTTTTGCCATAAGTAGCGTCGCTGTCAAAGTACAGATTGTGCCCATCGAAAAAGTACATCACCGGGTAGCGCTCGTCGGACTGATCGTAGGTATCCGGCAGGTAAATATGCAGGGGCCGGTTGGAGCCGTAATAGGGAAAGTCGCGTCTAATAACCATATGCTGTTCTCCTCTTGCTTGAATCATGGAAAATAGATACACAAATCGTAATTTGCGGGGATGCCCCCGCGGGCAATGCGTGCACGGCTGGTCTGTAATCGTTACTTCCCTGACCCGCTCGGTATCGTTACCCGGTACCGTAGGGCGGGGTCATGACCCCGCCCTACGCATTGGCCCGTCAAATTCCAATTTGCCGGGCAGCGTTATTATAGCATGATACCCGCAGTTTGCAAGGTGTATAACAGCCCCTGAGACCCTTCGGCCTCAGGGGCAGCTGTTACAGGTTCGTATAACCCATCAGGTACTCGTCCACCACGGCGGCAGTATCTCTGCCCTCCCGCAGGGCCCAGACCACGAGGCTCTGGCCCCGGCGCATATCGCCGCAGGCGAAGACGCCGGGCTGGCTGGTGGCGTATTTGGTATCCGCCACGGTGCCCCGGGGGGTCATGTCCACGCCGAAGGCTTCCGACACATAGGATTCGCAGCCGGTGAAGCCGGCGGCAATCAGCACCAGATCGCACTCGACGGCAAATTCCTCGCCGGTGGGCACCATCATGCGCCGTCCGTCCACTACCTGACTTTCCAGCTTGGCAATCAGTGCGCCGCAGACCTGACCGGATTCGTTCTTATAGAACTCCTTGACAGTGGTCTTGTACAGACGAGGATCAGAGCCAAACTTGGCAATGGCCTCCTGCTGACCGTAGTCGGTTTTCAGCACCCGGGGCCACTCGGGCCAATCGTTGCCGGGGGCGCGGCTGACGGGGGGACAGGGCATCATTTCCAGCTGGGTGACCCCGGTGCAGCCCTGCCGGATGGCGGTGCCCACGCAGTCGTTGCCGGTGTCGCCGCCGCCGATGACCAGCACCTTTTTGCCCTCGGCGGTGATGGCCTTTCCGTCGGCAAAGTTTGAATCCAGCAGACTCTTGGTGACGCTGCTCAGGTAATCCACGGCGAAGTGGATGCCTGCGGCGTCCCGCCCCGGTGCACCGATGTCCCGGGGCTGCTTGGCCCCGCAGCACAGCACCACGGCGTCATACTGCTGCTTTAATTCCTCGGCGGTAATGTCCCGGCCCACGTCTGTGCTGGTGACAAAGTCGATGCCCTCTTCCTTGAGGATATCCACCCGGCGGTCGATGACCCACTTTTCCAGCTTCATGTTGGGGATGCCGTACATGAGCAGACCACCAACCCGGTCGCTGCGCTCGTACATGGTCACCTTGTGGCCCCGCTTGTTGAGCAGATCGGCAACGGACAGGCCGGAAGGGCCGGTGCCCACCACCGCCACCCGCTTGCCGGTGCGGGACGGTGGCGGCACTGCGTGAATGGTTCCGCTTTCGTAGCCGTACTCCACCACGGCCCGCTCGTTTTCCTTGACGGTGACGGGGTTTCCCGTGGTCATGCCGCAGGTGCAGGCGGCCTCGCAGAGGGCGGGGCACACCCGGCTGGTGAATTCGGGATAGCGGTTGGTGGCAATGAGCCGCTTCACCGCCAGATCCCACTGGCCCCGGTAAACCAGATCGTTCCACTCAGGAATCAGATTGTTCAGGGGACATCCGCTGAACATACCTCCCAGCAGCATACCACTCTGGCAGAAGGGCACGCCGCAGTCCATACACCGGGCGCCCTGGGCCTGCTGCTCATCGGGATGCAGGGGGATGTGAAATTCGTTAAAGTTCTTGGTACGTTCCTCCGGGGGCAGCTCCAAGCTGACCTGCCGGTTGATTTCCATAAATCCTGTAGGCTTTCCCATTGTCGCGGCCCTCCTTATTTCCCGTTTTTCATGGCGTAGAACGCTTCGATCTGCGCCTGCTCGCTGTCCTCGCCCTTTTCTTCCATCTGGGCGATGAGCCGGAGCATCTTGTCGTAGTCATGGGGCAGCACCTTCTTGAACTTGTGCAGATAGGAGCCAAAGTTGTCAAGAATCTCCTTACCTCTGGGAGAGCCGGTGGCTTCCACATGCTCCCGGATCAGGTCTTTCAGCAGCGACACATCGTACTTGTGCTCCACTGGCTCCAGACTCACCATGTCTTTGTTGACCCGCTGGTAGAAATCCCAGTCCTCGTCCAGAACATAGGCGATACCTCCGCTCATGCCGGCCGCGAAGTTTTTGCCGGTCTTGCCCAGCACCACCACGGTGCCGCCGGTCATGTACTCACAGCCGTGGTCGCCTACACCCTCCACAACCGCCGTCGCGCCGGAGTTGCGGACGCAGAACCGCTCGCCTGCCACACCGCTGATGAAGGCCTTGCCGCCGGTGGCGCCGTAGAAGGCCACGTTGCCGATGACGATATTCTGGCTGCGGTCGTAGGTGATGTTCTTGGGCGGATACACGATGATCTTGCCGCCGGACAGGCCCTTGCCCAGATAGTCGTTGCAGTCGCCCACCAGCTCCAGCGTCAGGCCCTTGGGGATGAAGGCGCCGAAGCTCTGACCGCCGTAGCCGTTGCAGATGACGTGGAAGGTATCGTCCGGCAGGGTGTTGCCGAATTTGGCGGTGATTTCGCTGCCGAAAATGCTGCCGAAGGTACGGTCGGTGTTGCCCACCTCCACGGTAATGGTAGCGGGCTTGGGCTGCGCCATATCGAAGCTCTTTTTGAATTTCTTCATAAGAATCTGCATATCCGGGGTCTGCTCCAGACCGAAATTGTAAACCGCTTGGGGTTCAAAATGAACATTGGAGTTTTCCACCAGCGGATTATGCAGCAGCGCGGACAGATCCATCTCGCTGGCCCGGGAGCCGGGGGCGGCGGGCTTGACTTTCAGCAGGTCTGTGCGTCCCACCAGCTGTTCCACGGTGCGCACGCCCAGCTTTGCCATGTATTCCCGCAGATCCTGAGCTATGAACTTCATGAAATTCATGACGTACTCGGGCTTGCCCTTGAACTTCTTGCGCAGTTCGGGATTCTGGGTGCAGATGCCCATGGGGCAGGTGTCCAGATTGCACACCCGCATCATGACGCAGCCCATAGCCACCAGCGGCCCGGTGCCGAAGCCGAATTCCTCCGCGCCCAGCATGGCGGCGATGGCAATGTCACGACCGGACATGAGCTTACTGTCGGACTCAATGCGCACCCGGGAACGCAGGCCGTTCATAATCAGACACTGATGAGCCTCCGCGATGCCCAGCTCCCAGGGAAGCCCAGCGTTGTGGATGGAGGAATTGATGGAGGCCGCGCCGGTGCCACCGTCAAAACCGGAAATCAGAATGACCTCGGCGCCTGCCTTGGCAACGCCGGCGGCGATGGTGCCGACACCTGCCTCGCTGACCAGCTTGACATTGATAGCGGCCTTACGGTTGGCGCACTTCAAATCGTAAATCAGCTGGGCCAAATCCTCGATGGAGTAAATGTCATGGTGTGGGGGAGGAGAAATGAGCCCTACGCCGGTGGTGGAGTTGCGGCACTTGGCAACCCAGGGATACACCTTGGCGCCGGGGAGCTGACCGCCCTCACCGGGCTTCGCGCCCTGAGCCATTTTGATCTGGATTTCCTTGGCAGACACCAGATACTTGCTGGTGACGCCGAACCGGGCGGAGGCCACCTGCTTGATGGCGCTGTTGCGCTCGGTGCCGAACCGGTCCTCCGCTTCGCCGCCCTCGCCGGTGTTGGACTTGCCGCCCAGACGGTTCATGGCGATGGCCATGCACTCGTGGGCCTCCTGAGACAGGGCGCCGTAGCTCATGGCGGCGGTCTTGAAGCGTTTTACAATGGATTCAACGCTCTCCACCTCGTCAATGGGCACGCCTTCCGCGGGGTAATTGAAGTCCAGCAGGCTTCTCAGGTGCATATCGTCGCCATTTTCGTTGGCGGCCAGCGCGGTGTACTGCTTGAACTTGCCGTAGTCGTCCGTCCAGACGGCCTGCTGCAGCAGGTGGATGGTCTGGGGATTGTACAGGTGCTGCTCCGCCGCGGGGCCGCTGCGGAACTTGTGGGCGCCGGTGCTGGGCAGGTCCATGTAGATATCCAGTCCCAGCGGGTCAAAGGCCTGACGGTGCCGGTCCTCCAGCTCCTGCTGAATATCGAGGAGCGTGATGCCGCCCACCCGGCTGACGGTGTTAGTGAAATACTTGTCGATGACGTCGGAACTGATGCCCACGGCCTCGAAAATCTGGCTGCCCTGATAGGACTGGATGGTGGAGATGCCCATTTTGGAGGCGATCTTCACGATGCCCGCCAGCACGGCCTTGTTGTAGTCGCCTACGGCGGCGTAGTAGTCCTTTTCCAAAAGCCCGTCGTGAATCAGGCTGCCGATGCTCTCCTGTGCAAGGTAAGGGTTAATTGCGCAGGCGCCGTAGCCCAAAAGGGTGGCGAAATCGTGCACCAGTCTCGGCTCGCCGCTTTCCAGAATCAGGGCCATGGCGGTACGCTTGCGGGTGCGCACCAGATACTTGGACACCGCGCCCACCGCCAGCAGGCTGGGAATGGCCACATGGTATTCGTCAATGTCCCGGTCGGATAGAATCAGAATATTGGCCCCGTCCCGGTAGGCACGGTCCACATCCACGAACAGCCGGTCGATGGCCTTTTCCAGCGAGGTGTTCTTGTAGTAGCAGATGGAAACGGTGACCACCTTGAAGCCCGGCACCTTCATGGCCTTGATCTTCATGAGATCGGTTTCCGTCAGAATGGGGTTGTCGATTTTCAGCACCTTGCAGTTGTCGGCAGCCTCCTCCAGCAGGTTACCCTGTGCGCCCACGTACACCGTGGTGGAGGTGACGACCTTTTCCCGCAGGGCGTCGATGGGCGGGTTGGTGACCTGGGCGAACATCTGCTTGAAGTATTCAAAGAGCGGCGGATGGGTGTGGCTCAGCACCGCCAAGGGGGTATCGCTGCCCATGGCGCCGGCAGGCTCGCCGCCGTTTTTCGCCATTTGCAGCATGATGGTGCTCACGTCTTCATAGCGGTAGCCAAAGGCCTTCTGCAGCCGCACCAGCTCCTCGTGGGTGTGCTCCGGCACCCTTTCGTTGGGCACCTTCAAATCATCCATGCTCACAAGGTTCCGATCCAGCCACTCGCCGTAGGGCTGACGGCTGGCGTAATCCGCCTTCAGCGCCTCGTCGTCCACCAGCTCGCCCTTCACGGTGTCCACCAGCAGCATCTTGCCGGGGCGCAGGCGATCCTTGCGTTCAATGTCCTCGGCGGGGATGTCCAGCACGCCCACCTCGCTGGACAGAATCAGCCGTCCGTCCTTGGTGATGTAGTAGCGGCTGGGGCGCAGGCCGTTGCGGTCCAGCACCGCGCCCATGACGTCGCCGTCGCTGAACAGAATGGAGGCGGGGCCGTCCCAAGGCTCCAGCATGGTGGCGTAATACTGGTAGAAATCCCGCTTCTTGGGATCCATGCTCTTGTTGTTGCTCCAAGGCTCGGGAATGGTAACCATCACCGCCAGGGGCAGCTCCATGCCGTTCATCAGCAGAAATTCCAGCGTGTTATCCAGCATGGCGGAGTCGGAGCCGCCCTGATTGACGATGGGCAGCACCTTGGTCATGTCGTCCTTCAGATACTTACTGCTGATGGTCTCCTCACGGGCCAGCATGGTATCCACGTTGCCCCGGATGGTGTTGATTTCGCCGTTGTGCAGGATGTAGCGGTTGGGGTGGGCACGGTTCCAGCTGGGGGAGGTGTTGGTGGAGAACCGGCTGTGCACCATGCCGATGGCGGACTCGTAGTCCTCGTCCTGCAAATCGGGGTAGAACAGCCGCAGCTCCTTCACGAGGAACATACCCTTATAGACAATGGTGCGGCTGGACAGGCTGCAAACGTAAGTCTCCTGATTGGACTGCTCGAAAACCCGGCGGGCCACATAGAGCTTGCGGTCAAAGTCAATACCGGGCTGCATCCGGGGCGGCTTGCCCACAAAGGCCTGCCAGATGCTGGGCATACAGCTGCGAGCCTTGTGGCCCAGCACATCGGGACAGGTGGGAACCTCCCGCCAGCCCAGGAAGGGCAGGCCCTCCTTCTTGCAGATGATCTCGAACAGCTTCTTCGCCTGATTGCGGGGCAGCTCCTCCTGAGGGAAGAAGAACATACCCACGCCGTACTCCCGCTCGCTGCCAAGCGCGATTCCGACCTGGGAAGCCACTTTGGTGAAGAACTTGTGTCCGATCTGAAGCAGAATGCCGACACCGTCGCCGGTTTTGCCCTCGGCGTCCTTGCCGGCCCGGTGTTCCAGATGCTCCACGATCTGCAAAGCGTCGTCAAGGGTCTTGTGGCTCTTGCGGCCCTTGATGTCCACCACCGCGCCGATGCCGCAGTTGTCGTGCTCGAACCGTGGGTCATACAGTCCGGCGGGAGACGTGCGTTCGGTGAAATTATCCATATCTTTTTCTCCTCTCGGTATTTTCACTGCCGCGCTGACGGAGCTGCCGTCCGCAAAAACACGGCTGAGAAAAAAAATAGGGCGTCCCCAAATTGGACGCACTTGTCCAACTGGGAACGCCGTTGTTCTCCCGGATACTATAACACAATCTGACATTTTTTACAATAGGAATTTTCCTTTTCCCCGTTTTTCACATTTTCGCGCCTGCATCCGTCGGGTTTTTTATGGCAAAAAGTCGAAGCAGCACACCTTATTCTGCCCAAATCCCGTCACACCGGCCGGTCGGTTCTGGATTCGTGGCGGAGAAGGCAGAAAACGATCAGGTACATTGCCAGCACAAAGCCCACGAACACCAGCGTGGAGCGGTTGGTGCCCAGCATACAGCAGGTGTCGTACACCCCGTGGAGGAACACCGGAAAGAGATAGCCAAGAATCAGATTCACCGTGCAGCCGAAGCCGTTGCCCCAGTCGCAGCAGCGTTTTGCCCGACCGTAGAAAATGCCCATGAACACCGCGAAGCCCATATGCCCCGGCACCGCCAGAATGGCTCTGGGCAGGGCCACGGACAGGCCGTAGCTGAACACATACTTCACATTCTCAAAAGCGGCAAAGCCCAGAGAGACGAACACCGCGTAGAGAATGGCGTCAAAGCGGTAATTGAAATTGGGATCGCGCCAGGTCCGGCGGTACAGGAAGAAAAATTTTGTCCCCTCCTCCACAGCCGCCACCACCAGAAATGCCATGAGATAGACATACTTAGGGTTCTCCGGCTCCACCAGCGCGTTCAGGATGGACTGGCCCAGCATTTCCAGCACGATGGCAGCCAGCGCCGCCAGAATGCCCTT
The DNA here is from genome assembly GCA_945948535.1 of uncultured Clostridia bacterium. Lineage (GTDB taxonomy): Bacteria > Bacillota > Clostridia > Oscillospirales > Oscillospiraceae > Faecousia. The sequence continues at coordinate 46,378 of CAMFBN010000014.1, forward strand.
GCCGATGAGGCTCACCAGTAGCGGGATTGGCTCATGCTCGATTTTATCCTGCCGGTACACATAACGCATGAGGAAAATGGCGGGCAGCACCGCCGCCAGCACATAAATTGCCATCAGATAAAATACCGGGCTGGCCCAGAACAGTGGGAAATAGAACATGGTTTACCACAACCCCTTTCAGTGCGGCGAGTCGCCGCTGACAATGCGTTACGTACGCTGGGTGGCCATCATACATCCTTTGGGCCCCTCGACCGGAACTGCTCAGCATAATTGTTCTTTAGCTGAGTTTCGTAGGGCGGGGTCATGACCCCGCCCTACGCATTGGTCAACAAAATTCTGCTTTTCCTAATTATATCTCACCCGCGCGGCATTGCAAGACACCCGGTAAAAATATTTGCAAAATTTCATCCCCCCGGGGGGCTTCCGCCGAAAAAAGCGCTCTGCTATAATGAAGTCACCAAATAGAAAAGGGGTGCATCTCTATGCATATGGCAGACGCATTGCTGGCTCCGGCGGTTGCCGCCACCATGTACGCCGCCACCGCAGTAACGGTGGGTGCTTCCGTAAAGACGCTGAAAAAAGACGAAAACCTCGAAAAGCTGCCCACCATGGCGGTTGCCTCCGCGCTGGTCTTCGCCGGTCAGATGATCAATTACACCATTCCCGGCACCGGCTCCTCGGGCCACCTGTGCGGCGGCATGATGCTCACCGCCCTGCTGGGGCCTCAGGCTGGCTTCTTGTCCATGGTGGTGATTCTGGCGATTCAGGCCCTGTTCTTCGCCGACGGCGGGTTGCTGGCGCTGGGTGCAAACTGCTGGAATATGGCCTTCTACGGGTGCTTTGTGGGATATTACTTACTATGGAAACCGATCATGCGAAGCGCGCTTTTCAGCAAGCTGGGCACCAAAGGCGCGGCCCGGGCCAAGATCACCCTGGCCTCCATTCTCGGCTGTGTGCTGACCTTACAGCTGGGTGCTTTCTCCGTGGTTCTGGAAACCACCGCTTCCGGCATCACCGAGCTGCCCTTCGGCACCTTTGTGGGCATTATGCAGCCCATCCATCTTGCCATCGGTTTAATCGAGGGTCTGATTACCTCCGCGGTGCTGGTATTCGTGTATGAAGCCCGTCCCGAGCTGCTGATGGACGTGAATACCGCCGGTAAAGAGACCGGAAAATGCTCCCTGAAAACCACGCTGGTGATTCTGGCAGTGGTAGTCGCCATTGTGGGCGGCGGCCTGAGCCTGTTCGCAAGCGGCAACCCCGACGGTCTGGAGTGGTCCATGTTCGGCAACGCCGAGTCCGGCTACAGCGAGAACATGGGACTGGACGAGGAAAATTACGGCGTTTCCAGCGGTGCGGCGGAGGTCGCCGGGTCCATTCAGGAGAAAACCGCCTTCCTGCCGGATTACGCCTTCGCAAACAGCGACAGCGCGGCAGGCACCTCCGTTTCCGGCCTGCTCGGTTCCGCCATCGTTGCCGGTGTGGCTGTGCTGGTGTGCATGGCAGGCGGCTTCTTCCGCAAGCGGAAAGCGGCAGCAAACGCGTAAAATCCCATAGCAGATTTGGAGACGCCGGCACCGGCGTCTCCTTTTTTCGGTATATCCGTCCAGTCTCCACATATCCTGGCTTTGGGTGATGGATCATGAAAAACTGGAAACCGTACGCATCGGGAATTATATTCTCCGAGACCGTGGGCGCCCTCTCCGGCTGGCTGTCCCGGGGCGGCATGGAGGCTTTCCGCGCCACCGTAACCAAACCTCCCCTGTCGCCGCCGGACTGGGTATTTCCGGTGGTCTGGGCCGTTCTGTACGCCCTCATGGGCATCGGCGCGGCAAGGGTCTGGCTGTCCCCGCCCTCCCCGGCGCGCAGTAAGGGTCTCAACCTGTATGTCCTTCAGCTGATCGTCAATTTCTTCTGGAGCCTGATCTTTTTCAACGCGCAAGCCTATTTTCTGGCCTTTCTCTGGCTGATGCTGTTGTGGGCGCTGGTTTTTGGAATGACCCTGTTCTTTTATCAGGCAGACCTGCCCGCCGCCAAACTGCAGATTCCCTATCGGGTCTGGCTGATCTGCGCCGCATACCTGAATCTGGGCGTGTGGTATCTCAATTCCTAACGGCTTAGCTATATCAAAAAGATATAATTCATCTCCTGTTTTTGGTATTTTACTTTTTCCTATATGTGTATTATTATAATGCCAGAAAGAACGAAATGCCAAATCGAAAGGAGATGTCATTATGAAGACCGTTAAGAAGATCGAGGCCATGCTGGAAGAATACTATGAAACCTTCAAACATTAATCGCTCGCCGGGCACAAAACGAAAGGAGAATTTCTATGAAGACTGTTAAGAAAATCGAAGCCATGCTGGAAGCGTACTACGAGACCTTTAAGCATTGATAATCTTCTGTTGTGAGGAACCAAATGACAAATACCGACAATTCATAAACCCCGTCACTTGTTCGATGCGAGTGACGGGGTTTTGTTTATGATATTCAGTGAAATGCTGATCGGCATGACGCAGCAGGAAGACAAATTGGAATTTGGCGGCGAGTCGCCGCTGACAATGCGTGCCCAGGCTTTGTGTATTCGTTACACCATTGGGTACCGCTCGGTTCGTTACATAGTACCGTAGGGCGGAGCCACAGAACGATACCGAGCGGGTCAGGGAAGTTGCGATTACAGACCAGCCGTGCACGCATTGCCCGCGGGGGCATCCCCGCAAATTACAATTTATCAGCTTGCTATCCGGTACTATTAACAGGACTCCCCTTCCAATAAATCCGCCGGGTGCTCCTGCAAATAGTCGGTGACATAGTCCAGAAAGGTCTGGGACAGTTCAGATATGGAGGTATTTCGCTTGCGCACCAGCAGATACCGCGCCCGGTGGGACGGTTCCACAATCCTGCGGCAGACAATGCCGGGCATGGTCTCCGGCGCGGTCTGAGGGAAAATGCTGATACCCACGTCGGCATGGGCCATGGCAAGCACGTCCACAAAATTGGAATGCTCGCCGATGATGTTCGGCTCCGCACCGGCCTGACGGAACCAGCTGCGGATTTCGTCCACACGGGACCGGCGGTGGGGCACAATCAGCGGCTTACCCGCCAGTTCCCGCAGAGGCAGGGGCGCGTCCGGCTCCGCCGCCAGCGGATTCCGGTCGGACATAATGGCACACCAGGGCTCGTCGCCCACCGGAATGCCCTCCAGATGCTCGCTGTCATAGGGCGCGGCAATCAGTCCCAGCTCGATATAGCCCCGCTGAATCTGTTCGATGATATCGTCGCTGCTGCCGTTGACGATCTCAAAACGCACCAACGGGTATTCCTCCCGGAAGCCTGCCAGCCACCGGGCGGCAAGGAAGGGCGCAAGGCCCGCCACGCTGCCAAAGCACAGGGTTCCGGACAGACCCATGGCGAGAGAGCCCACCTCCTCCCGGGTACGCTCCGCCAGATCCAGCAGCTGGGCCGCCCGGCGGTAGAGCAGCTTTCCCGCCTCCGTCAATTGCAAACTTCTGCCGCCGCGAAGGAACAGCGGTGTGCCCAGCTCCTCCTCCAGAGCCTTAATCTGATTGCTCAGCGGCGGCTGACTCATACTGAGCCGCTGGGCGGCACGGGTAAAATTCAGCTCCTCGGCAACCACCGAGAAATAATGAAGTCCTCGAAGATCCATCGTACACGCCTCCCGGAATTAGGGAAGCTCTGGACAAATCGGCAAGACCTGTCATCCAGCCGAAGCCGATTTATTCAGGGGTTCCTTAGATTTACGCATCTATTTTATCACAAAACAAAGCCCTTGTCATTCCCCTATTTTCCTCCTTCGGCAGGGCTGCGCGGAGCACCACTGGTGCCGCCCTTTCGAATCCACCTTCTTCCTCTGCCAACCATAAAGGCCACCTGTAAAGACGAGAATTGCAGGGATGAGGGATTCGACTGGATTAAGGTGTCGTCACCGTCGAGCCGGTGACGAGCGACACCCCACCGGATAGGAAACCTTTCTGCGACGAACTATGGACTTACGTCCACACCCGTACCGGGTGCGTCCGAAAGTCCATGGATTCTCCCACGGGCTAAAAACAGTCCACCGGACTGTTTTTGCACCAGTGTTCGCAAAAAATAAGGTATGATTGCCACCGGCAATCATCAGGATTTTGATCCGCTGCGCGGAGCACCACTGATGCCGCCCTTTCGAATCCACCTTCTTCCTCTGCCAATGATAAAGGCCACCCGAACGGGTGGCCTTTATCATTGGCAGAGGATGAGGGATTCGAACAGAGCGTTATATGTGGGAAAAGTTATTGAATATCAGTCACTTTTTCGTTTTCGTTAGCATTTTTGTTAGCATTATCGTTTTTGTTGTCAAAAAATGCTGTGAAGGTTTTTGCGTGGGCGGCTACGTCCTGCTGGGCGATATGGGTGTAGATTTTTCGCATGGTCTGATCGTTGGCCCAGCCGCCTATCTCCATGGCTACTTTTTCCGGCACGTTCAAGTGGTAGGCAAGACTGGCGAAGCTGTGGCGAAGGCCATGGATGCCTACTTTTGGAAGATTGTTTGCCTCGCAGATGCGGTTGATCTGCTGGAACATTCCGGCCGGGGACATGGTAACTACATATTCAGACTTTCGCTGTGCGGCTTCCAGAGCGGCTCTGAGGGGTGGAATGATTGGGATAAGCCGGGTTGAGCTTCTGTTCTTATTTTCCTTCTTGCGGACAAGAACGCCGCCCTCACCGTACACGGCAGCGCCTGACACGGTTATGATTCCATTTTCCAGATCCACATTCTCCCAGCGCAAGTCCAGCAGTTCAGACCGGCGCATACTGGAAAGGGCCAGAAGGGCGGGAATCTCCACCGGCATTCCGTGGATGGCCTCCACAAAGGCGGGAATCTGATCTGGGGTTAGGAATGGATGCTCATTTGGTTTGACCTGCGGAAGACGGACGGTGATCTTCTCACCGGTGGCCTCCACGATCACGGAGGACAGGAACCGCCATGCGTTTTGCAGGGTCTTGGCGCTGCACAGCTTTGCTTCTGCATTCACGGCCCGCTGCCACTGCTCCTGAGTGACGGCTCCAATATCCCGCTGCATCATGGTCTGGAATCTTCCACGCTGGATGAATCGGTAGCCCCGGACGGTGGCCGGGGACAGGACGTTGGAACGGGCGGAAATGTAATCGTCAATGGCCACGGTGACGGTTTTCTTGGCCTTTGCGGTTTTTGCCTTCATAAGACCGTTCTTTACGGCCATGGCTTCGGCAACTGCGGCTTTTTCCGTGTCTCTGGTGATGGAGATACTTTCCCCGCTCAAGCGGAGTTGAACTGTCCACATGCCTGACGGAAGTTTCCTTGCTTTCGGTACTTTCAATTTTTCCCTTGCCTTTCCGGGGCAAGTCTGCTATGATAATTGGGCAGATTACCCCTATGTTTTGGTGACTGGTGGTTTTCTGTATCGCCGCTCTGGTGTTCGCAGCACCGGGGCGGTTTTTTATTTTGCAGTCTGGACGGCGAGCTTCAAAGCGTCAAGAAGTATCTTCCATTCGTCTTCGCTGATCAGCACCGCATTGCCTGCGCTGGTTTTGATTGTTACAAATTCCATTCCGGTGGCCGCGTCGATTAGGAAACGTTCGGCATCAGATAGGAATTGTTGTGCTGTTTTCTCTAGCATAATGTATCCTCCTATTAATAATCTTCTAACCTTCGTTTGTATTTGATTCTTTCAAAATCGATACAAGAATTCAGATGGAGATATGATTTTTCAATATCTCGGAGCATACTATCGTAAAGGTTCCATTTGTCGTAAGAGATTTTCGGAAGCTCTTTTTTATACTTCGACTTGTATAATGCGAGTGGATTTTCCTTGTACATCTTTACGGTCTGAGAGATGGAATCCATATATTGACGTGACGGAAGACTTGTTACCCAACGCTCCAGTATGCGTTCGCACTCGTCACGGCAATCGGAAGTCATACGGACAAGCTCAATAACTGATTCGTAGTAGTACGACTGATGCTCCATCTTTTTCTCATAATGCCTCTCCATAAAGTAGAAGCCAAAGAAAACGGCTCCAAACAATAATGTGGAGAATACTTCAAAAAAAGTTTCCATTTTTCACCACCGCAGTATATTTGTTTTTGTGTCCAAATAAACGGACACTTAATCATTTATAATCGAACGCAAAAATAACAGTATTTTCTTTTTCATAGCATAAACTGCCAATCTTCCCGCTTTTGCGGGTTTTTTATTTATCCGGCACTATTTTCCACGTCGGAAACAGAAGCATTTTTTGTGTAGACGTGGGTTGCCATTGTGACTGTTTGCAGGATATACTCCTTTCCTTGATCGTTGAGCTGGCGGTACATTTCCAGCAATCGCTCTTCATCACTTGACAAAGATGCTTCGTCTTTCGATTTGTTTTCCCATCCCATCAGGTAATCCGGAGTGGTATGCAATGCCTCAGCCAGCTTCGCTATTTTGTCACGACGGATATTCTCTATCATACCCGTCTCCCATTTCCTGATTGTGCTGCGACCAACACCAACATGACGTGCGACCTGTTCAAGCGTTAGACCGTGCTCAGCTCTTAGGGAACGAACTTTCCTTGAAAAATCATTTTCTGACACAGAGAACACGCTCCTTTCTCTGCTACTGTATCATACTTGTGTCTTTTTTGCAACAATAATTTTGCAAAAAAGAAAAAATAGTGTCCTAAAAGACAAAAAAGCTATTGACAATCCAATACAAGTCGCTATAATGGAATGTGTCCTAAATGACACTAGAAAGGAGGTACATCCATGAATAAGAACAAACTCATGTACGAGATGGCAGAAAAGAAAGTAACTATCATGGAAATGTGCGAAAAACTTGGAATCAGCCGCTCCGCTTTCTACAGAAAGTGCAATGGCATCTCTGAGTTTACGCAAAGTGAAATCCAGACAATCGTGGACTATCTTGAACTGAGTTCTCCTATGGGCATTTTTTTTGAAGAAAAAGTGTCGTAAAAGACACTTTCGGAACTCGGCGAAAGAAATATACCGCCCGGTAGGGGCGGCAGGAAGGAGTGTTGAACATTAGAGTTCTTGTAGCTTGCGAGGAATCGCAGGCCGTAACAATCGAATTTCGGAAGCTCGGTCACGAGGCGTATTCCTGCGACATAGAGACTTGCTCAGGCGGACACCCGGAATGGCATTTGCAGGTTGACGCATTGGAACTTCTGAAAATGAAATGGGATCTGATTATTGCCCACCCCCCCTGTACATATATGACGAATGCGGGTGCTGTAAGGATGCGGGTAAAAGGTGAGATTCAGCCAGAACGCTATCGGAAGGCAATGGAAGCAAAGGAATTCTTCATGCGGTTTTACGAAGCGGATTGCCCAAGAATCGCCATTGAAAATCCTACGCCTATGAAAATCGTTGGTCTTCCACCGTACACACAAGCTATCCAGCCTTACCAGTTCGGGCATCCGTATTCAAAGCGGACATGCCTGTGGCTGAAAGGATTACCGCCGTTAGTCCCTACCAAGATAATTGAGCAACATACTCCGTATGTGAACGGCGGATGCAAGGATTCTCATGGTAATTATCGGAGATTCCAAGGAAGGAACGAGCGTGACCCGAAAACAAGGTCAAAAACATTTCCAGGAATCGCAAAAGCGATGGCGGAACAGTGGGGAGATTTGACCGACTGAAAGGAAGGAGTGATTTCAAATGGAAGAAAAGAAATGCCCGGTTGACAGGGAGAGGGTTCTGATCGGTTTGGAGTGCTGCCGGGAGCAGGACTGTATCCGTTGCACCTATGACTGTGGAACGAATGAAGACTTCGACCGTTTACTCTTTGATACAGTTGCCTACATTCGCTTTCTTGAGGAACGGCTGGGGGTGACGGGATGAAGCAGGGAAAGCGGCCAACGGTGGCCCAGAGGAAGTATATCCAGTCATTCCGGCTGAACGCGGAAAACTGGCTGGTGGTGCGGGACAACAATGAGGCGTTCGTCATCCGGCACCGGCTGAGCGACAAGGAAAAGAAACTGCCAAGGAGGGAACGGTAATGCCTAGAATCAGGCAAAAGGCGGATGTGTACCGCAATGAGGACTTCCGGCGGGATGTGCTGGTACAACTGGCGCAAATGGGGATTCACCAGCGCGACCTGGCCGAACACCTGGGGGTTTGCGACGCAACCATCAGCGTGATGCTGAGGCAGCCGGAGAAGATTCAGGTGGATCGGCTCAGAAAGCTCATCTCGCTTCTGAAGCTGCCGCCGGAGACCGCGCTTCGGCTGCTTGGATACCAGACAAAGGACATTCGGGAGGTGACGGACGCTTGACCAAGAAGAAGGAAGAATGCTACCAGGGCCCACCGGAGTGCCTGCTGCACAACAAGAATATCCAGCTCTGTTCGGAAAGCCGCTGCTTTCGCTGCGGGTGGAATGCGCATGAGGCGCGGATGCGGGAAATCCTGTTCGCCGCCAAGGGGCTGACCATGTGCTCTGACGGCCTGCGGCGGCTGGTGATGCCGGCGAGAAATGATGTGAAGGAGGAAACCAAGTGAAACAGATGGTTACGGACATTCAGGATATCCGGGCGGCGCTGGACGATGAGGATGCGCAGTTGATGCGGATGTTCCCCCGGAGACGGGAGGCTGCGCTGGACGAGATGCTGCTGGTGCAGAAGGACGGAAAAATGTTTCTTCTGCGCAAGGCGGATGTGGCCCGGCGGCAGAAGGTACTTAACGGAATCGTATATGCGGTGATCGGCTGCGTTTGTACGCTGTATCTGATTGCGGCGGTTATGTGCGCCATTACCGGGAGCGGGCACGGCGGTGTGTATCTGCTGCTCTTTGAGCTGTCGCTGCTGCCGTACATCGCAAAGGTTCCGAAGGAGGTTCGGGGAGGTGTTCAGCCATGATGTTCACGCCTGAGGAGCTGGA
>CAMFBN010000015.1 GCA_945948535.1 uncultured Clostridia bacterium
CCTCTACCATGTTGTGCAGCAGGGTGCGGGTCAGGCCGTGCAGGGACTTGTGCAGGTGCTCCTCATCGGGACGGTCAACGATAACCTCGTTGCCCTCAACCTTGAGGATCATGTCGGGATGGAAGGTGTAGGTCAGGGTGCCCTTGGGGCCCTTAACGGTCACAACATTGCCCTCGGCAATGTCCACCGTAACGTTTGCCGGGATGATAACCGGCTTTCTACCAATTCTAGACATTTACGAAATCCTCCTTACCAGACGAAAGCCAGGACTTCGCCGCCGATGTGCAGCTCGCGAGCCTTCTTGTCGGTCATAACACCCTTGGAGGTGGAGACGATGGCCACGCCCAGGCCCTTGAGAACCTTGGGCAGCTCGTCAGCACCGGCGTAGATCCGCAGGCCGGGCTTGGAGACGCGCTTCAGGCCGGAAAGGGCGGGCTGCTTCTTCGCCAGATACTTCAGGGTGATGTGAATGACGCCCTGATTGCCGTTATCCACCAGAGAGAAGGCCTTGATGTAGCCCTCGTCCAGCAGAATCTGCGCAATGGCCTTCTTCAGGTTGGAAGCGGGGACATCCACAGTGTCGTGTTTCGCAGAGTTAGCGTTCCGGATACGGGTCAGCATATCTGCTACGGGATCGGTGATTTGCATGTTTAAATCCTCCTATCAGAAGTTACGGGCTTTACCCGTTGAAGACCCGGAGGTATCCGGGGAATGCGCCCCACTTCTGGGGCCATCTTCCCGGGACGCTCCGAATCTATATCACATTAGAAATTCGCCTTACCAGCTGGCCTTGCGGACACCGGGGATCTGGCCCTTGTAGGCCAGCTCGCGGAAGCAGATACGGCATACGCCGTAATCGCGCAGGTAAGCATGGGGTCTGCCGCAGATCTTGCAGCGGTTATAGCGGCGGCTGGAGAACTTGGCCTCAGCCTGCTGCTTCAGGATCATAGACTTCTTTGCCATTTGCTATATCCTCCTAATCAAGCGGTGAAGGGAGCGCCCAGCTGAGTCAGCAGCTCTTTGGCTTCCTCGTCGGTGGTAGCGGTGGTGCAGATTGCGATGTCCATACCACGGATCTTGTCCACCTTGTCGTACTCGATCTCAGGGAAGATCAGCTGCTCCTTCAGACCGAAGGCGTAGTTGCCGCGGCCGTCGAAGGAGTTGGGGTTGATGCCGCGGAAGTCGCGGACACGGGGCAGAGCCACGCTGAACAGACGGTCCAGGAACTCATACATCTTGTCGCCCCGCAGGGTGACCTTCACGCCGACCGTCTCGCCCTCACGGAGCTTGAAGTTGGCCACGCTCTTACGAGCCTTGCAGGTCACGGGCTTCTGACCGGTAATGGCGGCCACATCCTTGCAGATGGCCTCGATTTCCTTGGCGTTGTTCTTGCTGTCACCGCAGCGGACGTTCACGATGACCTTGTCCAGCTTGGGGATCTGCATGACGCTCTTGTAGCCGAACTTCTTGTTCAGAGCGGGAGCGATCTCAGCAACATACTTTTCTTTCATTCTGCTAGCCATGAAATTACTCTCCTCTCATCAGATTTCGGCGCCGCACTTGCGGCAGACGCGGACCTTCTTGTCGCCATCGACCTTGTAGCCGACGCGAACGCCCTTGCCGCACTTCTCACAGAACAGGGCCACCTTGCAGGCGCGGATGGGGGTCTCCTTCTTCACGATGCCGCCGGCCTCGCCCTGCTGACGGGGCTTGGTGTGGCAGGTGGCGACGTTGACCTTCTCCACGATGACCTTGTTTTCGCTGGGCATGGCGACCAGCACCTTGCCCTTAACGCCCTTGTCCTTGCCGGACAGGACGATAACGGTATCATTCTTCTTAATGTTCATTCCTTCGGTCCTCCATTAGATGACTTCGGGGGCCAGAGACAGGATCTTCATGTAATCCTTCTCACGCAGCTCACGAGCCACAGGTCCAAAGATACGGGTACCCTTGGGGTTGTGGTCTTCCTTGATGATCACGGCTGCGTTCTCATCAAAGCGGACATAGGAGCCGTCCTCACGGCGAACGCCGCGCTTGGAGCGGACGATCACAGCCTTGACGACCTCGCCCTTTTTCACAGTGCCGCCGGGAGTGGCCTTGCGGACGGAAGCAACGATGACGTCACCGATGTTGCCGTACTTGCGCTTGGAGCCGCCCAGCACACGGATGCAGTGGATTTCCTTGGCGCCAGTGTTGTCGGCAACCTTCAGATAGCTTTCTTCCTGAACCATTTGTTTCCGACCTCCTTACTTCGCCTTTTCGATGATGCGAACCAGTCTCCAGCGCTTGTCCTTGGACAGGGGCCGGGTTTCCATGACCTCAACGGTGTCGCCGATGCCGCACTCGTTGTTCTCGTCGTGGGCCTTCAGCTTGTAGGTCCGCTTCATGGTCTTCTTGTACAGAGGATGCTGCACGCTATCCTCAATTGCAACCACAATGGTCTTGTCCATCTTGTCGGAGACGACCTGACCGATTCTGGTTTTACGGAATGCTCTATTCTCAGTCATTTACGTATCCTCCTCAGACGTTGGTCTTCTCGCGAATAATGGTCTTGACGCGGGCAATGTCCTTCTTGGTCGCGGCGATCTGCATGGGGTTGTCCAGCTGGTTGGTTGCGTGCTGCATTCTCAGCATGAACAGGTCCTTCTTCAGCTCGTCCAGCTTCTTAGCCAGCTCTTCGACGGACAGATTCTTCAGTTCCTTTGCCTTCATCATTATTCACCACCAATCTCAGTTTCGGCTTCCTTGGTGATGATCCGGGTCTTGATGGGCAGCTTGTGCTGTGCCAGACGCAGAGCCTCGCGGGCGACCTCTTCGGACACGCCGCCGATCTCAAACATCACCTTCTGATTCTTAACGACTGCGACCCAGCCTTCGGGAGCGCCTTTACCGGAACCCATACGGGTGCCCAGGCCCTTCTTGGAATAAGGCTTGTCGGGGAAAATCTTGATCCAGACCTTACCGCCACGCTTGGTGTAACGGGTCATGGCGATACGGGCGGCCTCGATCTGGTTGCCGGTGATCCAGCCGGGCTCCAGAGCCTGGATACCGAACTCACCGTAAGCAACCTTGTTACCGCGGGAGGCAGTGCCGGTCATACGACCACGCTGAACCTTGCGGTATTTCGCTCTCTTCGGCATCAGCATTAGCGGTTACCTCCTTCACGGTTGTAGTTTCTTCTCTCGCCGCCCTGACGACGGTCACCGCCGGGACGACGGTCGCCGTTGCGGCGGTCGCCGCGGCGCTCACGACGCTCACGGGGAGCGGGTTCGGGAGTGGCAGCCCGGAGGGTGGTGTTCAGAACCTCGCCCTTGTAGATCCACACCTTCACGCCGATGCGGCCGTAGGTGGTGGCAGCCTCAGCGAAGCCGTACTCGATGTCGGCACGGATGGTCTGCAGGGGGATGGTGCCCTCGTGATAGCTCTCGGAGCGGGCGATTTCGGCACCGCCCAGACGGCCGGCGCAGGTGACCTTGATGCCCTTGGCACCCAGGCGGGTGGCCTGCTGCATGGCCTTCTTCATGGCCCGGCGGAAGGAGATACGCTTCTCCAGCTGCTGAGCGATGTTCTCAGCCACCAGCTGAGCGTTCAGGTCAGGGCTGCGAACCTCAACGATGTTCAGGTTCACGCTCTTGCCCAGCTTGCCCTCCATCTCCTTGCGCAGGTTCTCGATCTCAGCGCCGGCCTTGCCGATCACCACGCCGGGACGGGAGCACCACAGGTTGATCTTGACCTTGCCGTTAGAACGCTCGATCTCGATCTTAGCCACGCCAGCGGCGTACAGCTTGTTCTTCAGATACTTACGGATGTTGTAATCCTCGACGACCAGGTCGCCCACCTTGTCCTCACGGGCATACCAGCGGGAATCCCAGTCCTTGATTACGCCAACACGCAGTCCATGGGGATTAACTTTCTGTCCCATAGCTACCTCCTGATTAAGCCTTCTCGCTCACACCGATGGTGATGTGAGTGGTTCTCTTGTTGATCCGAACGAAACCACGACGGGAAGCGATGCGGCCGCGCTTCAGGATGGGGCCGGGGTTCGCAACGCAGGTGGAAACGTACAGGTTTTCAGCGTTCAAGCCGTTGTTGTGCTCAGCGTTGGCAACAGCGCTCTTCAGCAGCTTAGCCATAGGCTCACAGGCTGCCTTGGAGGTCTGGCTCATCAGAGCAGCGGCGGTCTTAACGTCCTTGCCGCGGATCATGTCGCAAACCAGCTTGACCTTACGAGGAGACATACGGACGAATTTAACATGTGCAAAAAATTCCATCATTCTACCTCCTTACTTGCTGTTCGCAGTCTTGCTGCCGGAGTGACCACGGAAGGTACGGGTGGGGACGAACTCGCCCAGCTTGTGACCGACCATGTCCTCGGTGATATAGACGGGAACGTGCTTCCGGCCGTCGTGGACCGCGATGGTGTGACCAACGAAGGAGGGGAAGATGGTGGAAGAACGAGACCAGGTCTTCAGAACCTTCTTTTCACCGGCCTTGTTCAGCTCCTCCACGCGCTTGTACAGCTCAGGAGCTACGAAAGGGCCCTTCTTGATACTTCTGCTCATTTCATTTCCTCCTTACTTGCTGTTTCTGCGCTTGACGATGAACTTATTGGAGCGGTTCTTCGTCTTGCGAGTCTTGTAACCCAGTGCGGGCTTGCCCCAGGGAGTCACAGGACCGGGACGGCCGACAGGAGCGCGGCCCTCACCACCACCATGAGGATGGTCGTTGGGGTTCATAACGGAGCCGCGGACGGTGGGACGGATGCCCATGTGACGCTTGCGGCCGGCTTTGCCGATGTGGACGTTCTCGTGGTCCAGGTTGCCCACCTGACCGATGCAGGCGGTGCAGTTGGTACGGACGTAGCGAACCTCACCGGAGGGCAGACGAACCTGAGCCAGCTCGCCTTCCTTGGCCATCAGCTGAGCGGCGGCGCCGGCGCTGCGGACCAGCTGAGCGCCGTGGCCGGGCTGCAGCTCCACATTGTGGATCACAGTACCGACAGGGATGTTGGCGATGGGCAGGCAGTTGCCGGGCTTGATGTCGGCATTGGCGGAAGCCACCACCACATCACCGGCCTTCAGGCCGTAAGGAGCCAGAATGTAGGACAGGGTGTTGTCCTCGTACTGGATGAGTGCGATATAAGCGGAGCGGTTGGGATCGTACTCGATGCGCTGCACGGTGGCGGGCATCTCGGTCTTCAGACGCTTGAAGTCGATCACACGGTACTTCCGCTTGTTTCCGCCGCCCTTGTGGCGGACGGTGATGTGACCATAGCTGTTGCGACCGGCATGCTTCTTCAGGGTCTCAACCAGGCTACGCTCAGGTTTTGCCTTCTTGTCCACGCCGTCGAAGCCGGAAACAGTCATGTTGCGGCGGGCGGCGGTGTAAGGCTTAAAAGTCTTAATTGCCATTTGCGTTTCTCTCCTTTTTGAGATTGATTAGACCATGCCCTCGAAGAACTCGATGGTCTTGGAATCGGCAGTCAGGGTGACGACCGCCTTCTTGAACTCGGGCCGCTTGCCGGCGGGGTAAGCGCCGGTGCGCTTGACCTTGCCCTGCATACGGATGGTGTTGACCTTTGCGACCTTGACGCCGAAAGCCAGTTCCACGGCTTCCTTGATCTGGGTCTTGTTGGCGTTGACGTCCACCATGAAAACGTACTTCTTGTCAGCCACAGCCTCCATGGACTGCTCGGTGATGACAGGTCTTCTGATGATATCGTAAGCGTTCATTATGCGAATACCTCCTCGATCTTCTGGAGGGCTGCCTTGTCAACAACCAGCTTGTTGGCGTTCAGCACGTCGTAGGTGTTCAGCAGGTTGGCGAAGGTGACCTCGCAGCCGGGGATGTTGCGGCCGGACTTGACCACGTTCTGGTCAGCGGCGGCGGTGACAACCAGGGTCTTGGTGTCGCAGCCCACGGCCTTCAGGAACTTGGCAAACTCAGCGGTCTTGGGAGCGTCCATCTTGATGGCGTCGATGACCACCAGAGCGCTCTCGGCGACCTTGGCGCTCAGCACGCTCTTCAGCGCCAGCCGCTTGGCCTTCTTGTTCAGGCCGAAGCTGTAGGAGCGGGGCTTGGGAGCGAACACGATGCCGCCGTGGGTCCACTGGGGAGCACGGGTGCTGCCCTGACGGGCCCGGCCGGTGCCCTTCTGACGCCAGGGCTTACGGCCGCCGCCGGAAACCTCAGCGCGGGTCAGAGCGGACTGGGTGCCCTGACGCTTGTTTGCCAGATGATTCTTAACCGCGTCGTGAACGGCGGCGGTGTTGGGGGTAATGCCGAAAACTGCTTCGGAGAGTTCGATCTCGCCAACCAGCTTGCCGGACATATCATAAACATTCGTCTTAAGCATGATTTAAGATCTCCTTTCCTTAGCCTCTTGCGGAAGCCTTCTGGGGGTTTCTGCCGGAAGCCTTCTGCGGGTTCTTGCTGATGCCGGTCTCCACGTTCTTGACGCGGTTGTTCTTCACGGTGTTGCGGATGTAGACCAGACCGCCCTTGGGGCCGGGGATGGCGCCGCGGATGACGATCATGTTCAGCTCTGCGTCCACCTTCACAACTTCCAGGTTCTCGATGGTGACCTGCTCGTTGCCCATCTGACCAGCGCCGATCTTACCGGGGAAGATACGGGACTGATGAGAGGAAGCGCCCATGGAACCGGCGTGACGGTGAACAGGGCCGCCGCCGTGGGTCATGGGGGTGCGGCCGGCGCCGCAGCGCTTCACAGCGCCCTGGTAGCCGTGGCCCTTGGAAATACCGGTGACATCGATCATGTCGCCAGCGGCGAAGGTGTCCGCCTTGACCACGTCGCCCACGTTCATGTCAGCAGCGTTGTCCAGCTTAAACTCCTTCAGGTGCTTCTTTGCCTCGACGCCGGCCTTCTTCAGGTGGCCAGCCTCAGGCTTGGTCAGCTTGGACTCCTTGATGTCTTCGAAGCCCAGCTGGACGGCGGTGTAGCCGTCGGTCTCGACGGTCTTCTTCTGAGTGACGATGCAGGGGCCTGCTTCCACGACGGTAACAGGGATCACCTTGCCGCTCTCATCGAAGATCTGGGTCATACCCACTTTTTTGCCGATGATTGCTTTCTGCATGTTTGGTACTCCTTTTTAATAGGTTATTGGTCGGCTTACCGCATTGGGACGGTTGCCGACATGACCCGTCCGCCCGATGCCAGACAGTGCGGGCTGCTTTGATTTGCTCTGTTACCAGCAAATCAGAGCTTTATCTCAATCTCAACGCCAGCGGGAAGGTCCAGGCTCATCAGGGCCTCGATGGTCTTCTGGCTGGGGTTGAGGATATCGATCAGTCTCTTGTGGGTTCTGCGCTCGAACTGCTCACGGCTATCCTTGTCCTTGTGGACAGAGCGAAGGATGGTAACAACTTCCTTCTTGGTGGGCAGGGGGATGGGGCCGGAAACCTGGGCGCCGTTGCGCTTTGCGGTCTCCACGATCTTTGCAGCGCTGGAGTCGATCAGCTGGTGATCGTAAGCCTTCAGCCGAATGCGGATCATCTGGTTTGCCATGGTTTGTTTTCCTCCTTGAATATCGTACTCAGTTTGCGTAGTGGCTGGGTACGGTCGAACTCCTCTGTCCGCGCCGCCGTGCGTATCATTCCGAGCCATGAAAAATGGCCGACCGAGGCCGACCCTTCTTCCGTTCCCGGCGATATACGCCAGCGCTTCCAGAAGCAGTTCAGCCGCCCGATGACCGGACATACTCCGCGGAAGTTACCGTTTTTCAACGCAATCTCCCGCATCATCGCAGTGCACGCGCAGTCTTTCCCCGCACGCGCTCAAATATAATACCACCCCGAAAGGGAATTGTCAAGCAAAATTTTAGAGAAAATCACAAAGTTTGCTTGACTTTTTCGTACAATCTGCGGGCGGCCAGTGGCCGCGGACAATGCGTTACGCACCCGGGCAATCAACTTACATCCTTAGGGCCCCTCGACCGGAGGTGCTTAGGTAGGTAAAGGGGAAAACTACCGAGTTGCTTCGTAGGGTGGTTCATAACCCCGCCCTACGCTCAGCCAGTACCTGCCATGCCCGTTCGTAACGCTGCCGCTGCTGCCCTGCCGCTTCCCCGGGTACAGCCAAATACCGGATTTCCCAGTCTGGGTACAACTGCTGTTTCCTTTTCATGGCTACTGTCAAAATGTCCTCGATGAAATCATCGTCCGCTTCCGATATTTCAAGCAGCACTTTTTCTTTATCCATACGCTCCCTCCTTTCGTTCACTCTATTTTATTATACTTGCTCAATTATATCCATCCGCAGTTTCCACAATTTTATACGTGAGTAATTATACGGTTCTCCATATACTTACGTTAGTATAAATCCCGAGGTGACGGAATGAAACACGAGAAGTACTACGATTCCCAAAAGGAAGCCACCGCCCGATATAACAAGAAGGCTTACGACCGCATCAATATTATCGTAAAAAAGGGCCAGCGGCAGATCATCAAGGACTTTGCCGCCAGTCAGGGTAAAAGCCTGAACCGCTTCGTCTGCGACCTGATTGAAGCGGAAATGAATAAACATAAAGAAACCGAGTGATTTCGCCTGTAATCGGCAGTAATCACTCGGTTTTCTTATTTCCTCATTCCTTCCCCGGAGGGGAAGGCTTTACCACGGGCAGTCGTTTTCGGCTTTCCAGATTTCCAGCCACTGGGCCTCGGTAGTTCCGTCGGCGTTGATGTTCACCCGGGCGGAATAGCCACCCTGCCACACATCGGTTTTCAGATACTCCGCATAGCCGTAGTTTTCGATGTTCTCACTGTTCAATCCCACCACCCAGTCGTGGGTAATGCCCTGATTGTCCACATACTGATAGGTGAACGCCTTGGTCTGGGACACCTGATCGGTAATGTCTATGTTTTCCCCGTTGACGATAAAAAACATCCGCCCGTCCCGGATTTCCACCGGCTCCGTCAGGTTGTCGGTAAAAATCCGAACCTCTGCGCCGTCATCGTACTGAGTAACCTCCATATTGCCGCCCCAGCCGAATAGCTGCCGCACACTATCTGCGGATACAGTGACGGTCATCAGGCAGACGACCGCCGCAATGAGAATCAGCCTTACCGCTGTTTTTCCATATTTCTTTTTGGTTTTCTGTTCCATAAGTGCCTCCCAATCGGTTTGCGCGGAGGCGTGGAGCACAGAAAACGCCTTTTTATACTTGTCCCGGTTATTCATCGTCCCATACCTCCTGTAACGCTTCTTTGAGCAGCTGCCGACCCCGGCTCAGGCGCACCTTCACGTTGCTTTCCGTCAGACCCAGAATCTTCCCGATTTCCGCCACGGTGTAATCCTCATAATAATATAGATGTATCACAAGGCGGTACTTTTCCGGCAGGTTCATGACCTCCCGGAAAATCTGTCGGGATTCCCCGGAGTCGAATTCCAGCGAATCCATGTAGTCCTCCAGCGGCACCGTATTGCGCCGCCAGAAGGAACGGCTGACGTTTTTCGCGCAGTTGATGGCAACCCGCAGGAGCCATGCCCGGATGTGCTGCTCACTTTCAAATTGTTTTTCGCTTGTGTGGTAGCGCAGCAGAGCCTCCTGGGCCGCGTCCTCGGCATCAGCGGCGTTTCCGCAAGCCTGAAACGCCGCCGCGAACAATCGGTCACGGTAGACTGCCGCCAGCGCCTGTGTTTCCATTCTCATGAGTGATCCCTCATTTATCTTTTTTGAAAGGCCTTTCATATAAAATACAATTGGGAAGGGCAAAAGGTTACAAAGAAAAATGTCATTCCGAGCCAGTGTAATCACTGGTTCGCAATGACATATTCATTATTTGATTTCCCAAGCCTTGATCTGGCTTGCCTTTTCGTAGAGCTTCAGATAGCTCTCGTACCGGCTCCTTTCGATGTCCCCCGCCTCCACCGCCGCCCGGACGGCACAGTCCGGCTCCTTGCGGTGGGAACAGTCGTCAAAGCGGCATTTTCCCAGATAGCTTCCAAAGTCCGGGAAGGCATACTGAAGATTTTCCTTCAAAATCAGCTCCATCTGGTCGGTATCGAAGGAGGAAAACCCCGGCGTATCCGCCACATAGGTGTTTTCCCCCAGCCGGTACAGCTCCACGTGCCGGGTGGTGTGCCGGCCACGGCCCAGCTTTTCGGAAACCTCGCCGGTTTCCAGCTGCAATTCCGGGGCCAGACGGTTGAGAATGCTGCTCTTGCCCACGCCGGAGTTGCCGGTGAAGGCTGTCAGCTTTCCCTCCAGCAGGGCACGAAGGTCTTCCACGCCCTCTCCCGTCTCGGCGCTGGTGCAGATCACCGGGAAGCCCGCGTGCTCGTAAATCCGAACCAAATCCATTGCCGGGTCTAAATCGCACTTGTTGACGCACAGAACCGCCTGCACATTCTGGTCTCCCGCGATGGCGGCCACCCGGTCAATGAGAAACGGCTCCGTAACAGGGTTGACATTGGCGGCGAATATCACCAGCGCGTCCACGTTGGCAACCGCCGGGCGGATGAAGTGGTTTTTCCGGGGCAGGATTTTCTCCACCATCCCTTTTCCCTTTTCCACGGTGATCTCCACCAGGTCGCCGGTGAGGGGAGAATTCCCCTCCTTTCGCAGGATGCCCCTGGCCCGGCAGGTAATCAGCCCCTCCTGGGTCTGGACATCATAGAAGCCGCTTAAGGAGCGCAGAATGCGCCCTTCCGTTTTTTTCATCATGCTCAGGGCTCCACTTTCTTGGGAGTAAATTCCACCGACTTTGTCTCGACAAAGTCGCCGTTGATGTACAGGTCATAGTACACAACGCCGCTGCCCGTCAGTTTTAACACGACGGTCTGGGACCCGGGGGGTACCATCCTTTGCACCAGAACCTCCGGGGTTCCGGCAAGACACACGTCCAGCTGGTATTCCTCGTCCCGCACGGGAACCACCCAGGATACGTCGAAGGTACGGGTGGTGGTATCCGGTTCGGTTTCCTGCGGCTGAGTATCCCCCGCCGTCTCCGTCACGCCCCGGGAATACTGAATGATTACCTCGGCAGTTACGTCCACCGTTTCGTTTTTGTTGACGGACTGGTAGACCACCACATTCTCCGGCTGGGAGCTTTCCGTCGGCACATAGCGCACATTGGTAAAGCCCAGCTGGTCCATCAGCTCTTTCGCCCGCTTCAGCTCCAGTCCCTCCACATTCGGCATGGGCACCTCCACCACCTCCGGTCCGGTGCTGACATAGATATAGATGGTCTGGCCCTCGGTGACCTCGGAGCCTGCCCCCGGGTCGGTGCGGGTAACCACGCCCGCTTCGTAGACGTAGCTGGCTTCCCTCTTTTTCAGGGGCTTAAAGCCCTGACTGTCCAGCAGCTTGTAGGCTTCCTCCGCATCCGCGCCCGCGAAATTGTCCAGCTTTCTGGCCTCCGGCTCCGGGCCCATGCTGACGGTAATCCAGATATCGGAACCCCGCTGCACCTTGGAACCGCCGACAGGCTCCTGACTGATGATCTCATCCTTGGGGTGGCTCTCGCTGTACTGCCGGGGCTGCAGGCGGATGACGAAATCCGGATAGTCCTCCGCCAGGGCTTCGCTGTACAGGCCGCCGGCGAGGTAGGGCACCTCCACCGTGTCCTTCTCCTGATCCAGAAGAGCCCCGCTGAACAGGGCAATCAGAAACACAATGATGGCAAACACCGCCACGGCGCTGCAAATCACGATGGCGGTCGTCGCCACCCGGCTGCGCTCCTTCTCATTCTTTTTCTGCTCCTCCCGATGCTTCTGTTGGACCCGGCTGACAATCTCGCTGTCCCGCTGGGCCGTCACGGGCCGTGCCGCCGTACCGGTGCGCCGCTGGGGCGCGGGCTGGGATGCGGGGCGCTCGCCGGTTCTCGCCTGAACCTTCTTCTCCGCCGTGGTCATGGGAGCGCCCGCGGTGGGTATTTTCCGGGTGGCGTCGTCCAGAAGGGTGTGATAATCAAACACAATGGCGGGATTCTTCCGGAATTCCTCCATATCCTGCAGCATTTCCGTGGCGGAAACGTACCGGTCCCGGACTTCCAGCGCCATGGCCTTCATAATGATCTGTTCCAGACCCTTGGGGATGTTGGGATTGTAGACGGAGGGCAGCGGCGCGCCGCCGTTGATGTGCTGAATGGCCACGGATACGGCGGATTCGCCGTCATAGGGCGGACGGCCCGCCATCATTTCGTACATGACCACGCCCAGAGAGTACAGGTCGGACCGGTTATCCGTATGCCCGCCCTTGGCCTGCTCCGGGGAGATGTAGTGGACGCTGCCCAGAGCCTCCTTGGTCAGGGTATTGCTCTTGTTCATCACCCGGGCGATGCCGAAATCCATGACCTTCACGGAGCCGTTTTTCAGCACCATGATGTTGTGGGGCTTGATGTCCCGGTGAATGATGCCCCGGCTGTGGGCGTGCTCCAGGCCCTTGGCAATCTGTAAGGAGAAATGCAGGGTCTCCTTCCAGTTGAGAACGCCCTTTTTCTCCATGTATTCCTTCAGAGAGATGCCGTCGATCAGCTCCATGACGATAAAGTTGGCGCTGTCGGAGGTGGAAACGTCGTAGACCTGCACGATGTTGGGGTGGCTCAGCATGGCCACGGCCTCGCCCTCCGCACGGAACCGGCGGCGGAATTCCTCGTCTCTGGCAAATTCGTCCTTCAGTATTTTGATCGCGACCAACCGGTTCAGCCGATGGCAGCGCGCTTTATAGACTACGGCCATGCCGCCGGTACCGATGACCTCCAGAATCTCGTACCGACCGTCCAGCAGCCGTCCAATGTATTGATCCATAAATGCAGTAGGCTCCTTTCGGCTTAAACCAGAATCAGAACGCTGGTCACGTTATCCGGCGCGCCGCGGCTTTTGGCAATGTCCAGCAGCCGCTTGCAGCACTGATGCTTATTCACGCCGTGGACGACCTCGAAGAGAATTTCCTGATCGTCCATCAGATTGCTCAGTCCGTCGGAGCACAGGAGCAGATAGTCCCCCCTGCTCACGCTCCAGTGAAAAATGTCGCACAGCACCATAGGCTCCGTGCCGATGGCCCGTGTGATGAAGTTCTTGCCCGGATAGCTTTTCGCGGTCTCCGGAGTCAGATCCCCCCGGTCCACCATCATCTGCACCAGAGAATGATCCTTGGAGATCTGGTGGATGCCCGTGCGGTTGATGCCATAGGCCCGGCTGTCGCCTACGTTGACCACCGTCGCCTTGTTTTTTCGCACCACCGCCGCCACCAGCGTGGTGCCCATGCCGTCGAATTCCTCGAACTGGGCACTCTGGTCGTACACCGTGAAATTCGCCAGCTTCACCGCGCTGCGAAGCATCTGGTCAACCCGGTCGGACTCCATGCCGGTCACCCAGCTGCGGCGGATTTCCTCCACAAAGACCTCCACCGCCAAGGTGCTGGCAATATTGCCGGACTTGGCGCCGCCCATGCCGTCGCAGACCACGCCCAATAGCGTCTCCCGGTCCAGCTGTTCAATTCGGTAGGCGTCCTGATTCTGCTTTCGGACGCAGCCAGGATCGGTAAGTCCCCAGCTCTGCATAGGCGCAGCACCTCTCTTCTTTGGTTTCTCTATTTGAAATAATGCCTAGGAATCTCTGAACAAATTGTAATTTAATTGACAATTGAGGTATCCCTTCGGGATAAATTACAATATAACTCAAATTACAGGAAACGGAATGTTCATGTGGAAAACGCCCAGTTTTCCCGATAAAACATTTTTAATTGTCCCGAAGGGACTCCATAATTGTCAATTGTCAACTGTCAATTGTCAATTCGCAGAAGCCGCCAAATTACTTTTTTATCTGCCCGCCGAAGAAGCCCGCTCCGTGTTTTGAAATTTCCTCCGAAGCTGCCCGCAGGAGGCGTCGATGTCCCCGCCAAGGGTACGGCGAACCGTTGCCGTCACGCCGCCGTCCTCCAATATTTTCTGAAACCGCGCCACCGCTTCCTTGGAGCTGGGCTTTAAGGGGCTTTCCTCCACATGGTTCAGGGGGATCAGATTCACATGAGCACCCAGACCCTTTAACCGCCCAAGCAGTTCCTTGGCGCATTCCGGGGTGTCGTTGACCCCGTCAATCATGGCATACTCAAAGTGGATGCGCCGCCCGGTAGCATCGTAGTACCGGCGGCAGGCCGCCAGCAATTCCTCAATGGGGTAGGCCTTATTCACCGGCATGACCTTGCTTCGCAGTTCATTGTTGGGGCCGTGAAGGGAAATGGCCAGACTGATTTGAAGCTTTTTTTCCGCCAGCGCGTCAATCTTCGGCACAAGGCCGCAGGTACTCAGGCTGATGTGGCGCATGGAAATGTTCATGCCGTCGGGGCTGTTCACCAGCTCCAGAAAGCGCATGACGTTATCGAAATTATCTAACGGCTCCCCGATGCCCATGAGCACGATGTGGGAGACGGGCAGGCCGGAATCGACTTGCGTAAACAGCACCTCGTCCAGCATTTCAAAAGGCTCTAAGCGCCGCACCAGCCCGCCAATGGTGGATGCGCAGAAGGCGCAGCCCATGCGGCAGCCCACCTCCGTGGAGATGCAGACGGTGTTGCCATAGCGGTAGCGCATGAGCACCGTCTCCACGCAGTTGCCGTCAGAAAGCTGCCAGAGATATTTGATGGTGCCGTCCTTTTGGGATTCCTGCTTTCGCACCACCTTCGGCACGAAAAGCGGGTAATGCTCTGCCAGCGTCTGCCGCAGAGCCTTGGGCAGGTTGGTCATCTCGTCATAGGAGCGGACACCTTTATGGAGCCAAGTAAACACCTGTTTGGCCCGAAAGGCGGGCTGACCCAGCTGTTTTAAGATATCAGCCAATTCCGGCTGGGTCAGGGATTTCAGATTCATGGTTTCCTCCGCAGACGGCAGATGAAGAAGCCGTCGGTATCGTACTGTCCGGGAATCAGGGTCAGCATCCCGGTTTCGTTTTTGGGGAACATTCCCGGCAAGGGCAGGGGTTCCGTGAGAAAATCCCCGTGCCGCTGCAAAAAGGCGTTTACAACATCCTCATTTTCCGTGCGCAGCACCGTGCAGGTGGAGTACAGGAGCAGGCCGCCCTTTTTCACATAGCGGGATTGATTTTCCAGAATTTTCAGCTGTAATTCCGGCAGTTCTTCCAGTTCTTTCAGATTTTTATAGCGAATATCCGGCTTTTTCCGGATAATTCCCAAACCGGAGCAGGGAACGTCCGCAATGACCGCATCCATAGCTTCTTCCCATTCCGGGACGAACGCGGATGCGTCCTGCAATCTCGCCGTGATGTTGGTCAAACCCAGCCGTTCGGCTCCGGCGGCAATCAGGCCGGTTTTGTGGGGGTGGATGTCACAGGAGACGATCTCTCCCCTGCCGCCCATGGCAATGGACGCGGCAAAGCTCTTTCCTCCCGGCGCGGCGCAGCAGTCCAGCACCCGCGCTCCCTCTTTGGGAAGCTGGGCGCAGAGCACGCTGAGCCTTGCCGCCGGGTCCTGCACATAGAAAAGGCCCTCCCGGAAGGCTTCCAGCCGCTCCAAATCTCCCGTTCCGGAGAGAATCAGGCAGTCCGGCATCCAGTCGTGAAGCCGAACGGTTACGCCCGTGCTTTCCAGACTTTGGGCCAGCGCGGCGGCGGTAGTGCGCAGAGTATTCACCTGCACCACCGTATCCGGGGCTGCGTTGTCCGCAATCAGCATGGGCTCCAGCGTCCCCTTGGGCAGATTCGCCTTAAGCAGGGAAATCAGCGGGTCGGGGTGGCTATAGCGGTCAGCGTAGGAGGTTGGCTCCTTGCGCTGCCCCCGGGTACGGACGGCGCTGCGCAGAACGCCGTTGACCAGCGGGGCCGCCTTGGGATTTTTGCAGTATTTCTTCGCCAGCGCCACGGATTCATTCACCGCCGCGCTGTCGGGAATTTTGTCCAATTCGTAAAGCTGGTACAGCCCCAGATGGAGGATATCCCGCACCACCGGGTGCAAATCCTTGCGTTTCCCGGTCAAAAGCTGCTGTAAATAGAAATCCAGCTTTCCCCGGTTCTGGGACACCCCGTAGGTGAGCCTTGTCGCCAATGCCGCCTCCCGGCTGTCCAGCCGATCCTTTCTGATGGCGGTTTTCAGCACACCGTTGGGCCACGCCCCGTCCCGGCGGCAGGCAATCAGCGCATTCAGCGCCGTTTCCCGGGCACCCATCAATTATCCAGCGGGTGGCCCCGGAAATAATCGGGGGCCGCCATGCGCTTTCCGCCCTCGGCCTGCAGGGAGGTGATTTCCACCGCGCCCTCGCCGCAGGCCACCACAAGGCCGGTTTTGGTCAGGCCCAGAATCTGCCCCGGCGTGCCGCTGCCGGACACCACACGGGTATCGTGAACCTTAAAGGTTTTCCCATGCAAAGCAAACGTCGCCACAGGCCAGGGGTGCAGACCCCGTACATGGTTATGCACCTGAAGGGCGGTTTTATTCCAATCAATGGGGCACATGGTTTTTTCCAGCATGGGGGCATAGGAAACCTCCGCCGGATTTTGAGGCACGGCAGGCAGCTTCCCCTCTTTTTCAAAGCGGGACAGGGTCTTGCTCAGCAGGTCAGCCCCCAGCACCGCCAGCTTATTCAGCAACTCCCCGGCAGTCTCATTTTCGCCAATGGGGGTCTTGGAAACGTCAATGATGTCCCCCGCGTCCATCTCCCGGCACAGGTACATCGCCGTCACGCCGGTTTCTTTCAGTCCGTCCAGCACCGCCCACTGGTAGGGGGCGCTGCCCCGGTACTTTGGCAGGAGGCTGGCGTGGATGTTGATGCAGCCAAACGCGGGCACGTCCAGCACCTTCTGGGGCAGAATCCGTCCGTAGGCCACCACGGCGCAGATGTCGGGCTTCAGCGCCCGGAGGGCTTCCACACTTTCCTCCTCCCGGAAGTTCTCGGGCTGGAACACCGGGATTCCGGCAGCCAGCGCCACTTCCTTCACCGGGGAAGCTACCAGCTTCATGCCCCGGCCCTTGGGCCGGTCGGGCTGGGTGAAAACACCCGCCACCTCAAAGCCATCATCAAGAATTTTCTTCAAACAGGTCGCCGCGATGTCCGGCGTTCCCATAAACACAATCCGCATTAGTCCTCGTCTCCCGCCAGCTCCTCCTCGGTGAGGAACCGCTCCATGACCTCGGTGTACACAATGCCGTCCAGATGGTCCAGTTCGTGGCAGAAGCACCGGGCAATCAGTTCTTCCCCCTCGGCCTCATACCAGTTGCCGTTCCGGTCCTGTGCCCGCACCTTGGCATAATTGGGCCGCTTCACCAGACCGTACTTGCCGGGCACGCTGAGGCAGCCCTCCGCGCCGATCTGCTCGCCGCTGGTTTCCAGCAGAGTGGGGTTGATCAGCTCCAAAATCTCTTCGCCGGTATCCACCAGCACCACCCGGCGCAGAATACCGACCTGCGGGGCTGCCAATCCCACGCCGTTGGCCTGCTCCAGGGTTTCCGCCATGTCGTCCAGCAGCCTGTGCAGCCGTCCGTCAAATTTCTCCACCGGCCTGCAAACCTTGTGCAGCGCGGGGTCCTTATCCGTCAGAATTTTCCGCAGTCCCATAGCTCGTTCCTCTCTTTACATATCGTAGCCGTTGACATCAATGAAAGCACTGACGCCCCGGTTGGCTTTGTCCTTACTGAACTGCAGCAGCAGATAGGCTAGCAGCTGCCGCAAGGGTTTGCTCATCCGGCACCGCAGCGTCAGTTGATACCGGAAGTTGTAGTTGACCTTGGGCACCACGCAGGGGGCCGGCCCCAGCACGGTGCAGGTTTCTTCTGTATAGGGCGCCTGCCGCAGGCAGGCGTTCAGGCTGTCCCGAAAGACCGCCGCCCCCCGGAGCACGCTCCCCTCCTCCTGCCCGGTGAAGGTCACTGCCGCCAAGTCACCAAAGGGCGGGGCGCTCTGGGCCTGCCGCAGACGGATTTCCAAATCGTAAAACCCGTCGTAGTCCTGCTTCGCCGCCAGACGGATGACCTGATGCTCCGGCTGCAAGGTCTGGATCACGGCACGTCCCGGGGTATCGCCCCGGCCTGCCCGGCCCACCACCTGGGTCAGCATATTAAACGTCGTCTCCCCCGCCCGGTAGCCGCCGGTGTACAGGCTCAGATCGGCGTCCAGCACCCCCACCAGCGTCACATTCGGCAGGTTCAGGCCCTTGGCAACCATCTGAGTGCCAAGGAGAATTGGGATATTTTCCTTCTGGAAATGTTCCAGAATTTTCTCGTGGGTATTCACCGCGCTGACCGTGTCCGTGTCCATGCGGCTGGTCTCCATGTCGGGAAACAGGGCGGCAAGCTCCTGCTGCACCTTCTGGGTGCCGGTGCCGATGGTTTTCAAAGGCCCGCCGCAGCTGGGGCATCGCTCCGGGGCCGGCTGGGAAAAGCCGCAGTAGTGGCACATCAGCCGGTGGTTGGCGCTGTGATAGGTCAGCTTTACGCTGCACCGGGGACACTCCGGGGTTTCCCGGCAGTCTACGCACACCAGCGCCCGGCTGTTGCCCCGGCGGTTCAGAAGCAGAATGGTCTGCTTCCCGGCGTCCCGGGTCTGCAAAATCGCCTCCCGGAGAGGAACGCTCAGGCTGGTGTCATTGCCCAACTTCAGCTCCTCCCGCATATCCACGATGTCCACATCCGGCAGAGGTCTTCCGTTGTAACGCTGCCGGAGGGTGTACAGGTGGTAAGCCCCGGTTTTTGCCCGGTACATACTCTCGATGGAGGGAGTCGCCGAGCCGAGAAGCACCAGCGCGTTTTCCTTGGCCCCCCGCCAGATGGCGACTTCCTTCGCCGAATACCGGGGGCTAGACTCTGATTTATAAGAATGCTCCTGCTCCTCGTCCAGAATAATGAGGCCGGGGTCGCAGGGGGCAAACACCGCGCTGCGGGTGCCGACGACAACCTTCGCGTCGCCGTTTTTGACCCGCTTCCACTGATCGTACCGTTCGGCAGTGGACAGGCTGCTGTGCAGCACCGCCACCTGAGCGCCAAAATAGGCCGCCAAGACGCCCAGCAATTGGGGCGTCAGGGCGATTTCCGGTACCAGAAGCATGGCGGCTTTGCCGCGTTCCAAACAGGCCTGAATCAGGCGGATATAGACGGAGGTCTTGCCCGAGCCGGTGACACCGTAAAGCAGCGCCACGCCGGGAGCTTCCTGCCCCATCTGCGCGTCCAGCCCTTCAAAGCAGGCCTGCTGCTCCCGGTTCAGGACCAGCGGACCGTCCAGTTGGGCGGGCCGGATTTCCCGGCAGCGCAGCACCGGACGTTCCGTCAGGGTCAGGTAGCCCAAACGTTCCAACCGATTCACCGTGGCGGTGGACGCGCCGGTGAAATAGCACAGATCCTTCACCGCCACGCTGCCCACGCTGCAAAGCAGCTCCAGCATCTGTTTTTGCATGGCGGCGGATTTGGGCCGTTTTTCGGCGTAGGCCATGGCCTCCTCCGCAGGGACGGCAAGGGTGGCGATTCTTTCGGATTTGTCGTGGGTTTTTCGCAGGTAGTCCGTCTGGGCGGACACCCACTTTTTCCGGGTCAGGTAGGTCAGCACCTCAGAAAGAGCGTCCTCATCGGCAATCAGATTTCGGAGGGCGTCCTCCTCCGCCTGCCCGCCTAAGTTCTCCAGCAGTTCCAGCACCGCCCCGGCGTTTTCCTTGCGGATGGTCTTTCCCTTCCAGCTCCGGTCCTCCGTCAGGGAGACGGTCAGCTTGGTGCGAAACCACAATCCCGCCGGGAGCATCACCCGGATGGCGTCAAAAAAGGTGCAGAAGTACCGCTCCCGCAAAAAAGCCGCCAGCCGAAGCTGGCTTTCGGTGAGCACGGCTTCCTCGTCCAGGCAGCGTTCGATGGCTTTCAGCTTGTCCGCGCTGCCCTCCTCCACCGTCAGGACGATTCCCTCCGTGCGCTTGTTGGCCCGTCCGAAGGGCAGCATGACCCGCTGCCCCGGCCGGACGGTGAGATTCTCGGGAACATAGTAGGAATAGGGCTTGTCTATGGCAAAATTCGCCGCCGCAACAGCAATTTTCGCAATCATAGCAACCCTCCTCCGATGTCACTGCTTGTATTCGTCTTTAATCGTAGCGGACAGCTCGCCGTCGGCGACCTCCTGAATGGCCAGGGTCACAGGCTTCTCAGGCAGTTCTTCCTGAAGGGCCTCGGACTCGGCGGCAATCTGACGGGCCCGGTGGGCCACCAGATTCACCAGCAGGTAACGGCTATCCACATTCTTCAGCAAATCCGCAACAGGGGGGTACAGCATAATTTCAATCCTCCAAATAGATAAACATTTCATGTGAATTTACAATTGACAATTGACAGTTGACAATGATTGTGTCCCTGCGGGACGATTCAAATAGATTCGTATTGCTTTCGTTCAAAACTCTTTTCAACTCATCCCGAAGGGATACCACAATTGTCAATTGTCCATTGTCAATTGTAAATTCTTGGTTCCTCTCGCCTTATTCGGCGATGATCTTCAAAATCTCCTCGGCGCAGCGTTCCGGGTCGTCGTTGACCACTACATGGTCGTACCATTGTCTCTGCTCCATCTCCCAGACGGCCCGCTCCATGCGCATTTTGATCTGCTCCTCCGATGTATCGCCCCGGCCCCGCAGACGGCGCTCCAGTTCTTCCATGGAGGGCGGCATAATGAAGATCAGTACGGCCTCCGGGTCGCTTTCCCGCACCTGCTTCGCGCCGGCGGGCTCGATGTCCAGCAGTACAGGGCCGCGCTCCCGCTTTTCCTCCGCCTGTGCACGGGGGGTGCCGTAATAGTTGTCCGCATGGGCATCGTATTCGAGAAACGCGCCCTGGGCAATCATCTCCTCGAATTTTTCCCGGGAAATGAAGTAGTAATGCACGCCGTCAGTCTCGCCGGGCCGGGGAGGCCGGGTGGTAGCGGAGACGGAGAAGGACAAATCCTTCCGCTTTTTCATCATGATGCCCAGAACCGTGCCCTTTCCAACGCCGGAAGCGCCGGAAATGACAATGAGTTTTCCCTTGCTCATGTTTCTTCCTCCATCTTTACGTCCTGCACGTCCATCCACCTTGCGCCGATGGTCTCGGAGGGGATGGCGGACAGAATCACATGGTCGGTGTCCATCAGGATCACCGCCTTGGTCTTTCGTCCGAAGGAGGCGTCAATGAGCATTCCCCGGTCCCGGGCCTCCTGCACCACGCGCTTGATGGGTGCGGAGTCCGGCGCGACGATGGCCAGCAGCCGGTCCGCCGCCACCATGGAGCCGAAACCGATGTTGATGAGCTTCATAGGCTGCCTCCCAATAGATGAATTGTTCTTTAATTGACAATTATTGTGTCCCTACGGGACGATTTAATATATTCGTATTGTGTTGATGTCCGTTTTTTAATCCATCCCGAAGGGATACCACAATTGTCAATTGTTCATTGTCAATTGTCAATTAAATTACCCTTTACTCAATGTTTTGCGTCTGCTCCCGGATTTTTTCCAGCTCGGCCTTGATGTCCACCACAATCCGGGCCATTCGGACGTCGGAGCACTTGGAGCCGATGGTATTGCTCTCCCGGTTCATCTCCTGCAACAGGAAGTCCAGCTTCCGGCCGATGGCCCCGCCGGTGGTGAGCATATTGTTCATCTGATCCAGGTGACTTCTTAAGCGGACGGTCTCCTCGTCCACGGCCACCTTGTCCGCGAAAATGGCGGCTTCCGTCAGGATGCGGCTTTCGTCGATGGCGGTGTTCGCCAGCACCTCTTTCAGCTTGTTTTCAAGCCTCGTGCGGTAGTCCGCCACGGTCTGACCGCTGCCGGCCTCCACCTGTTCCACAAGAGACAGGATGGTCTGACCCCGGGAACGCAGATCGTTTTCCAAAGCCTTTCCCTCCGCGGAGCGCATGGCGTCAAAGCGCTCCAGGGCCTGATTCACCACGCTCAGAAGGTCGGCTGAAAGCAGCTCCTCGTCCACCTCCGGCTTGTCCACGGTGAACACATCCGGCATCCGGGACAGCAAGCTGACACTGATATCCTCCCGGATACCGTAGTCCTTTGCCATCTGGTGCATGGCGCCCAGGTAACCCTCTACCATCGCCGTGTTCAGGGTGATCTTCACATCCTCCGCGCCCTCAGAGCGCACGGAAATGAACACATCCACCTTGCCCCGGGAGATGGCCCCCTTCACCGCCTGCTTCACCGCGTCCTCGGCGAAGGACAGGGCCCGGGGCAGCTTCACGGTGCAGTCCAAATACCGGTTGTTGACGGAGCGCAGCTCCACGGTGAACTCCCTGCCGTTGACGGTCTCCACCGCCCGGCCGTAGCCGGTCATACTCTTAACCATGGTTTTCTTCCTCTTTTCTGACGGTTGTCATATCCGCAAACGCGGTAATGGTGTAGTGAAGGTCGGCCTTGTTTACCACGAGACGGTCATAGGCAATGACGATCACCACGCCCAGAACGAAGCCAATTCCGCCGCCCAGAGCGCCGAAGCTCCCCGGCAGGGTTCCCAGCCAGTAGCCCAGGAAAAACAGAACCAGCGGCAGAACGTACAGCACCACAGCGGCCTTCAGCACCGGGGCCGTGGAGGATTCCACCTTCACCAGATCCCCGGGGGCGGCCCCGATGGGGTTGTCGGCGGTGAAGATCACCGCCTCCTTCGCCGCGCCGCAGCCGGAGCACTTGTGGCAGTCTCCGGAGCAGGCGCTTTCCCGGATGTGGATCACAGCGGCAGTACCATCGTCATTGGTCTGCCGAACCCGTACCAGCTGCTCCATGTCAGCCTCCCGCAGCCTGCACCGTCGCGGAGACGGAGCTGGTCTTCACGGCGCCCACGTTGGGGAACCGGTCATCGCATACGATTTTCACTTTATAGGTCGCCGTGCCCACCTCGGCGTTGGTGAAGTCCACCACTGCCCGGATGTTTTCTTCCTTCAAGCCCGTAATTTCCGTCTCGGGGCCCCGCAGCTTCACGCTCAGGTTGGCGTTGATGATCTCCACACTTAGCCCCTCCGGCACATTGATGGGTTCAAACCGGTCGATGGTAAATTCTCTGGTCTTCAGGCCGGTGAACTTAATGGAAACCGTGACCTCATTCACGCCGGTCTGGTTGGTCACGCCCTCGGGCAGGGTCAGGGTGTACTTCTGCTCGTTGACGTTCTTATCCAGATCCGCCAGATTAATGGAGCAGACGGTGAGGGTGTCGCCCAGCTCGTTCAGCACCGCCTCGCCGCCGGAGACACGGATGGTCTTGGGCGAAATGTCGATGGTGGTATTGTGTTCATTGGCGCCGCCGCCGTAAACCACGTCCGCCACCAGCTGAAGCTCCCGAATCTTCTGAATCTGCATTTCCAGACGGACTTCTTCCACATTGGTGGTAATCTGCTCGGCGTCCACGGGGTTGCCGTCCGCGTCGCAGAGGGTGTAGCGGTAATTCTGGCTGATGGACTCCACCTGTTCCGTCAGGTCGATCTCCACCCGGGCATGGTCGATGGTGTCCACCACGGATGCCGGGCCGCTGATGGTCACGGTGTTGTTGTCCAGCACCGCGTTTTCCGTGTCATAGATGTAATCCTCGGAACGGTTGCCCGTCCACTTGATCAGCACCGGAATCTCCGACACCCGGCGGTAATCCACATCTACAAAAATCGCGCCGGGATTCTTATTGCCCACGGTAAAGGCGCTGGGAGATACGTCGCTGGGGTAGGAAATGGTATAGCTCAGGGCGATGTGCTCCCCCGGCTCGGTGATCTGAGACAGATCCACCTTCGCCGCCAGCTTGCTGGAATCCAGCTTGCTCAGATCGCTGCGGGCGCCGGACAGGTTCAGGGAAACCGAGTTGGTGGAAATCGATGTGACCATCAGATTCCGCTCACCCAGAACCGACTCGCTTTCCATCACCACAGGAATATTATAGAAAGTATTGTTGTCCTCAATACTCACATTGTTTTTGACATACAGCCACAGACCGAAGGCCACCACCAGTGACAGGAGCATGGAGTAGAGCTTATTTCTTTTCATCGCTTCCATCCTCCTTTGCCTTGCCGGACAGCTTCCTCAGAACCTGAGCGGGGAACATGCCGCCATCATCCTCCGGCTGGGCGGTGTGCAGCTCCTGCCGCAGCAGCTTATCCAGCGTCGCCACCTTCAGGGAGCGCTTGAGCATACCGCCGACTGCCACGGAAATGGAGCCGTTTTCCTCGGACACGATGACCACCACCGCGTCGGTGGCCTCGCTCATGCCCACCCCGGCCCGGTGACGGGTGCCCAGCTCCGGGGGCAGGTTCTCGTTGGTGCTCAGGGGAAGCACACAGCCTGCCGCGGCGATGCGCCCGTCCCGGATAATCATGGCGCCGTCGTGCAGGGGGGAGTTCTTGAAGAAAATATTCCGAACCAGCTGGTCGGACACCTGCCCGTCAATGGGGGTTCCGGTTTTGAAATACTCCTCCAGCCGCTGATCCCGGGCAAACACGATCAGCGCGCCCACCTTTTCCCGGCTCATGGCCTCGCAGGCCCGGACAGTCTGGGTGATCACCGCATCCATCTCCTGCACCGGCTGGGGCATTCCGAAGAACTTGCTCAGCTTCACATTGCCCAGATGATCCAGCATCCGCCGAAGCTCCGGCTGGAACAGCACCACAAAGGCCAGCAGTCCAATGGCAAGGAACTGATTGAGAATCCAGTTGATGGTATAGAGCTTTGCCACGCTGGTAACCCAGGCAATGAGCACCAGCGCGATGACCGTGCGGGCCAGACGCATGATGTGCGGCGTCCGCAGAAGCGGCAGCAATTTATAGATCAGGAAGGCAACCACAAGAATGTCCAGATAATCAGACCACTGCATTTTCAGTATCTGCTGAATAATGTTCATCTTCCCATCAACCTTCTTTCTATCGGCAAACCATAGGCGCACAATGCGCTATGATATACTTATCTATTATCCGTTCCATTATAGCGGATAACGCCCCTGATGGCAATAGGCATTTCTGTAAAAATTTTATTACCGAACAGGCGGTAATTTAGCTGAGGCCCGGAGAAATGCGTCAATTTGTCCACTTGTGGTGTCAAAACCCAGACTGACCCGGACGGTCCCCGTTTCCAGCGTCCCGGCGCTCTCATGCGCCAGGGGCGCGCAGTGCAGTCCGGCCCGGACGGCGATGCCCCGACTGGCTAACCGTTCCGCCGCCTCCTCGCAGTCCTGCCCCGTCAGGAAGGACACCGTCGCCGCCTGATGGGCCCCGGCAAACACCCGGAAGCCCTGCTGGATGAGGCCCCGTATGCAGTGCTGCAGGCTCTGCTGCTCCTGCCGGAAAATCGCATCCGTGCCCACCCGCTTCAGGTACTTCAGTCCCTGGGTCAGGGCTGCATAGCCCGGCACATTCAGGGTTCCCGCTTCCAGCCGTTCCGGCAGCTCCTCCGGCATTTCCTGCTGAATGGACTGGGTTCCGGTGCCGCCGTACAGCAGCGGCTCCCCCTTCTGCCCGCACAGAAGAATTCCCGTGCCCGGCAGCCCCAGCAGTCCCTTATGCCCGGGCATGGCGACAAAATCCGCCCCCAGCGCGGAAAAATCCACCGGAAGCGTTCCTGCCGACTGGGCAGCGTCCAGAATGAAGGGAACACCCCGCTGACGGCACAGCGCCGCCATCTCCCCCACCGGCAGAATGTAGCCAAATACGTTGGATACATGGGTAAAGACCGCCGCGTCGGCTCCTTTCAGGGCTTTTTCAAATTTCTCCAGCGTATCGTCCCAGTCGAACAGCCGCCGCCCGGCTACCCGGATGTCCGCTCCCAGCGCGTGGAGCGGGCGGGTCACGGCGTTGTGCTCGAAGCCCGATATAACGACCCTGCCGCCGGGCCTCACGAGACTGCGGATGGCAATATTCAGCCCGTGGGTGCAGCTGGTGGTGAGCACCACCTGGTCCGGGCGGCAGGAAAACAGCTCCGCCGCCGCTGTCCGGCAGTCGAACACCGTCCGGGCCGCCTCCATGGCGGCGCCGTACCCGCCCCGGCCCGGATTGGCACAGGTCCGCATGGCTTTTTCCGCCGCCCGGTACACCGCCGGGGGCTTGTGAAACGAGGTGGCCCCATAGTCAAGATAAATCATGTGGGAACCTCCTCCAACTGCCCGTCTTTGCTTTGCAGATAGACCCGTCGAATGGGTATCTGCCGCTGGGCCAGCAGGGCCGTGGCCGGCTCAATTTCCGCCGCCCGAATCTTCAGGGCATAGCCACAGCCCTGTTCCTCCATCCATCGGGGCGTCCGCTGCAATGCGCACCGGAACCCGCTTCCCTTCAGCAGCCGCTCCCCCTGCTGGGCATAGGTCACCGATCGAAAGGTAATAAAATAGAATCTCATGCCCACAACCTCCCCGGCCCAATCTATGCCGGTTTGGCACGAACCGTGCAGCCGCAGGGCAGCAGCCAATGCGTTAGGAATCCAGGTGGTAGTCGCTACGCCATGGGGTCTGCCCGGTATCGTGATTGCAATAGGGCTCTGCTTTTTTCAGGCGCTGCGAACAATATCGGGCGTGCTGCACATCCTGCAGCACGCCCGTCCCTATACGAATCTCTTTCAGACTGTGCGCTTTACGCTAATGGTACAACTGCTTTAGCCATGCGTATTTTGGGTGATCTGATAATCTGATAATCGCCAGCGCAATTGCCACAGACAGCAGAAGTGTCAGCGCAAATGATGCAAACGCAGCCGGATGCGGTATCCCTGCCGCGTAAAACAGTGCCCCTACGGTCTTGTTTACGAACGTATGCAGGAAGTATACGAGGATGCTGACAGTTCTCAGCTGACGGTAGATCGGATGATCCGGCAATTCCACCTGCAGGACAAAGGCGCAGAGGAAGAATGTTGCCGGCACCAGAAACAAGAACATGGAATACTCCCGGATGCAGTGCATGGATTCCAGTGTCGTTAATTCCAAATACATCAAAATCATGCACACAACGAAGCCCGCAAAAGCTGCCGCTTTTCGAATCCTGACACCAAAGAACGCAAAGCACATTCCCATGGAAACAAACAGAAATCCTTCAAATACACCGTTTCTGGTTGAGATAATGACCTTTTTCAGCTGTCTCAGCAAAAACCAGATAAGAGGCGCCCGCTCCTTCAGCGGCGCAATCAATCCAAACCAGGACTGACCGAACAGTCCGCAGACATACAGGCAGGCCGCCATCACAAGAATTTTCCAGATTCTCGCTTTCCTGTACAGCAGGCAGGATACAATTGCTACCGCGACAATCAGTGCGTTCAGATACCATAGCTGAACATAGCTGCCGACAAACAGAACATTTCGCAGATAGTGCAGCGTAACGCTTACAACACCGGTTTCTTCCATCCGGACATAGTGCAGCGACAGCGGGAG
This sequence comes from uncultured Clostridia bacterium, assembly GCA_945948535.1. Classification (GTDB taxonomy): domain Bacteria; phylum Bacillota; class Clostridia; order Oscillospirales; family Oscillospiraceae; genus Faecousia. The sequence continues at coordinate 27,290 of CAMFBN010000015.1, forward strand.
ATAAACGGCAGTCCAAATCAGATACAGCCGAAGCGTCCGAAGAAGATACTTCTTGATCGGTTTCAGGTCAAATTCCGCTTGTGATGTTTTGCGAAACAGGAAGAATCCCGCCATTACAAAGAAGAAGGGAACCGCGATCCGTCCCAGATAATTCTGGAGAAAATAGTTAATTGCATCTGCCCTTTGTGTGCCGCCCAGCGGCGGCACGTGGATAATGACCACAAGTATGGAGCAGAGGAACTTGGTCAAGTCTACCGCGTTATAGTTTTGTCTGTCTGTACAGATGATCCCTGAATCGTGCATTCAAGTTTATTCCTTTCATAGGTGGTTTCTCTGCTCTTCCAGCAGGCACACCGCATGGCAGGCCATACCCTCGCCGGTTCCCGTGAAGCCCAGCTTTTCCTCGGTGGTGGCCTTCACGTTCACCCGGTCGGGGGTGACATTCACGGCGGCGGCAATGTTTTCCTGCATCTGGGGAATGTAGTCCTTTAATTTCGGCCTCTGGGCAATCATGGTCACGTCGATGTTGCCCACCCGGAAGCCTTTTTTCGAGATTTTCCTGTAGACTTCCCGCAGGAGCATCAGAGAATCCGCGCCCTTGTATTTGGGGTCGGTGTCAGGGAAGTGCCGCCCGATGTCTCCCAGTCCCGCCGCCCCCAGCAGGGCGTCGGATACCGCGTGGAGCAGCACGTCCGCGTCGGAATGGCCCAGCAGGCCCTTTTCATAGTCGATCTTCACGCCGCCTAAGATCAGGTCCCGGCCTTCCACCAGTTTGTGTACGTCATATCCGTGTCCGATTCTCATTGGGTTTCCTCCAAAAGCAGCTCCGCAATCTTCAAATCCATAGGGGTGGTGACCTTGAGATTCCGCTCGTCGCCCTCCACGATTTTGATTTTCATGCCCGTGCGCTCCACGGCGGAGCAGTCGTCGGTGACCGCCGCGCCCTCTTCTTCCGCCTTTTTCAGCGCGCCGCGGAGAAGGTCAAAATCAAACACCTGAGGGGTCTGCACCGCCATCAAAGACGAACGATCTGGAGTCTCCTTCACCAATCTCCCCTCCACCACCTTGATGGTGTCCTTCACGGGGATGGCAGGCGCCGCCGCGCCGTAGGCATTGGCAGCCCGCACCACCCGGTCAATGACCTGCCAGGAAATCAGAGGTCTGGCCCCATCGTGGACGGCTGCCAGCTTGGTTCCCTTGGGCAGGGCGTTCAGCCCCAGATGGACGGACTCCTGACGGCTTTTCCCTCCGGCAACCACAGCCGCGACCTTTTTCATATCCCGGCACAGGTCGGAAATGGGCCGAATCAGGTCTTCCCGGGTGACGATGACGATGGAAGCGATGGCATCGCAGTTCTGGAAGGCCCGGACCGTGCGGACAATCATAGGCTCCCCGCCCAGATTCGCCATGACCTTGTCGATGCCCCCCATGCGGGTGGCGCTGCCCGCTGCCACGATCACCGCGCCGCAGGGCTGAAGCTTCAGCAGCTTCCGGGCCGGGCGGGTCAGGTTTGTGATATCCATGGTTACAGCTCCTTCACCAGTTTCTTGTAAAATTCGCCCCGGACCATGAAATTCTTGAACTGGTCGAAGGCCGCGCTGGCGGGGCTCATGAGTACCACGTCCCCATCTTTGGCGGCGGCGGCAGCGGCACGGACGGCAGGCTCAAAGCTGCCGCAGTCCACGATTTCCAGCTTTTTTTCATCATATTCCGGGCAGGAGATCACCGCCTGACGAATCTTCTCTCCCGTTGCGCCGCCCAGAAACAGCTTTTTCACATGGGCGCAGATTTCCGGGCCGAGAACGTCGTAGGGGATGTGCTTGTCGTAGCCGCCGGCAATCAGAATCACCTTTGACCGGAAGCTGCGCAGGCCGGCGATGGTGCGGCTGGGGCTGGAAGCGATGGAATCGTTGTAGAATTTTACGCCGTCCTTCACCCGCACCAGCTCAATGCGGTGCTCCACGCCGCCGAAGGTCTTCGCCACATGGCGGATGGTGTCGTCGTCCACCAGCCCTTCTACCATGGCGATGGCAGCCATGTAATTCTCTACATTATGGACACCGGGAATGAGAATGTCCCCGACAGGGAGCACCTTTTCGCCGTGGCGGCAAATCACGCCGTCCTTCACACACACGTCGGCCTCTTTCTGCCGGGAGAAGAAGCGGGTGGTTCCGTTGCCCCGGAAGCCGGAAGTAATGGCGTTGTCGGCGTTCAGAATCAGCAGGCCACTTTCATCCTGATAGCGGAAAATGTTGGTTTTTGCCTCAATATACTCCGCCATATCCTTGTGGATGTCCAGATGGTTGGGGGCAAGGTTCGTAATCACCGCCCGGGCCGGGCTGCGCTTCATGTCCATCAGCTGGAAGGAGCTGAGCTCCACCACGGCGAAGTCCTCTGCTTTCATCTGACGCACCAGCGGCAGCAGGGGTGTGCCGATGTTGCCCCCCAGCCAGACGGTTTTCCCGGCAGCTTTCAGCATTTCGGACACCAGCGTGGTGGTTGTGGTCTTTCCGTCAGAGCCGGTAACCGCCAGCAGCGTGCAGGGGCAAACCTCGAAGAAAACCTCCATTTCGCTAGTGACTGCGGCGCCCCGTGCGCGCAGAGCTTCAATGGCAGGATTGGCCGGGTGCATACCGGGGGTGCGGAATACAATATCCGCTTCCACGCCGTCCAGATATGTTTCCCCCACATGGAGCTTGCAGCCCGCTTTTTCCAGCGCCAAAACCTCCGCATCCAGCTTTTCCCGGGGAGTTTTGTCGCACCCAATTACGTCACAGCCGAATTCCAGCAGGAGTCTGACGAGGGGGCGGTTGCTGACGCCAAGCCCCAGCACCGCGATTTTTTTATCCTTCAGAGAAGAAAAGTATTCTTCAAACTTGTTGTTCATATCAAATCCCCATTTCTTTGGTTTTACGGATAGTATAGCCCTTCTCAAAAGAATTTGCAAGATGTTTGACATTTCCGAACTTCTGCGTTACAATATTTCCGCGACCAGGTCGGACAGCCGCGGACGTAAGCTGAAAAGCTGCGGATGAGGAAAGTCCGGGCTCCACAGGGCAGGGATAACGGGTAACGCCCGCCGAGGGTAACCTCAGGACAAGTGCAACAGAGAGATGTAGCCGGTTTTCCGGTCATAGTGAAAAAGTGCGGTAAGAGCGCACTCGCCGCATGGAGACATGCTGGTGCTGTAAACTCTATCCCGGAGCAACGCCGTGGAGGAACAATGGGTCTGCCCGACCGTTCCGAGGAGGCGGCTTGACCCCGCAGGCAACCGCGGGGCTAGATAGATGGCTGTCAAGACAGAACCCGGCTTATAGACCTGTGTCGTGCAAAAGCGCCGTCCGGAAATGGACGGCGCTTTTGCTATTGAATGGAAAGCTCCCCGATCCGAAGACCGGGGAGCCATTTTGCGTATTAATCGCTGAGAGAATTACTCGTCGATCTCGGTGACAACGCCGGAACCAACGGTACGGCCGCCTTCACGGATAGCGAAACGCAGGCCCTTCTCGATAGCGATGGGGGTGATCAGCTCAACGCTCATAACAACGTTGTCGCCGGGCATGCACATCTCAGTGCCTTCGGGCAGGGTGATGATGCCGGTAACGTCGGTGGTACGGAAGTAGAACTGAGGACGATAGTTGTTGAAGAAGGGAGTATGACGGCCGCCCTCTTCCTTGGACAGGACGTAAACCTGGCCCTTGAACTTGGTGTGAGGATGGATGGAACCGGGCTTGCACAGAACCTGGCCACGCTCGATGTTCTTCTTGTCGATACCACGCAGCAGAGCGCCGATGTTGTCGCCGGCTTCAGCGTAGTCCAGCAGCTTGTGGAACATCTCGATGTCGGTCACGACGGTGGACAGCTTGTCCTCACGCAGGCCAACGATCTCGACGGGCTCGTTCTTCTTGACAACGCCACGCTCCACACGGCCGGTAGCAACGGTACCACGGCCGGAGATGGTGAAGACGTCCTCAACGGGCATCAGGAAGGGCTGGTCAGCCTTACGGTCGGGAGTGGGGATATAGTCGTCAACAGCGTCCATCAGCTCCTTGATGCAGGCATACTCGGGAGCATCGGGATCCTTGGACTCGGAAACCAGAGCGTTCAGAGCGGAACCCTTGATGATGGGGGTGTCGTCGCCGGGGAACTCGTACTCGGACAGGGTCTCGCGAACCTCCATCTCGACCAGCTCCAGCAGCTCCTCGTCGTCAACCTGATCGCACTTGTTCAGGAACACAACGATATAGGGCACGCCGACCTGACGGGCCAGCAGCAGGTGCTCACGAGTCTGAGCCATGGGGCCGTCGGTAGCAGCGATGACCAGGATAGCGCCGTCCATCTGAGCAGCACCGGTGATCATGTTCTTGATATAGTCGGCGTGGCCCGGGCAGTCAACGTGAGCGTAGTGACGCTTGTCGGTCTCGTACTCAACGTGAGCGGTGTTGATCGTGATACCACGAGCCTTCTCTTCGGGAGCCTTATCGATGGAAGCGTAGTCCTCGAACTGGGCCTGGCCCTTCATAGCCAGATACTTGGTGATAGCGGCGGTCAGAGTGGTCTTGCCGTGGTCAACGTGGCCGATGGTGCCGATGTTAACGTGGGGCTTATTTCTCTCAAACTTCTGCTTTGCCATTTGAAATATTCCTCCTAGTTAATGATTATAGAAATAAATAAACAACTTAGGTTCGTGCGTCACCGCACATCGTGTACATCATACTACACAAATGCGGGAAACACAAGAGAAATTTTGAAATTTCACGGAAAATATCTGCATTTTCCATGGGAAGCGAGGCTTCCCACAGGAAATGAAGCGCTATTACTCTCTGCCCCGGGCCTTGATGATCTCGTCGGTCTTGGACTTGGGCAGCTCTGCGTTGTGGCTGGGCTCCATGGTGTAGTTGCCGCGGCCCTGAGTCTTACTGCGCAGGTCGGTAGCGTAGCCGAACATCTCCGCCAGAGGCACGTTGGCGTCTACCTGGACAGCACCGGTACGGGTGATCTGGCCCAGGATGTTACCACGGCGGGCGGTGATGTCGCCGATGACGGTGCCCATGTATTCATCGGGCACGGTGACGGAGACCTTCATGATGGGCTCCAGAATGACGGGGTTCGCCTTCCGGCAGGCCTCCTTGAAGGCCATGGAACCGGCGATCTTAAATGCCATTTCGGAGGAGTCCACCTCGTGGTAGGAGCCGTCGAACAGGGTGACCTTCACGTCCACAACGGGGTAGCCGGCCAGAACACCGGCCTCCATTGCGCCCTGAATACCGGCGTCAACCGCGGGGATATACTCCTTGGGGATGGCGCCGCCCACGACGGCGTTGATGAACTCGTAACCCTTGCCGGGCTCGTTGGGCTCCACACGGATCTTGACGTGACCGTACTGGCCCTTACCACCGGACTGACGGGCGTACTTGGTTTCCTGCTCAACGCTCTTGCGGATGGTCTCCTTGTAGGAAACCTGGGGAGCGCCCACGTTGGCCTCGACCTTGAACTCACGGAGCAGACGGTCAACAATGATCTCCAGGTGCAGCTCGCCCATGCCGGCGATGATGGTCTGACCGGTTTCCTTGTTGGTGTAGGTCCGGAAGGTGGGGTCTTCTTCCGCCAGCTTGCTCAGGGCAATGCCCATCTTTTCCTGACCGGCCTTGGTCTTGGGCTCGATGGCGACCTCGATAACAGGCTCGGGGAACACCATGGACTCCAGAATGATGGGATGGTTCTCATCGCAGAAGGTATCGCCGGTGGTGGTGTTCTTCACACCCACGACGGCGGCGATATCGCCGGCGTAGACCATGTCGATATCTTCCCGGTGGTTGGCGTGCATCTGCAGGATACGGCCCATACGCTCCTTGGTGCCCTTGGTGCAGTTCAGCACGGAAGAGCCCTTCTCCAGCGTGCCGGAGTACACGCGGAAATAGCACAGCTTGCCCACGTAGGGGTCGGTAGCGATCTTGAAGGCCAGAGCGGAGAAGGGAGCCTCGTCGGAAGCGGGACGGAAGTCCTCTTCCTCGGTCTCGGGGTTGATGCCCTTGATGCCCTTCTTGTCCAGGGGGCTGGGCATATAGTCAACCACTGCGTCCAGCAGCTCCTGAACGCCCTTGTTCTTGTAAGAGGTACCGCAGACCACGGGCACCATCTCGTTGGCAATGGTAGCGCGGCGGATGCAGGCCTTGATCATGTCGATGGGAACCTCTTCGCCTTCCAGATACATCATGGCGATGTCGTCATCCAGGCAGGAGACGGCGTCCATCAGCTTCTCGTGGTACTCGTTGCAGATGTCCACCATGTCCTCGGGGATCTCCTCGATGCGGACGTCCTTACCCAGTTCATCATAGAAGACGTTGGCCTTCATGGTGATCAGGTCCACGTTGCCCTTGAAGAAGGACTCGGAACCGATGGGCAGCTGAATGGGCACCGCGTTGCACTTCAGGCGCTCATCAATCATCTGAAGCACCCGGTAGAAGTCGGCGCCCATGATGTCCATCTTGTTGACGTAGATCATGCGGGGCACCTTGTACTCATCGGCCTGACGCCAGACGGTCTCGGTCTGGGGCTCCACGCCGCCCTTGGCGCACAGAACAGTGACAGCACCGTCCAGAACACGCAGGGAGCGCTCCACCTCAACGGTGAAGTCCACGTGGCCCGGGGTGTCGATGATGTTCAGGCGGCAGCCCTTCCAGAAGCAGGTGGTAGCAGCGGAGGTGATGGTAATACCACGCTCCTGCTCCTGTGCCATCCAGTCCATGGTGGCGGAGCCGTCATGGGTCTCACCGATCTTGTAGTTCTTACCGGTGTAGAACAGAATACGCTCGGTGGTAGTGGTTTTGCCGGCATCGATGTGAGCCATGATGCCGAAGTTTCTGGTATTCTCCAGAGAATACTGTCTAGGCATTGAGTCTCTCCTTTATTACCAGCGGAAGTGGGCGAAGGCCTTGTTGGCTTCGGCCATCTTGTGAACGTCCTCGCGCTTCTTCACGGATGCGCCGGTACCATTGGCGGCGTCCATGATCTCAGCGGCCAGCCGCTCCTTCATGGTATTCTCGCTGCGGGCGCGGCTGTAGGTGGTGATCCACCGCAGACCCAGGGTCTGACGGCGATCGGGGCGGACTTCGATGGGCACCTGATAGGTGGCGCCGCCCACACGGCGAGCCTTCAGCTCCACAGCGGGCATGATGTTTTCCATCGCCTGCTGGAAGACTTCCAGACCGTTCTTGCCGGTCTTGTTCTCGACGATTTCGAAAGCACCATAAACGACCTTCTGGGCAACGCCCTTCTTGCCGTCCAGCATGATGCTGTTAACGAGCTTGGTAACCAGAACGGAATTGTAATTGGGATCCGGAAGGACCTCTCTCTTGGGAACATTACCTCTTCTGGGCACTTTGCTTCCCTCCTTCATAATATAATGATTTCATCGGTACTCGAAAGTGTTACTTTCGTGGTGCCTGGCCAGAGGTTTTTATACTATATTATATATAAAACCATCTTGGCAAGGCTATGCCTTGCGAAAGGGCATGGAAAAAAGTCAAAATTTGGTTGCGGAAGAAAAATTACTTCTTCTTGCCGGCCTTGGGACGCTTGGCACCATACTTGGAACGGGACTGCATACGGTTCTGCACGCCCTGAGTATCCAGAGTGCCGCGGATGATGTGGTAACGCACGCCGGGCAGGTCCTTAACACGACCGCCGCGGATCAGCACCACGGAGTGCTCCTGCAGGTTGTGGCCGACACCGGGAATGTAAGCGGAAACTTCCATACCATTGGTCAGACGCACACGGGCGATCTTACGCAGAGCGGAGTTAGGCTTCTTGGGGGTGGTGGTACGAACAGCGGTGCAGACACCACGCTTCTGGGGGGAAGGCAGGTTGGTAGCCTTGTTCTCCAGAGTGTTCAGACCTCTCTGCAGAGCGGGAGCGGTGGACTTGTAGCTGACCTGCTGACGGCCGCTACGAACCAGCTGATTAAAAGTAGGCATTGGTTTTCTCCTTTCTTTGGTTCTCGCCTTTCGGCGGGTTATCTATTCTACGGAAAAATCCGGTAGAATCAATTGAGGACGGCTGCCGCCGCCGCGCCCACTTCGATACCGCAGGCGCTGCCTAAGGTTTCCATACTGGCAACCCAGGTGATCTGGATCTGATTGTCCGCGCAAAGCTCCGCCAGAGGCTGGGTCAGCGCGGGGTCGGCGTTCTCCGCCAGATAAACACACCGGACGCAGCCTGCCCGGACAGCTTTGCGCAGCTGCTTGGCGCCAACCGCGAGTTTTTGCCGGGAAAGGTCGGGCAAATCCCCCCGATCCGGTACTTTATGCTTCTTCTTCATATCCATACGAATTTATATTATACGCACTTTCCGAAAAAAGTCAACAAAATTGTAGGAAAATTTTTTGTGATAATGCTGTTTCCGGGTATCATTTTCACCTTGTCCCCGGAGGAAAGACCGCTGCGCGTGAGCAGCGGGCGGCCAGTGGCCGCTGACAATTCGTTACGAACCCCGGTGATTTTCGAGACACCATTGGGTTCCCTCGGTAACGCACATCGGATATCATTGAAAGCCGCTGTGCACGCATACATCCACGTTTATACAAAAGACCGCTGTCCACCAGCAGCGGTCTTTCTCAGGAATCGCTGTACACTTCGGCGAAATACGTCTCGTAATCGAAGGCTGTGTAAAATTCCTTCACACCCTGCCAGTAGCCGGCGCAGGTTTCCTTTGTCAGCGCGTGGTTCCCTGCCGCCATATCCCGCAGAAGCTTCGAATTGATGTCTGCGGAGTAATGCGCCCAGTCGGAGTAATTGGACAGGTCGGTAACGACATCGTAATCATCAAAGAAGGAAAACAGGCGGATATTACCGCATTCCAGCAGCGTTTCGCAGGCAGCTTCGCAATAGCGGATATACAATTCTATGGAATCCTCCTCATGCAGCCGCTGCCACCAGCAGATGCTGTAGGGCGGAATGAAGCAGTAGAATTCGATATCCGGGTTTTCCCGGGCCGTCTCCACAAAATTCTGCTCCATACTCTCCCGGATGGTTTGCAGAACTGCTTCCTCGTCCCTCTCCCTGCCGGGCAGGTCAATGAAGTTCAGCCCCCGCTCCCGGACAACCTCCGGGCCATGGGGCATAGTATCGTCCCAGAACTGGTAGGTATCAAAATCGATGGAGGGCAGGCCCCGGGCGGTACGCCCCAGGGTGTCCGCCGTGGCTTCCAGCAGAATTTCCTTGTTGAGCACATACTGCACATCGTTAAAAGGATTGTCGTCATACAGGTATTCCGGCAGGGTGATGTCCGTGCGCATGGCGTCCTTGTCTTCGTACAGCATCCCGCCGCTTAAGTCCCGCACCACCAGACGGATATCGGGGTTATGGCGGATGGCCCGGCGCACCTGTTCATCCACCTCTTTGAACTTGGAGCCGTTCAACGGCACCTTTACGGCATTCACGCCGAACAGCTCGTTCAACTCGGAAGTGCGGAAATTTTCCGTCATGGAATTGCCGGTAATCACCGCGTCGTAGGTAAAATTGCGGATAATCCCGTCGTTTTGATAGCGTTCGTTTCCATCGGGATAGGACAGGCCCGCCAGCGGGCCATGGTAATGAAAATAGGGGTCCACCACTGCCGTCAGGCCGCCCAATACAATGAGCAGAACCGCCGCTGTAATCAGGAAGCCAATGCCCCACTTTTTTTCTGATCGCATAGGCCGCCTCCTCAGAAGTTAAAGTACAGGAAAGAGCTGATGCCGGAGAAAGACAGGATGCACCAAACCAGCAGCACCGCCGTCAGGAGCATACTCGCCCCGCCGAATCGCAGATGATCCGCCGCGTCGTAGGCGTTTTCCAGGCGGGTGGACAACCACAGCGCAGCCGCGTAGAACGCGGCCCCCACCAGTTTCGGCACCATGGACGGCACCGTCCTGTTCAGTCCATATCGGAACAGCGCGGTGATTTCCGGCAGCTTGAAAGCATCGGTCAGCCCGCCCATAGCAGGGCTTCCCGCGAAGAGCCTGCCAAAGAACATAGCCGCGTCCGACAGCGTGTCCGCCCGGAAAATGACCCAGGTCAGATTCAGAATCAGGAAGGTGCCGCACCAGCGCAGAAACGCCGGTATTTTTTCCAGCCGTTTCCCCAGCAGGCGCTCCAATACCATGCAGGCGCCGTGAATCCCGCCCCAGAGCACAAAATTCCATGACGCCCCGTGCCACAGGCCGCTGCACAGGAACACGATCATCACGTTCACGCAGGTTCGTGCCGTGCCCTTTCGGCTGCCGCCAAGGGGGATGTACAGATACCGGGTAAAGAACCGGGTCAGGGTTTTGTGCCAGCGCTTCCAGAATTCCGAAATGGACAGGGCACGGTAGGGCTTATCAAAGTTGGCGGGAAGTTCAAAATTCATCATTTTTCCCAGCCCCATTGCCATGTCGCAGTAGCCGCTGAAGTCGAAATAAATCTGGAAGGTGTAGGCCAGCATGACCAGAGCCGCGCTGACCGTGCCCAGCCCGGGAATATCCCCGAAGCCCCAGTCCGCCACTTTTCCGAAGGTGTCGGCAATCAGCACCTTCTTGGCAAGGCCCAGCGTAAACAGGAACAGGCCGGGAGAAAAATTCTCCCATTGAAACCGCTTTCGATTCTCGTCCAGAAACTGCGGGATTAGCTCGTCATGGGTCACGATGGGCCCGGCGATGAGCTGGGGAAAGTAGGCCACATAAGCGGCATATTGCAGGAAACTGTAGTTGCCCGTCTGCCCCCGGTAGGCGTCGATCACATAGGACACCTGCTGGAAGGTAAAAAAGCTGATGCCCAGGGGCAGCACAATGTGCCGCAGCGGGATCTGGGATGCGAACAGGCTGTTCACATTGCTGATGAAAAAGTCGAAATATTTAAAGTAGAACAGCATCCCGAAATTCGCCAGCAGCGCCGCCGTCAGCTCCACCCTGCGGGCTGTCTTTCCCTCTGTCTTCCCCATAAGGCGGGTAATGCCGTAATTGAGAACAATGGAGACAATAATAATCAGAAGATAGCTGGGATTGAAGTAGCCGTAAAACCACAGGGACATACCCAACAAAAACCCAAGGGCGAGGAAATACCGCCGGAAATGGTTCAGCCCAAAGTACCCGGTCAGGCACAGGGGCAGAAACAGCAGGATGAAGACGTAGGAATTAAAGAGCATGGAGCAGTCCCCTTTTCGGTTTTCTGTCTGGAAATACGCGAAGGCCGCCGTCTGACGGCGGCGGCCTTATGGTTTAGTTCATTGCGTTCTCGAGCACTTCCTCGGGAATCCGGGCCTCGGGCGTGGCGCCGGGCTGATAATCCCGGTAGGCCATCAGGCCGGAACCGGCGGGAATCAGCTTGCCGATCAGCACGTTCTCCTTCAGACCAACCAGATGGTCCACCTTGCCCTTGATGGCGGCGTCGGTGAGCACCTTGGTGGTCTCCTGGAAGGAGGCGGCGGACAGGAAGGAGTCGGTGGCGAGAGCCGCCTTAGTGATACCCAGCAGAATGGCGGTGGACTCGGCCTTGCGCAGCTCGGTCTCACCGGCATCGATCCGGGCCTGAATGGCAGCGTTGGCATCCTCGAATTCGAAGATATCGATGGTGCTGCCGGACAGCAGGTTGGTGTCGCCGGGGTCCTCCACCCGCACCTTGCGCATCATCTGACGGATGATGACCTCAATGTGCTTATCGTTGATTTCAACGCCCTGCTGACGGTACACCGCCTGAACGGACTGCACCAGATAATCCTGAACAGCCTCCACGCCGGAAATGCGAAGCACGTCCTGGGGGTACAGAGCGCCGTCGGTGATGGGCTGGCCCTTTTCCACGACCTTGCCGTGGGCAACCTTCAGGCCCACAGAGTAGGGCACCTGATAAACCTTGACCTCGCCGTCCTCGGCGGTAACGGTGATGTTACGCAGCGCGGTGCGGTGGGTGTCGTCGATGCTGACGACGCCGGTAATCTCGGAGATCTGGGCCATCTTCTTGGGACGACGGGCCTCAAACAGCTCCTCGACTCGGGGAAGACCCTGAGTGATATCGTCACCGGCAACGCCGCCGGAGTGGAAGGTACGCATGGTCAGCTGGGTACCGGGCTCACCGATGGACTGGGCGGCGATGATGCCGACGGCCTCGCCCAGATCCACTTCCTTGGAGGTAGCCAGGTTCATGCCGTAGCACTTGGCACAGACACCCACACGGGCACGGCAGGCCAGAATGGTGCGGATATAAATTTTGGTAATGCCGGCCTTCTCGAATTTGGCGGCGTCCTCGGGCATCATCATCACGTTCCTGGAGTGGAGCACCTCGCCGGTAGCGGGATCCACCACGTCGTGCACGGGATAACGGCCCCGGATGCGGTTGCCGAAGGTGTCGATGATGTCGCCGTTCTTGTCGTACACAGCGCCCACCCAGATACCGTGATTGGTGCCGCAGTCGTGCTGGCGGATGATGACGTCCTGAGAGACATCCACCATTCGGCGGGTCAGGTAACCGGAGTCCGCGGTACGCAGAGCGGTATCGGTCATGCCCTTCCGGGCGCCTCTGGAGGAAATGAAGTACTCCAGAACGGACAGGCCTTCACGGAAGTTCGCCTTAACGGGGATCTCGATGGTACGGCCGGCGGTATCAGCCATCAGGCCGCGCATACCGGCCAGCTGACGAATCTGGGCCATAGAACCACGGGCGCCGGAGTCCGCCATCATGTAGATGGGGTTGAACTCGTCCAGATTGCCCTGCAGGGCATCGGTGACGTCCTTGGTGGTCTTTTCCCACTGCTGAACCACCAGACGGTAGCGCTCGTCGTTGGTGATAAAGCCCTGACGGTAGTAGTTTTCGATTTCAACGACCTTGCCCTCGGCAGCCTTCACCAGCTCGTACTTGATCTCAGGCACCACCATGTCCGCGATGGACACGGAGATAGCGCCCTTGGTGGAGTACTTGTAGCCCAGAGCCTTGATGCGGTCCAGCATCTCGGTGGCGATGGTGAAGCCGTGGACCCGGATGCACTTGTCGATGATCTTGCCCAGCTGCTTCTTGCCAACCAGGAAGTCCACTTCCAGATCGAAGGCATGGGCGGGATCGGAGCGATCCACAAAGCCCAGATCCTGCGGAATCGGCTCATTGTAGATCAGGCGGCCCACGGTGGCGTCAATGATGCGATACTGCATCACGCCGTCGATTTCCTTGCCGTAGCGCACCCGGATGGGGGCGTGCAGGCCAACCGCGCCGTCGGCGTAGGCCGCGATGGCCTCGTTGACGGAGGAGTAGTTGTGGATGGGACGGAACTTGGCAATGGCCTTTCCCTCGGCCTTGGCGGCCTTGTTGGCGGCGACAAACTCGTCCGCGTCCACAATTTCATTCACCGGCAGGTTGGTGTCACCGGCGCTGGTGACGAACACTTCTTCCGCGCCCTTCTCGGCCTTGCCCAGACGGGTGTAGGTCAGGTAGTAAGCGCCCAGAATCATATCCTGGGTGGGCACGGTGACGGGCTTGCCGTCCTGCGGCCGGAGCAGGTTGTTGGCGGACAGCATCAGCATTCTCGCCTCGGCCTGAGCCTCGGGAGACAGGGGCACGTGAATAGCCATCTGGTCGCCGTCAAAGTCGGCGTTGAAGGCGGTGCAGCACAGGGGGTGCAGCTTCAGGGCGCGGCCCTCCACCAGCACCGGCTCGAAGGCCTGAATGCCCAGACGGTGCAGGGTCGGCGCGCGGTTCAGCATAACGGGGCGATCCTTAATGATGTCGTCCAGAGCGTCCCAGACCTCGGTCTTGCCCTTGTCGATCATCTTCTTGGCGGACTTGATGTTGTTGGCCAGACCGTCGGACACCAGCTTCTTCATAACGAAGGGCCGGAACAGCTCGATGGCCATTTCCTTGGGCACGCCGCACTGATACAGCTTCAGCTCAGGGCCGACGACGATAACGGAACGTCCGGAATAGTCCACACGCTTGCCCAGCAGATTCTGACGGAACCGGCCCTGCTTGCCCTTGAGCATATCGGAAAGGGACTTCAGCGCCCGGTTGTTGGCGCCGGTGACGGCGCGGCCCCGGCGGCCGTTGTCGATGAGGGCGTCCACAGCCTCCTGCAGCATCCGCTTCTCGTTGCGGATGATGATGTCGGGGGCGTGGAGCTGCACCAGCCGCTTCAGACGGTTGTTCCGGTTGATGACCCGGCGGTACAGGTCGTTCAGGTCGGAGGTGGCGAACCGTCCGCCGTCCAGCTGAATCATGGGACGGATATCCGGTGGAATCACAGGCAGCACGTCCATAATCATCCAGCTGGGCTTGTTGCCGGACTCCCGGAAGGCTTCCACGACCTCCAGCCGCTTGACAAGGCGCAGCTTCTTCTGGGAGGAAGCGGTTTTCAGTTCCTCCCGCAGCTGGTTAGACAGCTGGTCCAGATCGATCTGCTCCAGCAGCTCCTTGATGGCCTCCGCGCCCATACCGGCCTTGAAGTCGTCCTCATACTTCTCCCGCATATCCCGGTACTCCTTCTCGGTGAGCACCTGATTCCGGGCCAGAGGCGCGTCACCGGGATCGGTGACGATATAGGCCGCGAAATACAGCACCTTCTCCAGAACCTTGGGGCTGATGTCCAGCACCAGACCCATCCGAGAGGGGATGCCCTTGAAATACCAGATGTGGCTGCAGGGAGCGGCCAGCTCGATGTGGCCCATGCGCTCCCGGCGCACCTTGGACTTGGTGACCTCGACGCCGCAGCGGTCGCAGATCTTGCCCTTATACTTGATCTTTTTATACTTGCCGCAGTGGCACTCCCAGTCCTTGGTAGGTCCGAAAATCCGCTCGCAGTACAGACCATCCCGCTCCGGCTTCAGGGTGCGGTAGTTGATGGTCTCGGGCTTCTTGACCTCGCCATAGGACCACTGCCGGATCATCTCCGGGGACGCAATGCCAATTTTAATGGCATCAAAGGTGGCATCTGCCATGTGTAGCCTCCTTATTCTTCGTTGTCGGCATCCATGTCGCCGAACACATCCATAATATCCTCAGGGCTGTCCTCGTCAATGACGAAGCCAGCATCCAGCACCTCATCGGTGGAACCGACTACCACGTCGTTGGTGGCATCGGCGGCGTAGACGACCTCATCGTCATCATCGTCGTCCTTCAGCTCGATCTCATTGCCGTTTTCATCCAGCACGCGGATATCCAGACACAGGGCCTGCAGCTCCTTGACCAGAACCTTAAAGGATTCGGGCACGCCGGGCTTGGGGATGTTGGCGCCCTTGACGATGGCCTCGTAGGTCTTGACACGTCCGGTGACGTCGTCGGACTTGACGGTGAGGATTTCCTGCAGGGTATAGGCCGCGCCGTAAGCTTCCAGCGCCCAGACCTCCATTTCGCCGAAACGCTGGCCGCCGAACTGTGCCTTGCCGCCCAGAGGCTGCTGGGTAACCAGCGCGTAGGGGCCGGTGGAACGGGCGTGAATCTTATCGTCAACCAGATGGTGCAGCTTCAGGTAGTAGGGATAGCCCACGGTGACCAGGTTATCGAAGGGCTCGCCGGTACGGCCGTCGTACAGGATGGTCTTGCCGTCCTCCCGCAGGCCTGCCAGCTTCAGGGTCTCCCGGATGTCCTTCTCGTTGGCGCCGTCGAACACGGGAGTGGCGACCTTCCAGCCCAGCGCCTTGGCAGCGTAGCCCAGATGGACCTCCAGCACCTGACCGATGTTCATACGGGAAGGCACGCCCAGGGGGTTCAGCACGATGTCCAGCGGAGTGCCGTCGGGCAGGAAGGGCATATCCTCCTCCGGCAGAACACGGGACACGACGCCCTTGTTGCCGTGGCGGCCAGCCATCTTGTCGCCCACGCCGATTTTCCGCTTCTGGGCCAGATACACCCGGACGGACTTGGTAACGCCGGGAGCCAGCTCGTCGGAATTCTCCTTGGTGAAGACCTTCACGTCCACCACGATGCCGCTGGTGCCGTGGGGCACCTTCAGGGAGGTATCCCGGACTTCTCTTGCCTTCTCGCCGAAGATAGCCCGCAGCAGGCGCTCCTCGGGGGTCAGCTCGGTCTCGCCCTTGGGGGTAACCTTACCAACCAGATAGTCGCCGGCATGAACCTCCGCGCCCACGCGGATGATGCCGTCTTCGTCCAGATCCTTCAGGGTGTCCTCGCCCACGTTGGGGATGTCCCGGGTGATTTCCTCGGGGCCAAGCTTGGTGTCCCGGGCCTCGGTCTCGTACTCCTCGATGTGGACGGAGGTGAACACGTCCTCCCGAACCAGACGCTCATTCAGCAAAATAGCGTCCTCGTAGTTGTAGCCTTCCCAGGTCACGAAGCCGATGAGCACGTTCTTGCCCAGGGCCACCTCGCCGCCGGAGCAGGCAGGGCCGTCGGCAATGATCTGCTCGGTATCCACCCGCTCGCCGACCACCACGATGGGCCGCTGGTTGATGCAGGTGCCGGCGTTAGACCGGGCGAACTTAATCAGGGTGTGGACACAGGTTTCACCGCTGTCATACCTCACGGTAATGGAGGAAGCGGACACGGCAGTGACAACACCGGGGCCCTTGGCCTTGATGCAGACCTCGGAATCCACAGCCGCCTTGTGCTCAATGCCGGTGGCAACGATGGGCGGCTCGGTGGTCATCAGAGGAACGGCCTGACGCTGCATGTTGGCGCCCATCAGGGCACGGTTGGCGTCGTCGTTCTGCAGGAAGGGAATGAAGGAGGTGGCGATGGAGATCATCATTCTGGGAGACACGTCGATATAATCGATCATGCTCCGGTCCACCTCAATGATTTCGTTGCGGTGACGGCAGGTGATACGGGCGTTTGCCAGACAGCCGTTTTCGTCCAGCGGCTCGTTGGCCTGACCGATGTAGTAATCATCCTCCACATCGGCGGTCATATACTCCACATCCTTGGTAACAAAGCCGGTAGCCTTGTCCACCTTCCGGTAGGGAGCCTCCACGAAGCCGTACTCGTTGATCTTGGCGAAGGTCGCCAGATAGTTAATCAGGCCGATGTTGGGACCTTCGGGGGTCTCGATGGGGCACATACGGCCGTAGTGGGTGTAGTGAATATCACGCACATCGAAGGAAGCCCGGTCACGGCTCAAACCGCCGGGGCCCAGAGCGGACAGACGGCGCTTGTGGGTCAGCTCAGACAGGGGGTTATTCTGATCCATGAACTGAGACAGGGGAGAAGAACCGAAGAATTCCTTGATGACCGCCGTGACAGGCCGGATGTTAATCAGGCTCTGGGGGGTCACGGTGTCCAGATCCTGCACGGTCATGCGCTCACGAATGACACGATCCAGTCGGCTGAAACCGATGCGGAACTGGTTCTGCAGCAGCTCGCCCACGCAGCGCAGACGGCGGTTGCCCAGATGGTCGATATCATCCGGGGTGCCGATGCCCACAGCCACGCAGTTCAGGTAGTTAATGGAGGCCATGATGTCGTCCACAATGATGTGGTTGGGAATCAGGTCGGTAAAGCGCTCGGCAATGGCGTCCTTCCAGCCGTCAGCGGGGACGGATTCCAGCATTTCCTTCAGTACGGGGAAGTAGACCTTCTCGGTAATGCCGTACTGCTTGGGATCGAAGTCCACGAAGCCGGACATATCCACCATGTTGTTGGAGAACACCTTGACGTTGCTGTCGCCCACCTTGACAACAGCCTCGTTGACACCGCGCTTGCTCAGCTCGTGGGCCTGAGCGCGGGAGATGAACTCGCCGGGCATGACCAGAATTTCGCCGGTCATGGGGTCGGCAATGGGCTCCGCCGCTTCCTGACCGGACAGGCGGCTCCAGATGTCCATCTTCTTGTTGAACTTGTAACGGCCCACCTTGCTCACGTCGTAACGATGGGCGTCGAACAGCAGGCCCTCCAGATGGGCGGTAGCGGTCTCCACCGTGGGAGGCTCACCGGGCCGGAGACGGCGGTAGATTTCAAGCAAAGACTCTTCCTTCGTCTTGCAGGGGTCCTTGTCGAGGGTCGCCAGAATCCGGGCATCCTCGCCGAACATGGCCTTGATCTGCTCGTCCGTCTCCACGCCCAGCGCCCGAATCAGGCAGGTAATGGGCAGCTTGCGGTTCTTGTCGATACGAACCCAGAACACGTCGGAGTTGTCGGTCTCGTATTCCAGCCAGGCGCCGCGGTAGGGAATCACCGTCGCGGTATAGGTGTGCTGATCCGCCTTATCCACCTCATGGCCGTAGTACATACCGGGGCTGCGGACGATCTGGGTGATAATGACGCGCTCCGCGCCGTTAATCACAAAGGTGCCGCCATTGGTCATCACAGGGAAATCGCCCATGAAGATTTCCTGCTCCTTGATTTCGCCGGTCTCCGTATTGCGCAGGCGGACCCGCACCTTGATGGGCTTGGCGTAGGTGGCGTCCCGCTCCTTGCACTCCTCAATGGTGTACTTGGCTTTGTCCTCCATGGTGTAGTCCAGGAAGGAAAGCTCCAGCTTGCCGGAGAAGTCGGTAATGGTGCCTACATCCCGGAAGACCTCCCGCAAACCGGTATCCAGGAACCACTGATAGGAGTCCTTCTGGATTTTCAGCATATTGGGGATTTCCAGGATCTCTTCATACTTCGCGTAAGATTTACGCATGGTCTTGCCGAACATTACGTCCTTGACCATTGCCATATGGATCATCACAGCCTTTCTTTCGAGTTGTGTGTTGCTTATGATACGCTTGGCGCGGTTGTCGAATTTGATGAATTTACTGCTTGACAGCCGCCCGTTCCTGTGCTAAAATGACCATGTTAAGAGGAAAAATCCGCAAATAGGCATAGTATCACAGTATGGACAATCATTATATCATTCGGCGCAATTTTTGTCAATGAATAATTTCCACAATTCCGGGGCTTATGCCTCGTTTTTTTACGCCAATTTTCACCATAAATCACGCCGCCCGATGGAATCCCACCGGGCGGCGCTTTTCACCTTTGACACAATCAGTGAGGGCGAAGCCCCGTCTGTGTTTCTATATCTGTATCTATTTCTTTTTCTTATTCTGTTTCTTCTTCTTTATCTGTTAGGGAGGGGATAGGGGTTGATAGCCCCCCTATACCCCTCCGAAACACTCCTTACTGCGCGGGGGTAATGACCGGCTTAGGCTCGCCAAGCTCCTCCACCTTGGAGTCCTTAATCAGGCCCTTCGGGCAGACGGAAGCGCACTGACCGCAGTTGTCGCACTTGGTGTAGTCGATCTGGGCCAGATTGTTGGTAACGGTGATGGCACCCTTGGGGCAGTTCTTGACGCACTTGCCGCAGCCAATGCAGCCCACGCTGCAGGCCCGGTTGGTGGTAGCGCCCTTGGACAGAGAGCTGCAGGCGATGACCACATTCCGGTTGGGCTCCACGGGAACGATCAGCTTTCTGGGACAGACGGCGGCACAGGCCATACAGCCAACGCACAGATCCTCGTCCACCACAGCCACGCCGTTCTTCACGGAGATGGCGCCGTACTTGCAGGCTCTCGTGCAGGAGCCGTAGCCCAGGCAGCCGTACTTGCAGGACAGGGGGCCGCTGCCGCCGACCTTGGAGGCCGCCAGGCAGTCGTGGAAGCCCTCATAGTTGGCCTTCATCTTTGCGCCCTTGGTCAGATTGCCCTCGGCATCGAAGCTTCTTGCGCCGGAGCAGCACACCAGCGCTACCTTCCGGGTCACCGCCTCGGCCTGAACGCCCATGATGGCGGCCATGGCCTGTGCGCACTCATTGCCGCCGGAGGCGCATTTGCCCACCGGGGCCTCGCCCTTCAGCACCGCCTCGGCATAAGCGCCGCAGCCGGCAAACCCGCAGCCGCCGCAGTTGGCGCCGGGCAGGCACGCATTGAGCTGATCCAGACGGGGGTCCGTCTCTACATAAAACACCTTGGAGGCAGCCGCCAGCACCAGTCCGAAGACCAGTCCCAGACCGCCCAGAATCGCAATCGCAATCAAAATATCCATACACCGCGCCTCCTTAGAAAATCTTCAGGCCGGAGAAGCCCATGAACGCCAGCGCCAGCAGACCGGCGGCGATCAGCGCGATGGGGAAGCCCTTGAAGCACTCCGGGCAGTCGGTCTTGTCCACCCGCTCCCGGACGGAAGCGAACAGGACGATAGCCAGCGTAAAGCCCAGACCGCCGGCAGCGCCGTTGACCACGCTCAGCAGGAAGTTGTAGCCGGCCTGCACGTTCACCAGCACCACGCCGAGAACCGCGCAGTTGGTGGTGATCAGGGGCAGGAACACGCCCAGGGCCTTATACAGGGCGGGGACAAACTTTTTCAGGAACATTTCCACAACCTGCACGAGAGCCGCGATGACCAGAATGAAGGCCACGGTCTGCATATATTCCAGGCCCAGCATAACCAGCAGCAGGTTAATGAGGTAGCAGGCGGCGGAGGCCAGGGCCATGACGAAGGTAACGGCCATGCCCATGCCGACAGCGGTGTCGATCTTCTTGGAAACGCCCATGAAGGGGCAGATGCCGTAGAATTTAACAAGAATGAAGTTCTGGCTCAGCAGGGCGCTGAGGATAATGCCGATAATCGCTTCCATTACTTCGCCGCCTCCTTCTTCTTATTCTTCATTTCCAGATGCTTCATGAGCTTCTGGGAACCGGCGATGACAAAGCCCAGCACCAGGAAGCCGCCCACAGGCATGACCATCTGCATGGCGGGGAACTGGGCGGGGATCAGGCGAATGCCCTCGCCGCCGTTCAGGATGCCGCCGCCGAAGGTGCCCTTGCCCAGCAGCTCCCGGATGACGCAGACGATAATCAGCGCGCAGGTATAGCCGATGCCCTGACACAGGCCGTCCACAGCGGAGGCCGCCACAGTGTTCTTGGAGGCGAAGGCTTCCGCCCGGCCCAGAACGATGCAGTTGACCACGATCAGAGGAATGAACACACCCAGAGAAGCGCTTAGCGCGGGAATAAAGGCCTGTAGCGCCAGGTCAACGATGGTGACGAAGCCCGCGATGATGGTAATGTAGGCCGCGATACGAATTTGAGAGGGGATGAAGTTCCGCAGGGCGGAGATCAGCACGTTGGAACAGATGAGGATTGCGGTAACCGCCAGACCCATGCCGATGCCGTTAAACAGGCTGGTGGTGATGGCGAGGGTGGAGCACATGCCCAGCAGCTGAACCAGCACCGGGTTTTTGGTCAGCAGGCCCTCTTTGAACTGTTTCTTGAAATCCATTCGAAGTACCTCCTTAACCCAGCTTTGCCACGGCGTTCAGCGCGGCATTGACACCGGTGCAGACCGCCCGGGAGGTGATAGTCGCGCCGGTGAGGGCGTCCACCTGACCGCCGTCCTTGGTGACGGAAACACTGCCGCTCATACCGGTGAACTGGCTCCGGAAGGCAGTACCCGCAGCGCCCTGAGAAGCAGCCTCAGCGCCCAGACCGGCGGTTTCCGTATGGTTGACGACGGATATGCCCAGCACCTTGCCAGCATTGTCCACGCCCACCATCATGGTGACGGTGCCGTTAAAGCCGGAGGGCGTCACCTCCACGGCGTAGCCGGACTGGCCCTTGTAGACCGTGGATACAAGGCCGGTGTCATCGGTGAAGGCAATTTCCTCACCACCGCCGGGGAGCACCGCCTCAATGGCGGTCTGGGTCTTCTGCTCGTTGATTGCCTGAATCTTCGGAGCGGTGACGGAGTTGACCGCCGCCAGCGCCGCCGCCACAACGGCGGTGATCAGCAGCAGGGTGATCGCCAGACGGGCGATGTATGCAGCACTACTTTCAGTCTTCATTATTTCGCCGCCTCCTTCTTGGGCGCGCCGAACTTCACGGGGCGGCCGATCTTATCAAGCAGGACTGTGCAGACGTTCATGCACAGGATGGCGTAGGAAACGCCCTCGTTATAGCCGCCGAAGTAGCGGATCATCACGGTCAGAACGCCGCAGCCCACGGCATAGACGATCTGGCCCAGCTTGGTCACGGGGGAGGTCACATAGTCGGTAGCCATGAAGATGGCGCCCAGCATCAGACCGCCGCCGAAGACCTGCGCCGCCATCCAGGCAATGCGGTCATTGCCCCGGGGGAACAGGAAGGTCAGAATCGCAACGGTGAGGATATAGGTCACAGGAATCCGGGCGGAAATCACCTTCCGGATCAGTAAGTACACAAACCCGATGAGCAGCAGCAGCGCGGAAGTCTCGCCGATGCAGCCACCCACGTTGCCCAGGAACAGCGCGCCGATGGACTCGGAGCACATCACGCCCTGATGCAGGCTGGCCAGAGGGGTAGCGGCGGTAACCGCGTCAGCCGTGGAGACGATGCCGGCGGCGTTGCTGAAGCCCACCTTAACCCAGTTGCTCATGAGCACGGGCCAGCTGAACATAAAGGCACGTCCGGCAAGGGCAGGGTTCACAATGTTCTTGCCCAGACCGCCGAAGAGCATCTTCACCAGCAGGATGGCAAAGGCGTCGCCCAGAATGATGGTCCAGTAGGGAATGGTCACGGGGCACACAAAGGCCAGCAGCACGCCGGTGACGCAGGCGGACAGGTCGTAGGTCTTGCAGGGCTTCTTCAGAATCTGGCAGTACAGCCACTCAAAGAACACACAGGCCGCCGCGCTGACCAGCGTGACCATCAGCGCCCGGAAGCCGAAGAAGTAGATGGAACCCAGCAGTGCGGGGGCCAGAGCGATCAAGACATCGCGCATGATGGTGCGGGTGGTAACGGGGCTGTGAGCGTGGGGCGAGCTGGAAATCGTCAGCTCATAAAAGTATTTCATCTGTGCCATCTGATTTCCACCTCCTTATTTCTTCACCGGCGCGGACGCGTTGCGGATGACCTGCTTTGCCACCCGGAAGCCCAGAACCAGCGGCACGCTGGCGGGACAGGTGTAGGCGCAGGAGCCGCACTCGATGCAGTCCATAATGTTGTTCTTCTTCATTTCCTCCACGTCGCCGTTCTGCCAGGCCTTGTACATGAGCACAGGCATCAGCTTCATGGGGCAGGCGTCGATGCACTTGCCGCAGCGCAGGCAGTGGGGGTCCTCCACAAAGTGGTGGTTGTTTCTGCCCAGCACCGTGACGGCGTTGACGCCCTTGATGGTGGGAACGTTCAGGTCATACTGAGCAACGCCCATCATGGGGCCGCCGGAGAGAACCTTGTAGGGATTCTCGTTCCGTCCGCAGGCCTCGATAAGATCGTTGAAGGCGGTGCCGATGGGCACCAGCAGGTTTTTCGGCTCCATGAGAATGTCGCCGGAAACCGTCACGATTCTCTGAATCAGGGGCATGCCGTCATAGACCGCCTCGCAGATGGCCCGGGTAGTGGCGGCGTTGAACACCGCGCAGCCCACAGCCGCGGGCAGTCCGCCGGAGGGCACTTCCCTGCCGGTGACGGCGTAGATCAGCTGCTTTTCAGCACCCTGGGGGTACTTGGCAGGCAGCACATTCACAATGATGCCTTCGGTGGCGGCAGTCTTCAGCGCGGCGATGGCCTCGGGCTTGTTGTCCTCGATGCCGATATGTCCTTCCTTCAGGCCGAAGATCTTCATGATGATCTGAAGGCCCTTGACAACCTGCTCCGGATGCTCCCGGCACAGCCGGTCATCCGCCGTGATGTAAGGCTCGCACTCGCCCGCGTTGACGATGGCAGTGTCCACCTTGCCGATGCCGCCGGAGAGCTTGACGTGGGTGGGGAAGGTCGCGCCGCCCATACCGACGATGCCCGCTTCATGAATGATATCCACCAGCTGCTCCGGGGTCAGGGCATCCACTTCCTCCTGGGTGCGGGGCTTAATATCCTCGCACAGCGTGTCCAGATGGTCGTTTTCGATCACAACGCTCAGCACGGTGCTGCCGTTGGTGTGGGGCCGCATCTCCACCGCTTTCACCTTGCCGGAAACGGAAGCGTGAATCGGAACGCACAGGCCCTGATTGTCGCCGATCTTCTGACCCTTGGTCACCAGATCACCCTTGGCGACCAGGGGCTTACAGGGCGCGCCGATATGCTGCGCCATAGGGATCACAACGATGTCCGGCTCCGGAAATACCTGGGTTTCCTTGTCGCACGCGTACCATTTGTTTTCTTTGGGGTGCACCCCGCCGAAAAAGGAAAACGCCATGTTTCTTCACCTCTTTCAAATTTCGCGGAACGAGCCGCAAGTCTTCGCATACATCATAGCGCACTTTTCTCAATTTGTCCACATTTTTATTCATAACTTACAAAAACTTGTACTTCATTCCGTTTTTATCGATACAACATGAACGAAACATACAAAGAAACCAGTCGTAGGGATCATCCTTTGTTTCCAAAAATCCCATGGATTTCGGGCAGATGAATCCATTTTCCCATTGAACGGTGCGGTTTTTTCATCCTACCGCACGGCGGGGGACAGCACCCTGCCCTGCTTTCGATATTTCTGCGCAAAACAAAGCCCCCGGCTTTGCAAAAGCCGGGGGGGAATATGGAACAGTTACTTCTCCTTGACTGTCTCCACGATGCCGCTGGCCATGCCCACCAGTCCCTGCATTTCGCTGGGAATGATGATCTTGGTGGCCTTGCCATCGGCAACCTTCTGCATGGCCTCGATGGCCTTCAGCTTGAGAACGGAGTCGTTGGGTGCCTTCTCGTTCAGCAGCGCCAGAGAATCCGCCATGGCCTTCTGCACCGCCATGATGGCCTGTGCCTCGCCGTCGGCCCGGAGGATGGCGGCCTGCTTTTCGGCCTCTGCCTTCAGGATGGCTGCTTCCTTCTCGGCGCTGGCCCGGAGGATGGCGGACTCCTTCTCGCCCTCGGCAATCAGGATGGCGGACTTCTTCTGACCCTCGGCCTGCAGGATGGCCTGACGGCGGTCACGCTCGGCCTTCATCTGCTTCTCCATGGAGTTCTGAATGTCCTGGGGCGGCAGGATGTTCTTCAGCTCCACCCGGTTGACCTTGATGCCCCAGGGATCGGTGGCCTCGTCCAGAATGGCCCGCATTTTGGTGTTGACTACGTCGCGGGAGGTCAGGGTCTGGTCCAGCTCCAGATCGCCGATGATGTTACGCAGGGTGGTAGCGGTCAGGGTCTCCATGGCCGCCATGGGCTGCTCCACGCCGTAGGCGTACAGCTTGGGGTCGGTGATCTGGAAATACACCACGGTGTCAATCTGCATGGTGACGTTATCCTTGGTGATAACGGGCTGAGGGGGATAGTCCAGCACCTGCTCCTTGAGGGAGACACGGCGGGCGATGCGGTCAATGAAGGGCACCTTGAAGTGCAGGCCCACGCCCCACACGGTCTGGAACGCGCCCAGCCGCTCGATGACGTACGCCCGGGACTGCTGAACCACAGCGATGTTGCTGACCACGATAATCAGCGCGATGATGGCAATAATGAAAATAATCAGCATTGTATGTACCTCCTGTTATTCTTTCCGATTTTTTATACGTTTGCGGGAACCTCCGCAGGGGAAACGAAAGCTTTCACGCCCTCAATTCTGTCCACCTTCACCAGCGTCCCCGCCGGGATGGGCTGTCCTGAGGTGCTCCGGGCCGTCCACTCCATGGCCCCCAGCTTCACCTGTCCCACAGCGGACACATTGTCGATGGCGGCGGTCACGAGGCCCGTGGAGCCCACCACGCTGTCCACATTGGTTGCCGTGAGCTTTGGCGACAGGTATTTTTTCGCCAGCGGGCGCAGCGCCAGCAGCAGTCCCGCGGACACCGCCAGAAACAGCAGGGTCTGCAGCCACGCAGCCCCCCCGCAAGAGCCGTCAGCAGCGCAATCAGAGCGCCCGCCGCGAACCACAGGGATACCATGCTCACGGTTGACGCCTCCGCTGCCAGAAATACCACCATCAGCACCAGCCACACAATTGCAGCCATATTCATAGGAATGCCTCCTTCCGGGAATGTTCCTTACCCTTTTTCGGGCACGGCCTTATCATAGCAGAAATCCGGCCTGCCGTCAATGAAGCATACTATAGGAAAATGTGTGTTTTTTATAGATTTCACACAAATTTTACACAGCTTCAACTAGATTTTACGGTGTTTCAAACAATTTCCGTTGATTTCGATATGATTTTATCGATTTTTTAAATCGATTGGTGCCCGGACAGCCTGTCCAGCCCCGCCTCGGCCCAGCCGTACAGCGCCATCCCCGCCGCGCTGATGGGAACCCACAGGGCTGTAAACATGGGGCAGACCTGGCCCAGAAAATTCCCCGGCTGGCCCCGGTAATCCCAGACGGCAAAATTCCGGTTTACCAGCAGGCCCGTGGCCAGCTCCACCGCCGTGATGGTGCCCGCGCCCGCGCCCAGCTTGGCGGGCACGGAAATGGGCCGTCTGCGCAGCCGGCCCAGCAGCAAGAAGCACAGCCCGCCCGCACCGAACATACTGATGTGACTGCGGCCCCGGTACATTAGCTCCAGCCCCACATAAGCGCTGCCTCCTACGCAGAACAGAGTCAGATACTTTCCGATTTTCACACGAACCACCTCTCGGAAAGTATTCCCAATAATTCTGTGAAAAAACAAAAATAATTCTTGACAAAACGTACATCTTAGGATATACTGATGAAGCTGATTTCGGCGGTGCCCGAAATCCTTTGACCACATGGCGGCATAACTCAGTTGGTAGAGTAGCCGGTTCATACCCGGTATGTCATCTGTTCGAATCAGATTGCCGCTACCAGGCCCGTTGGTCAAGCGGTTAAGACACCGCCCTTTCACGGCGGTAACATGGGTTCGATTCCCGTACGGGTCACCATGAATGAAACACCACGGAAGTTTGATTCCGTGGTGTTTTTTCAGTTTTTACCCCTACTTTAACGGTAAATACGCTTTTGGCAATGAAAAAGATGGTGCCAACGATGAGCACACTAATTGTGTTTATTGATTTCTTCCAGATCCTCGATCCTATGATTGATGACCTTGATCTGCTCCTCCACCACGGGCATCCGTCGGGCGAAGTTGTTGTGCTCCCGGACTTCCCGGGTCAACTCGTCCAACTTGGTTTCCGTGACGGCCTGAGACTTGCCGTTTGCGATCAGAACGCCAACCAGTGTAACGGCGCCGGTGATGATTGCGGTGACAATGCTCTCCATTGGTAACTCCTCCTAAGTGACGTCCATATGGACAAAATCAGACCCGTTGATCTGGTATGTGTAGTGCACAGGCAGGGTCTTGACGTAGGCCAGCAGCTTCGCCCCGGGAACGCCCCGGACGCAGAAGTCCATCGCCTTTCCCGTGATGTGGTAGCTGTTTTTCGTGGAACCGGGTAGCTCGTCATTGTGTGCCTGACAGCGCACGCCGCTGGAAACCGTGGCAGGTGCGTCAAAATGCGCCCGAACCTTGTCCGCCAGCCGGACGAGGCGCTTGTCCGGCTCCGCCGGGAAGCCGCCGCACTTGCCGCAGGGGCACCGGAACTCCGCCCGGGTGAAATAGTGGATATCCTTCCACCAGTCCGGGGCGGTGTCAATGTTGACACTTTCCTTCGGCTGCTCCCCGGTGGCGATGACCTCAAGAATCCGCTTTTCAGTCTCCGGGCCGAAGATGCCGTCCACGGTGTCCATGTACGCCCGCTGAAAGTCGATGGTTGCCCGCTGGGACTGCTCGCCCCAGATGCCGTCAATGTCCCCGGCGTAATAGCCTAAGTAGCGCAACAGGCACTGTTTCTGCGCCATCGTCATGAGATCACCACCCCGTATTTCGCCAGGATGGCAACGATATCCTCGGTCAGAACCTTTTTCAGCTGACCGTGGGGCAGCTTACCGATAGCGGCAGCCATGGCGCGCATA